>NZ_JASHKX010000005.1:0-281590 GCF_030058635.1 Rhodococcus sp. IEGM 1305
CGCTCTGATCGGGTACCGAAATAGAAACGAGGCGAACACCTGCCGTGAGCAGCAGCTCTACATCCCAGTTCGGACAGAACCAGTGGTTGGTTGACGAGATGTACCAGCGTTTCCAGGACGATCCGTCGTCCGTGGACGCGAGTTGGCACGAATTCCTGACGGATTACTCTCCCGACGCCGCCGCCAAGGCAGGCGCAGCCAACGGACACGGCACGAACGGCACCACCACCGCCGCACCTGCTGCCGCTCCCTCCGCCAAGGCGTCGACTCCCCCGGTTCCCGAGTCCGAGACCGCACCCAAGCCTCAGACCAAGACGGCCAACGGCGCCGCGCCCAAGACTGCACCCAACGGTGCAGCTCCGAAGGCTGCTGCCCCGAAGACCGAGGCCCCCAAGAAGGCCGCACCCGCGAAGGAGACCGCGGCGAAGGACGCGAAGGCGTCCGCTCCCGCTCCTGCGGTAGAAGAGTCGAAGGTTCTCCGCGGCGCAGCTGCTGCCGTCGCCAAGAACATGTCGGCCTCGCTGGCCATTCCGACCGCCACCAGCGTTCGCGCCATCCCTGCGAAGCTGATGTTCGACAACCGGATCGTCATCAACAACCACCTCGCCCGTACCCGCGGCGGCAAGATCTCGTTCACGCACCTGCTGGGTTACGCGATCGTGCAGGCGGTCAAGGCGTTCCCGAACATGAACCGGCACTTCGCCGAGATCGACGGCAAGCCCAACGCGGTCACCCCCGCACACACCAACCTCGGTCTGGCCATCGACCTGCCGGGCAAGGACGGCAGCCGGTCCCTCGTCGTCGCCGCGATCAAGAACACCGACACCCACAACTTCACGCAGTTCTACAGCGCCTACGAGGACATCGTCCGGCGCGCGCGTGACGGCAAGCTCACCGCCGAGGACTTCTCGGGTGTCACGATCTCGCTGACCAACCCCGGCGGCATCGGCACCGTGCACTCCGTGCCGCGTCTGATGAACGGCCAGGGCGCCATCATCGGTGCCGGCGCGATGGAATACCCCGCCGAGTTCCAGGGCGCGAGCGACGAGCGTCTGGCCGAGATCGGCGTCGGCAAGCTCATGACGCTGACCTCGACGTACGACCACCGCATCATCCAGGGTGCCGAGTCCGGCGACTTCCTCCGGACCATCCACAACCTGCTGATCAGCGACGAGTTCTACGACGAGATCTTCCACGCGCTGCACATCCCGTACGAGCCGGTCCGCTGGCGCAAGGACGTGCCCGAAGGCGCCGTCGACAAGAACACCCGTGTTCTCGAGCTGATCGCCGCGTACCGCAACCGTGGCCACCTGATGGCCGATACGGATCCGCTGCAGTTCGTCAAGGACAAGTTCCGCAGCCACCCGGACCTGGACGTCCGCACGCACGACCTGACCCTCTGGGATCTCGACCGCGAGTTCAAGGTCGGCGGCTTCCACGGCCAGGAGAAGATGAAGCTGCGCGACGTGCTCAGCGTGCTGCGCGACGCGTACTGCCGCCACGTCGGTGTCGAGTACACGCACATCCTGGAGCCGGAGCAGCAGCAGTGGCTGCAGGACCGGGTCGAGGCGCACCACGTCAAGCCCACGGTCGCTCAGCAGAAGTACATCCTGAGCAAGCTCAACGCCGCCGAGGCGTTCGAGACGTTCCTGCAGACCAAGTACGTCGGGCAGAAGCGCTTCTCCCTCGAGGGCGCCGAGTCCGTCATCCCCATGATGGACGCCGTCATCGACCAGGCCGCCGAGCACCAGCTCGACGAGGTCGTCATCGGCATGCCGCACCGTGGTCGCCTCAACGTTCTCGCGAACATCGTCGGCAAGCCGTACTCGAAGATCTTCACGGAGTTCGAGGGCAACATGAACCCGGCGGCCGCGCACGGCTCCGGCGACGTGAAGTACCACCTCGGCGCCGAGGGCACGTACATCCAGATGTTCGGCGACAACGACATCACGGTGTCGCTGACGGCCAACCCGTCGCACCTCGAGGCGGTCGACCCGGTCCTCGAGGGCCTGGTCCGCGCGAAGCAGGACATCCTCGACAAGGGTGAGGACGGCTTCACCGTCCTGCCGCTCATGTTGCACGGCGACGCCGCGTTCGCCGGTCAGGGTGTCGTGGCCGAGACGTTGAACCTGGCACTGCTGCGCGGGTACCGCACCGGCGGCACCGTGCACATCGTGGTCAACAACCAGGTCGGTTTCACCACCGCCCCGGAGTACTCGCGTTCGTCCGAGTACTGCACCGATGTCGCGAAGATGATCGGCGCGCCGATCTTCCACGTGAACGGCGACGACCCCGAGGCCTGCGTCTGGGTCGCTCAGCTCGCTGTCGACTTCCGGGAGAAGTTCCAGAAGGACGTCGTCATCGACATGATCTGCTACCGCCGTCGCGGTCACAACGAGGGCGACGACCCGTCGATGACGCAGCCGGCGATGTACGACGTGATCGACACCAAGCGCAGCGTGCGTAAGAGCTACACCGAATCCCTGATCGGCCGCGGCGACATCTCGCTGAAGGAAGCCGAAGACGCACTCCGCGACTACCAGGGCCAGCTGGAACGGGTGTTCAACGAGGTTCGCGAACTCGAGAAGTACACGCCGGAGCCCAGTGAGTCGGTCGAGCTCGACCAGGTGCTGCCCACGAAGTTGAAGACGTCCGTCGACGAGTCGGTGCTCGAGCGGATCGGCGACGCGTTCGTCAACGTGCCCGAGGGCTTCACCGTGCACCCGCGCGTCAAGCCGGTCATCGAGAAGCGCCGCGAAATGTCCCGCGAGGGCAAGATCGACTGGGCGTTCGCCGAGCTGCTCGCATTCGGTTCGCTGGTCGACCAGGGCAAGATGGTTCGCCTGTCCGGCCAGGATTCCAAGCGCGGCACGTTCACGCAGCGTCACTCGGTCCTCATCGACCGCAAGACGGGCGCCGAGTACACCCCGCTGCAGAACCTGGGCAGCGAGAACCCCGGCAAGTTCCTCGTCTACGACTCCGCACTCAGCGAGTTCGCCGCCGTCGGCTTCGAGTACGGCTACTCCGTGGGCAACCCGGACGCGCTGGTGCTGTGGGAGGCGCAGTTCGGTGACTTCGTCAACGGCGCGCAGTCCATCATCGACGAGTTCATCTCGTCCGGTGAGGCCAAGTGGGGTCAGCTGTCCGACGTCGTGCTGCTGCTGCCGCACGGCCACGAAGGTCAGGGTCCCGACCACACGTCCGGTCGTATCGAGCGCTTCCTGCAGTTGTGCGCCGAGGGTTCGATGACCGTGGCGGTGCCGTCCACCCCGGCCAGCTACTTCCACCTGCTGCGTCGTCACTCGCTCGACGGAATCCGCCGCCCGCTGGTCGTCTTCACACCGAAGTCGATGCTGCGGAACAAGGCCGCGGTCTCCGACGTCGAGGACTTCACCACCGGCAAGTTCCGCTCGGTGTTCGAGGAGCCCACGTACGAGACGGGCGACGCCGAACGCGACAAGGTGCGTCGTGTCCTCCTCGTCAGCGGCAAGCTGTACTGGGAGCTGCTGGCGAAGAAGCAGAAGGACAACCGCGAGGACATCGCGATCGTCCGCATCGAGCAGCTGTACCCGGTTCCGAGTCGTCGTCTCCGCGAGACGCTGGACCGCTACCCGAACGCCACCGAGTTCCGGTGGGTTCAGGAGGAGCCGGCCAACCAGGGTGCGTGGCCGTTCTTCGGTCTCGCTCTGCCCGAGTTGCTGCCCGACAAGCTGTCCGGGATCAAGCGCATCTCGCGTCGTTCGATGTCGGCACCGTCCTCGGGTTCGAGCAAGGTGCACGCTGTGGAACAGCAGGAGATCATCGACGAAGCGTTCAGCTGAGCGTTTGACTGATCTGCCATTGAGCCGGGTCGAGTTCACTCCACGGAGCGGATTCGACCCGGCTTCGTGGTATCTGGACCTGCCCTCGGTGGCGGAACTGTGCGACAACGGGCTGGCATTCGAGCGGCCGGTCACGGTGATCGTGGGTGAGAACGGTGTCGGAAAGTCGACGTTGGTCGAGTCGATCGCCGCGGCCTGGCAGGGTGGGTTCCGCGGGGCGCAGGACCGGTTGTGGTCGGCGGGTTCCAGCCCCGAGGACGCGGATCTCGGCACTCACCTCACGTGTGTCGGCGCCCGGCCGCAGCCGTACGGCGGGTGTTTCCTGCGTGCCGAGTCGATGCATTCGCTGTTCGGTGCGGCCGACGAGTCACGTCCCCGCGAGGACGATCCGTCGTTCAATCAGCTCTCGCACGGTCAGTCGTTCCTGCGGTACGTCGCCGACCGTCCGATCGGGGTGGGCCTGTGGATTCTGGACGAGCCGGAGGCCGCGCTGTCGTTCCAGTCCTGCCTGGCGCTGCTCGGGGTCATCTCGGATCTCGCCGAGGAGGGCTCGCAGGTGATCATGGCGACGCACTCTCCCCTCCTCGCCGCCGCGCCCGGCGCCGAGGTCTGGGAACTCACCGACGAGGGCATCGACTACCCCGAGTGGAATCAGCTCGACCTCGTCCGCAACTGGCGGTCGTTCCTCGACGGACCCGACCGCTTCCTGCGGCATCTCTAGCCCGGCCGACCACTACCGCCCCGCCTCCGCCCGCGACCTCACGACCTGGACCGCGAGGGCGGTGGCGGCGAGGAGTCCGCCGAGGGCGGCGAGGGTGAGCGCGTCGGGGTGGATCAGCGGCTGACCGCGGAACGCCTGCCACGTGAGCAGGGCTAGTAGCCCGGCGTAGGCGAGCGCCAGCACGGCCGTCAGGGAGGCTCGGGTTCTCTCGCTGCGGAGCCACGGTATCCGCGACGCGAGGACGCTCAGGACGAGGGCGCCGAGCAGCATCGCCTGCAGGCCGTGCAGTCCGACGAAGTGCGGGATGCGGAGGTCGCCGCCGGACGTGCTCCAGTTGGTGACCGGCAGTCCCGGATTCTCGTCGGTGACGCCGACGCTGTGCCGTGCGGCGAGTTCGACGACGCGGCCGTTCGCGTCGGTCGTGGTCTGCCGGCCCTGAAATCCCATGAGGTACCCGAGTGCCATGCCGGCCACCGCCAGGAACAGGCCCGCATGGATGGCGCGGGTCAGGGGACGATCCCCCACGCGCTGGAACAGCAGTATCAGGGCGATCACGAGGTTCGCGACGAACAGTCCGGGGACACCGGTCATGAACACGTACTGGCCGATCGTGTTGACGGCGTCGTCGGACGTGTTGAAGTGGCTGAACGTTCCGCGCGCGGCCTGCACGGCGATGAATCCGACGTCGATGATGCCGGTCACGGCGAACACCGTCGCCATGGCCCGCGTCCATCGGCTGCCTCGGTGCGGGAGGGTCAGCATCCACGCCAGGGTGGCCCCGTAGAGCGCGAAGGAGACCGCGAACTTCAGCGGTTTGAGCCACACGGACACCCCGAGCACGGTCCGGTCGTCGACGAGGAGTCCGACGGCGCAGACGAGTGCGAGGGCGGTCATCGCGGCGACCATCACCGCCAGCGGCACCTGGCGGGACTCGACGATGCGGGAGCGGAGATCGAGGGTGGTCATGACGAGAACGCTAGGAACGTCGCATGCGTCGCCACGTCACGCCGGGGAATGAAACCGGTGTCACCCGCGGGTATTACGGGTGTACCCCGAGTACTAGGGGTGTCAGGTGGTGGTGGCCGACACCAGCGCGGCGGCGATCTCGGGTGCGGCGGCGATGGCGAGCGCGGGGAGGGCCTGGACGTTGAGTTCGATCAGTTCGTCGCGGGTCAGGTGTGGGTCGCGCAGCCAGGTGATCGTGACTTCCTCGACGTAGGCGATCCAGCCGCGGACGGCGAGTTCGACCGCCCGGGTGGGCTCGACACCGATCGCGGGCAGTTGTTCGAGGGTCCGTGCGGACATCACGGCCCGGGTCTCCTCGAAGACGGCGCGCATGTCCGGGTCGCCACTCGCCGTTCCCCGCAGGAGCGACACGTACGTGCCACGGTTCTCGCTGACGTAGTCGACGTACGACGCGAGCACCGAGCGCAGGATTTGCATCGGATCCCGCACTTCCCCGACGTACGGGTCGGGGGCGGTGCGGGCGAGCATCTCGCTGCTGGTGTGCCGGACGATCTCGAGGTGGAAGTCGTGCTTGGACGCGAAGTAGTGAAACAGGAGGCCGCGGGAGACACCCGCCTGATCGGCGATGTCCTCGACGGAGATCTGCTCGAGCGGGCGCTGCGCCAGCATCTTCGCACCGAGATCGATCAGTTGCGCGCGCCGTTGTTCGGGGCTGAGACGGGTCCGCTTCACGACGTCCATGAGACAAGACTACTGAATGAAGGTCAATAGGCTATTGACTGCCCCTCAATAGCGCCCTATGGTTTCTTACATGAGTCTCCCCGTCACAGATACTTCCGCCACCACCGCAGGTGTCCGGCACATCGACACGCTGATCATCGGCAGCGGGTTCGCCGGCCTCGGCGCGGCGATCAAGCTGACCCAGGCAGGCAAGACCGACTTCCTCGTGCTCGAACGCGGCACCGACGTCGGTGGTACCTGGCGAGACAACACGTACCCGGGTGCGGCGTGCGATGTTCCCTCACATCTGTACTCCTACTCGTTCGCGCTGAACCCGGAGTGGACCCGGTCGTTCTCGACGCAGCCCGAGATCCAGAAGTACATCCAGTCGGTGGCCGACAAGTACAAGGTGCGCGACAAGCACCTCTTCGGCTGTGACGTGCAGTCCGCCCACTGGAACGAGTCGACCACCCGCTGGGAGGTCACCACCACGAAGGGGAACTTCGTCGCGAAGGTCCTCGTCTCCGCGGTCGGCGCACTGTGCGAGCCGTCCCTCCCCGACATCAAGGGCATCGAAGGCTTCCAGGGCGAGATCTTCCACTCCGCCCGCTGGAACCACGACGCCGATCTGACGGGCAAGCGCGTCGCCGTCATCGGCACCGGCGCCTCGGCGATCCAGATCGTGCCCGCCATCGGCAAGAAGGTGTCGCACCTCGACGTGTACCAGCGCACGGCGCCGTGGATCCTGCCCCGCGCGGACCGCGAGTACACGAAGCTCGAGCACGCCGCGTTCAAGTACCTCCCCGGCTTCCAGAAGCTGTGCCGCACCGGTATCTACTGGATGCGCGAGAGCCAGGTCGTCGGACTCGCGAAGGCCCCGGTCTTCATGAAGCCGCTGCAGCTCGCGGCCGAGCGCCACCTGCGCCGCCAGATCAAGGACAAGGATCTGCGCAAGAAGGTCACGCCGAACTTTCAGATCGGCTGCAAGCGCATGCTGATCTCGAACAACTACTACCCCACCCTCGCGCAGGACAACGTCGACCTGGTGACCGACGGCATCGCCGAGGTCACGGCCGACTCGGTGGTCTCGAAGGACGGCACCGTCCGCGAAGTCGATGCCATCGTCGTCGCCACCGGCTTCCACGTCACCGACTCCCCCACGTTCGAGGGCATCTTCGGCAAGGACGGCCGCTCGCTCGCCGACGTCTTCGACGAGGGCGGCCAGCAGGGCTACAAGGGCGCGGCGATCGCGAACTTCCCCAACATGTTCTTCCTGGTGGGCCCGAACACGGGTCTGGGCCACACCTCGATGGTCTTCATGATCGAGTCGCAGCTCAACTACCTCGTCGACGCCCTTCAGACGCTCGACAAGTACGGCATCGGCAAGATCGAGGTCCGTCAGGACGCCCAGGACCGGTACAACGCCGAACTCCAGGAGAAGCTGTCGCACAGCGTCTGGAACAACGGTGGGTGCGCGAGCTGGTACCTCGACAAGCACGGCAACAACACCACGCTGTGGCCGGGCTTCACGTTCCAGTTCCGGAACGAGACGAAGCGCTTCGACCTCACCGCGTACGACAGCGTGGCCACCGCCGATCTGCCTGCACCCGTGCACGTGAACGGCAAGACCCCCGGCCCCGCCGCCATCCCCGCACAGATCGCCCTCGACGACGACAAGGTGACAGCACAGTGAGCGAGTTCGCAGGCAAGGTAATCGTGATCACCGGAGCCGGTTCCGGTATCGGCAGGGCGCTCGCCCTCAACCTGGCACGCCGGGGTGCCAGGTTGGCGATCTCGGACATGGACACGGTCGGGCTCGCCGAGACGGCACGCCAGGCCGAGGCGCTGGGCGCCGAGGTCAAGGCCGATCACCTGGACGTCACCCAGCGCGAAGCGGTGCTCGCGTACGCCGACGAGGTGCGGGCGCACTTCGGCAAGATCAACCAGGTGTACAACAACGCCGGCATCGCCTACCACGGTGAGTTCGAGAAGTCCGAGTTCAAGGACATCGAGAAGATCATGGACGTGGACTTCTGGGGAGTCGTCAACGGCACCAAGGCCTTCCTGCCGCATCTCATCGCGTCGGGCGACGGCCACGTCGTGAACGTCTCCAGCCTCTTCGGTCTGCTGTCCATGCCGGGTCAGAGCGCGTACAACTCGGCGAAGTTCGCGGTGCGCGGTTTCACCGAGTCGCTGCGCCAGGAGATGCTGATCGCCAAGCACCCCGTAAAGGTGACGTGTGTGCACCCCGGTGGCATCAAGACGGCCATTGCCCGCAACGCCACCGCGGGACCGGGTGAGGACCTCGACACGTTCGCGAAGTTCTTCGACCAGAAGCTTGCCCGCACCACGCCGGAGGCGGCTGCCGAGACCATCGTGAACGGAGTTCGCAAGAGCAAGCCGCGCGTCCTGATCGGCGCCGACGCCAAGTTCCTCGACGCCTGGGTGCGGCTCGTCGGACCGAGTTACCAGCGTGTGGTTGCCCTCGTCGCCGGACGAGTCCTCCCGAAGTCGAACTGAGGTACCGATGAGCTTCCACCTGCCGCTGCCGGTCGTCGCGACGGCCCTCCGGCCGTTCTACCGACTCAGCCTCAACGCCCGGCTTCCGTACACCGTGCAGCGGGCGCTCCTCGACCTCGGCGCTCCGTTGCAGCAGGTGCCCGCAGGTGCCGTCGTCCGCCCGACCTCGCTGGCCGGGCGGCCGGCGGAGCGAATCACGGTGGGACCCACCGAACGCCGGGGCGCGGTGCTCTACCTGCACGGCGGGGCGTACACGATCGGTTCGCTCGCCACGCACCGTTCGCTGGCCGCTCACATCGCCAGGGAATCAGGCAGCGTCGTCTACACCCTCGACTACCGGCTGGCCCCGGAGCATCCGTTCCCGGCCGGGCTCGAGGACGCGGTCGCGGCGTACATGGAGCTGAACACCGAACACGGTTACGAGACAGAGCAACTCGCCATCGCGGGCGATTCGGCGGGCGGTGGCCTCACGGTCGCCACGGCGCGCCGCCTGATCGACCGGCACGGTGTGACTCCGGCCGCGTTGGCGCTGATCGCTCCGTGGGTCGATCCCGGCAGGCGTGACACGTCCCGGGACCGGGATCTCGTGGTCAACACGGCGTGGTCGTTCGACGCCGCCGAGAAGTACCTGGGCAACGGGGACGCACACGATCCGGGTTACGCACCGCTGCACGGAAATCTGGCGGGACTGCCGCCGACGCTGATCCATGTCGGGGTGGACGAGGTGCTCTACCCGCAGATCATGGAATTCGTCGACAAGCTGAACGAGTCGGATGTGGACGTCACGCTCACCGAGTACGCCCGGCTGTGGCACGTCGCCCACCTACAGGCGTCCCTGGTCCGCGAGGCCGCGGATGCGGTCGCCGAACTCGGGGCGTTCCTGGGTTCACAGATGAGCGTCGAGCCACACCCGCGCCACGTCGGCTGAATCGGCACCACCGCGGACCTGGCCGATCATGTCGGCCAGGTCCGCGGTCGTCAGCTCACCCGCCACGACGTTCAGTGCCTTCAGCTGGGCTTCGGTGAGAGTTCCGATCCGGAACAGCGGCACCACGTTCTGTGCGGTGAACACGTGATCGTCGTCCGCCAGCAGCACCAGATCGGCGTCCGAGACGTCCGGTGACGCGGTGGTCACCCCGGCCACCCGCACGGCTCCGTCCGACGGTGCCGGAGCGGCGAGTTCGCCGACGGCGGCCGCGTCGTCGGCCACTGTCCGGGTCTGCGCGAACGTGCAGCCGGTGAGGTCGGGAAGCGCGTCGGCCTCGAACGCCGGGGCCAGCACGGCTGTACTGGTGGTGCACGAGGGAACGAGTTCGTCCAGGCTGGTGAGATCCAGCTGCCCGGACGTCTGCGAGGTCACGGCCAGCGCCGACCTGTCCTCGGCGGCCGCGAAGTCGGAGATCGAAAGCCCCTGTGGCAGAGCCTTGCTCAACGCCTCGAATACCTCGTCCTGTTCCGTCTGCGTCGATTCGGGGTCGTAGTAGCGCAGCAACCGGCCCGTGAACTCCGGCACCAGGTTGACGTTTCCGGCATCGAGCTGTCCGAGGTACGCGGTCCGGTCGCCGAGTCCCCCGTCGGTGATGACCGACGCCCCGGTCGAACGCAGGGCACCGGCATAGATTTCGGCCAGGATCCGGCTCTCCGCGCCGTCCCCCGCTCCCACCACGATCTCGCCCTGCCCTTGCCCCGCGGAACCGTCGAGGGTCGTGTCACCGCCTGCGCATCCCGACGCCACCCCCGCGACCAGCAGCAGCGCGGACCCGGCGATCAGGGCCCGGGACCATGCCGCCGGGCGCTCGGCCGATCCGTCTGTCCGTGTGTGTGCCACGTCGCGCCTTTCGTTTACCTCGAGCTGGTCGAAAACCGTGCTCTGTCCGCCCCTATCGTTACACTGGCCAACCGATGGCGCGGACACGCGTCCACCGGCTTCCGTCGGCAGGTCCGGCGCCGGTGACAACGGGAAGGACGCTCATGCGCACCTCACGAATTCTGTCGGGCTTCGCCCGCCGCTCCGTTGGCAGTATCGCTCTCGCGACGGTCGCCGTCGTGTCGCTCGCGGCGTGCGGTGGCGGCGGATCCGACCCCCTGTCCGCCGGCGGCGACGGATCGGGTGACGACCCCAACACGATCATCGTGGGATCCGCGAACTTCCCCGAATCGGAGACGGTCGCGAACATCTACACCGAGGTCCTCCGCGCCAACGGGTTCGACGTGACGACGAAGTTCAACATCGGCAGCCGTGAGGCCTACATCCCTGCGCTCGAGGACGGGTCGATCGACGTCATCCCCGACTACACGGGCAACCTGCTGCAGTATCTCGACCCCGATTCGACGGCCACGAGCGCCGCCGACGTGGACGCCGCGCTGCCTGCCGCGCTGGGTTCGGAACTGACGATCACCACACCGGCCCCGGCCGAGGACAAGGACGCCGTCGTCGTCACGAAGGAGACGGCGCAGCGCTGGAACCTCACCTCCATCGCGGATCTCGCGGCGCACTCGAACGAGGTGAAGTTCGGTGCTCCCGCCGAATTCCAGGAACGTCCCGGTGGCCTGCCCGGCCTGAAGGCCAAGTACGGCCTCGACATCACAGCAGACAACTTCGTCCCGATCGCCGACGGCGGCGGTCCCGCCACGGTGGACGCCCTCGCGGCGGGACAGATCACGGCCGCCGACATCTTCACGACGTCCCCGGCGATCGCGCAGAACGGTTTCGTGGTGCTCGCGGATCCGCAGAACAACTTCGCGGCGCAGAACGTCGTGCCGGTGGTACGCGCCACCAAGTCCTCGGACAAGCTGACCCGGGCGCTCGACGCACTGTCGGCGAAGCTGACCACCGAAGAGCTTGTCGCGCTCAACGATTCCGTGTCGGGTGACGCGAAAACCGAGCCGGCGGCGGCCGCGAAGCAGTGGGTGACGGACCAGGGGCTCGACAAGCCGGTCTCGTGAGGAGCCTGCCGTGATCACATTCTCGGGAGTCACCAAGCAGTACCCGGACGGCACGACGGCGGTCGACAACCTCGACCTCGAGATCGACGCCGAATCGTTCACGGTCTTCGTCGGGCCCTCCGGCTGCGGCAAGACCACGTCGATGCGGATGATCAACCGGATGATCACCCCGACCGCGGGAACGATCACGGTCGACGGCCGCGACATCGCCCAAACCGACGCGGTGAAGCTCCGACTCGGCATCGGCTACGTCATCCAGAGCGCGGGACTGCTGCCGCACCGCACGGTGGTCGACAACGTCGCGACCGTGCCGGTGCTGCGCGGCGACTCACGACGCAACGCCCGCAAGGCCGCGTTGGCGGTGCTCGAACGCGTCGGACTCGATCCGGCGCTGGCATCCCGCTATCCCGGGCAGCTGTCCGGCGGGCAGCAGCAACGCGTCGGGGTCGCGCGGGCGCTGGCCGCCGACCCGCCGATCCTGCTGATGGACGAGCCGTTCAGCGCCGTCGATCCCGTTGTCCGCGAAGACCTGCAGGCCGAGATGCAGCGCCTGCAGGCCGAGATGCGCAAGACGATCGTGTTCGTCACCCACGACATCGACGAGGCCGTCAAGCTCGGCGACCGGGTGGCCGTCTTCGGGCCGGGTGGCCGGTTGCAGCAGTACGACGCGCCCGACACGGTGCTGTCCGCGCCGGCCACCGATTTCGTCGCCTCGTTCGTCGGACGCGACCGCGGGTACCGCGGGCTGTCGTTCCGGACGGCAGATCAGGTTCCGCTGCACACCATCCGGACGGCGACCGAGAAGGAGTTGCCCGGGCTCCGGCTCGAACAAGGTGAATGGGTCCTGGTCGTCACGGATGCGGGCGTTCCGCGGGGCTGGATCGACGTCACCGGCGTCGAGGGGGCGCGGGCCGGACGGCCCGTCTCCGAATGCACTGCGGCGGGCGGATCCCTCTTCTCCCCCGGTGCCGACCTGCGGCAGGCCCTGGACGCGGCCATCTCCTCGCCGTCGGGCATCGGAGTGGCCGTCGACGCCGACGGCACGGTCACCGGCGGCATCCTCGGCTCCGAGGTGATCGCGAAGCTGGCCGAGCAGCGGGCAGCCGAGGATCGCGCGCGGGGTGAGCACTACTTCACTGCCCCACCGGCGACCCCGGACGGGCCGTGATCCCATGCGATGGCTCATCGACAACTTCTCGGTCGTCGTCGACCTGACGAAGACCCATCTCTATCTCGCACTGGTTCCACTGCTGATCGGGTTACTCATCGCGGTCCCGGTCGGGACCGCGATCCGGGGTGCGTCCTGGCTGCGGAAGATCACGCTGATCGTCGCGGGCATCGCGTTCACGATCCCGTCGCTGGCGTTGTTCGTGACGATCCCCTCCGTCGTCGGACTGCAGATCCTGGACCCGCTCAATGTGGTGATCGCGCTGACGATCTACTCCACCGCTTTGCTCATCCGTGCCGTGCCCGAGGCCCTCGACTCCGTTCCCGCCGACGTCGTCGACTCCGCCACCGCGATGGGTTTCACCCGGCTCCGCCGGGCCCTGACCGTCGAATTGCCCCTCGCGCTACCCGTTCTCGTCGCGAACGTGCGAGTGGTGGCGGTGACCAACATCTCTCTGGTGTCGGTGGGTTCGCTGATCGGGATCGGCGGTCTCGGCACGCTGTTCACCCAGGGCTACCAGCGAGACTATCCGGACCAGATCCTCGCCGGGATCATCGCGATCGTCGTTCTGGCCCTCGCGTTCGACCTGCTGCTGTTCCTGGTCGGGCGGGCACTGACACCGTGGACCCGGCAGCAGAAGGTCCGGCGCACGCCGCTGGTCGCGGGACAGTCGGCGGCCCCGGCCGCAGGGGAGGCTTCGTGAACATCTTCGGCGGCGCATGGGAGTACATCGTCGATCCGGGAAACTGGTCGGGCAGCACCGGAATCGGCGCCCGCATCCTCGAGCACCTCTGGTACAGCTTCCTGGCGGTCGCACTGTCCGCGGTGGTCGCGGTGCCGATCGGTCTGATCATCGGGCATCTGCGCAAGGGTGACGTGGTCGTGGTCGGTCTCGTCAACGCGCTCCGGTCGCTGCCGACACTGGGTCTGCTGACGTTTCTGGTGCTGCTGCTCGGACTGGGATTGATCCCGCCGATCCTCGCCCTGGTGATCCTCGGAATCCCGCCGGTGCTCGCGGGCACGTACGCGGGTGTTGCGAACGTCGACCGGACGGTCGTGGACGCCGCCCGCGCGATGGGGATGACCGAGTGGCAGGTCCTCACGCGTGTCGAGGCCCCGAATGCGCTGCCGCTCATGCTCGGCGGGCTGCGCAACGCCACCCTGCAGATCATCGCGACTGCTACGGTTGCTGCGTATGTCAATCTCGGCGGCCTGGGCCGCTACATCTTCGACGGATTGGCCCTGCGCCAGTACGACCGGGTGCTTGTCGGTGCGCTGCTCGTGACGATCCTCGCTCTGGTCGTGGACGGCCTGCTCGCGCTGGCGGTGTGGGCGTCCGTTCCCGGGACCGGCCGCCTGCGCCGCAACCCGAGCGCCCAACAGATCGCCGAACGCGCGTAATAGCGAACACGTCACCCAACGGCAAACACCCCGACACCGGAACCGTGGGTGCGGGTTCCGGATCGGGGTGCTCGACGGATTCTCGCTAGTCGGTGACGCCTTCTGCACGGGCAGCGGCGGCGACTGCCTCCGCGACAGCGGGGGCGACGCGAGGATCGAGCGGGCTGGGAACGATCTTGTCTACAGCCAGCTCGTCACCGACGACCGAGAGGATTGCCTCGGCGGCGGCGAGCTTCATACCTTCGGTGATCCGGCGGGCACCGGCATCGAGCGCACCCCGGAACACCCCGGGGAAGGCCAGCACATTGTTGATCTGGTTCGGGAAGTCACTGCGCCCGGTGGCCACGATCGCCGCATGCTTGCGGGCGATGTCCGGGTGGATCTCCGGGTCCGGGTTCGACAACGCGAACACGATCGAACCCTCCGCCATCGTCGCGATCAGCTCCTCCGGCACGGTGCCCGCGGACACCCCGAGGAACACATCCGCCCCGTCGAGGGCTTCGGCGGTGCCGCCGCGGCGGCCGGCCGGGTTGGTGCGCGCGGCCAGATCGACCTTGACCTCGTTCAGGTCCTTGCGGTCGGCGGAGACGATGCCCTTCGAATCGAGCACCGTGACATCGGCGATCCCGGCGGCGAGCAGGATGTTCGCGCAGGCGACACCGGCGGCGCCGGCACCGGAGATGACGACCCGCAGCTGGTGGATGTCGCGGTCCTGGACCTTGACCGCACCCTTGAGGGCGGCCAGGACGACGATGGCGGTGCCGTGCTGGTCGTCGTGCATGACCGGGCAGTCCAGGGCCTCGATGACGCGCTTTTCGATCTCGAAGCAGCGCGGTGCGGAGATGTCCTCCAGGTTGACGGCCCCGAAGCTCGGGCGCAGCCGGATCAGGGTTTCGACGATCTCGTCGGGGTCCTTGGTGTCGAGGACCAGCGGGATCGAGTTCAGGCCCGCGAAGTTCTTGAACAGGGCGGACTTGCCCTCCATCACGGGAAGCGAGGCCCGCGGGCCGATGTCCCCGAGGCCGAGTACCGCGGAGCCGTCGGAGACGACGACCACCAGGCGGCTGGTCCAGGTGTACCGGTCGGCGAGGGTTTCGTCGGCGGCGATGGCGCGGGAGACCTGCGCGACGCCGGGCGTGTAGGCGATGGACAGGGCGCGCTGCGTATCGAGGGCGGTCGTGGTCTCAACCGAGAGCTTCCCCCCGATGTGGCCGGCGAAGATCTCCTCGTCGGTCAGCTCGACCTTCTGCGGTGTGGTGGGTTCGGACACGATGGACACGATGACACTCCTGCTAAGTCCAGGCTCACTCGGGGCCGGGTTACTGAGAAGTAACCGTGAGGATCGGCGCTGATCCTCACAGTTGCTCCACGAACGACAACTGAGGGTGAAGCTTCCGGGGTGCGCGATCACGATGGCCGCAGAACGTCCGAAGCGTCATGGCACGGGCGGGTGAGCCCTGGCAACACTGCCATAAACCCCCGCCGAAGGGCGGTGGCGCCGACGTCGGAGTGGTGCTAAGTCTGGCACGAATATCGATGCACAATCAAATTGCCACGACAGTCAGATGTCTCACGTTTTCTGGCCTCTACCTGTGAGAACAAGTTACCGATGGGTCACTGTGAGAGCCGGTTTCACATAACGGGCCGAGCGTCCGTCAACCCCACCACTGGGTAGCCAGCAGAAGCGCCGCCGCCGCGAGGACGGCGACGGATGCGACCATGGCGACGAGACCGTCGCGGCGGTCCGCAATCCGCTGCGCCACGATCACGAACACGGACGCGACCACGTGCGCGGTGATGGAGATCGTCCCCGGGCCGGGAAAGCCCCGGCCGCCGCCCACGTAGGCGGAGCCGATCACGACGAGGCAGAGGATCACCACGCCGGCGGCGACGGCCCCGCTGAGGGCGCGCAGCGCGCGGACGACGAGAGGGCTGCGTCGCGGTTCGGTGGCCGTCACCGTCCTCGGAAGGGTGGGACCGTAGGGGTCGTACCGCTCGAACTCGTGCGTGTTCATGCCGAGACCACCTGTACGCCGGATGCTTTCGAGACGAGGGTGTCGAATTCGTCGGCGTCCGTCGTGAACTCGCCGAGCCGGATGGCCTTGTTCGTGCCGTGATAGTCGGAGGAGCCGGTGACGACCAGACCGAGCTCGTCGGCCAGTTCCTGCAGAACCCGAGTGTCGTCCGACGAGTGGTCGGGGTGGTGCACCTCGAGCCCGTGCAAACCGGCTCCCGCCAGGTCGCGGACGTGATCGAGCGACAGCAGCCGTCCCCTCGTGCGGGCCCGTCCGTGGGCGAGGACGCTCACTCCCCCGGCCTCCGCCACCAGTTGCACGGCGTCGTCGAGGGGGGTATCGGACTTGTCGACGAAGTACCGGCCGCGCGGGGCCAGCAGATCCACGAACGCCTCACCGACGCTGCCGACCACACCGGCGCGCATCAGAGCCCTGGCCAGGTGTGGGCGTCCCGCCGCGGGTCCCGCTTCCGCGAGCACCTCGTCGGCGTCGATGGGCAGACCGTCCTCCATCATCAACTCCGCCATCGCGCGGATTCGCACGATCCGCTCGTTCCGCAACCGTTCCCGCTCGCGTGCGAACGCCGCGTGCGCGGGATCGAACAGGTAGGCGAGGAGATGCACCGCAACCGGGCGTCCGTCCTCACCGCGGCCCTCGCAGGACATCTCCATGCCCCGCACCAGCGCGAGCCCCGCAGGCAACGCCGCGACCGCCTCGGCCCACCCCGCGGTCGTGTCGTGATCGGTGATCGCCACGATGTCGAGTCCTGCTGCCCCCGCGGCGCGCACCAGGTCCGCCGGGCTGTCGGTTCCGTCGGAGGCCGTCGAATGGGTGTGGAGATCGATGAGCACCAGACCAGTCTGTCAGGTGTCGCGGCACGGGGTCCGAGCGTGCGGCCCGGAAGCCTGGCGTGTCGTGCGACGCCGCCGGTCCGGAGCGGGTGCTGACGTACGATTCACCAGCAGCGTTTCCGACTCGCCGGTGAAAGGGAGGGCCCCGTGCCGTCTGTGCCCTCGCTCCCCAAGCGTGGCAGCGACAAGGATCAGCGCAGCGGTGACAAGGACCCGGGCCCCAGGATCCGCATCCCGACCGCGCGCGCCATCGTCGACTGCGGTGTGTACGTCGACGGCACGAGGCTCCCCGGAAAATACACGCACCAGGCCGCGATGGCCGAGGTCCGCAAGCGGGGCCGAGGGTTCGTGTGGGTCGGGTTGCTCGCCCCCGACGAGGGGCAGATGGAAAGCGTGGCCGAGACGTTCGGGCTGCACGAGTTGATGGTCGAGGACGCCGTCCACGCCCACCAGCGGCCGAAGCTGGAACGCTACGACGACGTGCTGTTCCTGGTGTTGCGGACGGTCAACTACGTGCCTCACGAGTCGGTGGCGACGGCCAGCGAGATCGTGGAGACCGGCGAGATCATGGTGTTCGTGGGCGCCGACTTCGTCATCACCGTCCGGCACGGCGACCATTCCCCGCTCGCGAACGTCCGCCACGCGCTGGAGGCGAACCAGGAGCGCCTCGCCCTGGGCCCGTACGCGGTGCTGCACGCGGTCGCGGACCACGTGGTGGACACCTACCTCGAAGTCACCCAGGCCATCGAAGAGGACGTCGACGGCATGGAGGAGGCGGTGTTCAGCCCGCGCAGCAGCGTCGCGGTCGAACACATCTACCTCCTCAAGCGCGAGATCGTCGAACTCCGCAAATCGGTGAACCCGCTGTCCAACCCGCTGCTGCGGCTGACGCGGGCACCGGGCAATCCGGTGCCGAAGGAGATTCGCCGCTACTTCCGCGACGTCCTCGACCACCACACCACCGTCGCCGAGCGGATCGCCGAATACGACGAGGTCCTCAGCTCACTCGTCGACGCCGCCCTCGCCAAGATCGCCGTGCAGCAGAACACCGACATGCGCAAGATCTCGGCGTGGGTGGCCATCGCGGCCGTGCCGACGATGATCGCGGGCATCTACGGCATGAACTTCGACAACATGCCCGAATTGCATTGGCAGTACGGCTATCACGGCGTGGTATTCGTGATCGCATCGGTGACGGTGGCCCTGTTCGTCACGTTCCGCCGGAACCACTGGCTCTAGAGGGACGCGGCACCGCGGTACGGATCGCGGACGTCGATGCCCGCCTCCGTCCAGGCGTCGCGCAGTGCCCCGGCGCCGCGCAGCCGGACCCACGCCGCTTCGGTGCCGGTGAGCGGCACGACAGCGAGGAACCGCACGGCCTCCGCGGGTTCGGGCAGCGGGAGGTCCGGGACGGTCGATTCACCGAGCAGCACGGCGGTGAACGGTGCGTCCTTCCACAGCGGCTCCCCCAGGTCGAGCAGCGCGTCCTCGACGAGAACCACCCCTTCCACCGACGGCGCCGCCGCCAGGACCGCGAGGGTCCGCGCAACTCCCGATGCCACCCCGGCCCCACCGCGCAGGGTGAGGATCAGTTCGGCGCGGGGGCCACGGAGCGGGTCGGCCACCAGTTCGCCGGGGTCGCCCATCGGGTGCCGGGAGCACCCCAGGGTCACGTAGCGCACCAGCCCCTCTTCGTCGGGTGCGAACCGCAGCACGTCCAGCGGCTCGACGCCCAGGAACGTCACCGATGCCGCAGTCGGCTCCGGTCCCCCGATCTGCCCCAGCAGGTGCGCGCGAACGGAGGCCACAACGCTGTCAGTCACCCCGCAATCAAACCACCGAAGCCGCTCACCCGTCCTCCGGCCTCGCGAGCCGGTAGCGTCGGAGCATGGTCTCGGTACTCGCAGTGTCCGACGAGACGATCGAGTCGCTGTGGAGTTCGCAGGTGCGTGCCATGGACGTCGACCTGATCCTCGGTGCGGGCGATCTCCCGTTCGACTACCTGGAATATCTGATCGATGCGCTCGACGCGCCGTGCGTCTTCGTGCCGGGCAACCACGACGCCGACCTGTCCGGCTACTCCGCGGGACGTGTCGGATGGATGCGGGCGGGTCTGCCCTCGGCGTGGCCGGGGCCCTGCGGCGCGGTCAACGCGGACGGCCGGATCGTGCGGATCGCGGGCCTGCGCATCGCCGGTCTGGGTGGATCGATCCGCTACAACGACGGCCCCAACCAGTGGACCGAGCGGCAGCAGCGGCGGCGGGCGCGCAACCTGGCGCTGACGAGTGCGTGGCACGCGCGCCGCTCGGGTGTGTCCGGCGTCGACGTGCTGCTCACGCACAGCCCGCCGCGCGGAGTGGGCGACCAGGAGGATCCACCGCACCGGGGTTTCGAGTGCTTCGAGACCCTGGCGGGCAGGTTGCAGGCCCGCGTCATGATCCACGGGCACGTCCACCCGTACGGCCGGGCGGCCGAGGACCGCACACTCGGCGCGACGACGGTGATCAACACCGTGGGATTCACCCTGATGGAGTTGGCCCCGGGCGCCGACCCCACCATCGTCAGGCGCCGGCATGGCACGTGACACCGGATTCCCCGCCGCCGACGCGGAAAACGACTTCACCCGCCAGCGCCGCCGCGCCGAGTTGTCGCGGCTGGTCAGCTGGCTGCGCCGCGAACCGGACGACGTCAACGAGATCCTGCCGTTCGACGAGGTGGTCGCTGCCGTCGGCCGGGTCGGGGAACGGTCGCTCGGCCTGCAGGTGATCCCGGTCAACTCCATCGTCGGGAGCGTCGACCGAACCCGCGACTTCGACCGGTTCTTCCGGCCCACGTCCACCCGGGTGCGCGAGCGCTGGCAACGGCTGGCGGCCGCGCAGCGCCGGGGGGAGTCGGTGCCGCCGATCCAGGTGTATCGGATCGGGTCCATGCACTTCGTCAGCGACGGCCACCACCGCGTCTCCATCGCGTACGCGATGCACTGGAGCACGATCGACGCCTACGTCACCGAGATCCAGACCAAGATCTCCCCCGACGGGATCGCGCAGCGCGGCGACCTGGTCATCAAGGACCACCGCCGCCTGTTCCTCACCCGGGTGCCGCTCAGCGGGCCCCAGCGGGCGGCCGTGGTCGTCACCGATCCCTGGGAGTACGCCGAGATCAGCCAGAGCGTCGAGGCCTGGGGTTTCCGGCTCATGCAGGAGGTGGGCGAATTCCTCAGCCGTGAAACCGTGGCCCGGCGCTGGTTCGGTGAGGAGTTCCTGCCGGTGGTCCGGATGCTGCGGGCCGCGGAGATGCTGCCCGACCACACCGACGCCGAGGCCTACCTGTGGGTGGCGCGGGAGCGGTACCGCCTTGTGCGCCAGCATGTCTGGAACGACGAGATCATCGCCGAGCTCAGCCACCTCGCACCGCGCAGGCACAAACCGGCTAGCCCGTGAACCGCACGACACGCTCGGGCGCCTCGGGGTGCGCGAACTTCAACAGTCGCCTGCCCTCCGCCTCGATCGCGGTGCGATGTGTCTTCGCGATGGTCGCCAACGGCTCCACGTCGAGTACCGCACGGGACTTCTCGACCACCGTCGTGGTGAACGCCGCGACCCTGCCGTTCACCAGGACGGCAGGTTTGATGATGCCGTTCTGGGTGAAGACCTTCTTCCGCACGTCGTCGTCGAGGAGGCGTCCGCGGTCCGCGTGCGAGAGCAGCACGTTGTCGAACGGCGCGAGGATGCGGACGGGGGCGGGGGTGCCCGGGTCCGGCCGGGGTGCGTCGGGAAGGTCGAAGAGTTCCGGTCCCGCTTCGCCCTGGAACACCCGGAGTTCCGGCCGCAGCCGGTCGAAGACCTCCCCGAGCCGGGTCAGCCCCGACCAGGCCTGGGCGTCCCGCGCGCTCGCCGGGCCGAACGCGGCGAGGTAGCGCAACAGCATCGTGTCGATGGACGGCGCGGCGGACAGTGGACGACCCACCCACGACTCCAGCGTCGACAGCGCCGGTTGCCCGGACCTGCCCCAGAGCCCGCGCGGTGGAACCTGGACCATCGGGACCAGTCCCCGCACCCCGTGGGCGAGCGCGGCCCCGTCACGGCCGGGGAACCGCTCCTCGAGCAGGGGCCGCATCTGCGACTGCGTGCGGGGTTCGTCGCGCACCAATTCACGTCCCGCGGCGGCGAGGGCGCCGAGGTCGATCCCGTCGAGACCGGACCGGTGCTGCGTGTTGGTGTGTAGGTCGCGGTCGAGCAGCGGTTGCGTGAGCGGACGGAACGAGAGCGCGTCCGTGGCCGACAGGGCGAAGACCGTGCCGCGCATCGCGACAATCCGCACCACCGCGCGGTTCTCGATGAGGTCCGACAGCGACTCGGCGCGGAATCGTGTCAACCGCGTCCACAGTGCGAAATACGGCGGGGCCGGAGCCTGGGCTTGCAGTCCGCAGAGGTGCTCGATCATGTCGAGGGCGGACGCGTCCGAACGGCTCAGCAGCGATTGCCGGGCCAGTGTGGCCCGGCCCAACGCTCGATTCGACATGCGTTGAGACCCCACCGTGAACCCCTTCGTTAGTTAGCCCCAGTACCGTATTTGATTACGCCGTTCACCGACCCCTACAGGAGGACCCCATGGCCGCCGGATCGACAACCGCAGCCAGGGCTCTCCTGCCCGTCATGTGCTTCGTCGTGATGATTGTCGCCGTTCTGCAAACGTTGGTGGTGCCGATCGTCGGGACCATCGGCTCGCAACTCGACGTCGGCCCCACCGCCGTCGGCTGGCTCCTCACCGCGAACCTCCTCGCGGCCGCCACCGCGACGCCCGTCCTCGGCCGCCTGGCCGATCTCCGCGGCAAACGGCCCGTCCTGCTCGGGGTGCTCGTGGTCGTGCTGCTCGGTTCCCTCATCGGTGCGTTGTCGACGTCGGTAGGAGTGCTGATCTTCGCCCGCGTGCTCCAGGGCGTGTCGTTCGCGCTGTTCCCGATCGGCATCGCGGTCCTGCGTGACGAACTTCCCGCCGAGAAGCTGACCGGGGCGATGGGGATCTTCTCCGGCACCCTCGGATTCGGCGGATGCTTCGGCATCGTCCTCACCGGTGTGCTGGTCTCCGACGGCGCCGACTTCCACCGCATCTTCTGGCTGTCCTCGGCCATCACCGCCGCCGGACTCGTCCTCGCCTGGATCGCCATCCCCCGCCGCCCGCGCACCGGAACCGGATCCATCGACTGGATCGGCGCGGCCGCTCTGGCCGCCGGCCTGGTCCTCGTCCTGCTGCCGCTCGCCGAGGGCGGCACCTGGGGCTGGACGTCCCCCGTCACCATCGTCAGCGGAATCGCCGGAATCCTGGTCCTGATCGGCTGGTTCCTCTTCGAACGCAGGATCACCGACCCACTCGTCGCGCCCCGGCTGCTGACCAACCCGCCCGTCCTCGTCACCCACCTGTCCGCGCTCGTGGTCGGCATGTCGATGTTCGTGATGTTCCTGGGCAGCTCGTACTTCGTCCAGACCCCGCGCGCGGTGGCCGGATACGGCTTCGGGGCCACCGTCCTCGAGGCCAGCACCGTATACCTGCTGCCGGGCGCGATCAGCGGCGTCCTCGCCTCGATCCTCAGCGGAAAACTGATCCACCGCTTCGGATCCCGCGCCGTCCTCATTGCCGCGAGCGTCGTCGGCGTCAGCGGTTTCGTCGTGTTCGTCTTCGCCCACGACCGCACGTGGGAAGTCATCGCGGCCATCCTGCTGGTCAACACGTACATCAGCCTCGCGTACGCGTCGCTGCCGTCACTGCTCGTGGCCGAGGTCCGGCAGGACGAGACCGGCGTCGCGAACAGCATCAATTCCATCGCCCGGTCCGTGGGCAGTTCCGTCGCCAGCGCGCTGCTCGCGACCCTGCTCGCCGGCATCACCATCGACGGAACGGACGTCCCGACCGAATCGGCGTACGTGATCGCGTTCGTCGTCGGCGCGACCGCCGCCGCCCTCGCCGGGCTGCTGCCGTTCTTCGGGATCACGCGCACCACCCGCACCCCCTCCGACGAGGAGGAGGACGAGGTCCACGCGACCGCCCTCGCGGCCGAGTGGGGCACCGTCGGTGGCCTCGGCGGAGCGAACACCCGCGGTTCGGGTGAGCGCCCCGCTCAACGGGTGAGGTTCGCTCCCGAATCCTGATCGAACAGGGCGATCTTCGCCCGGTCGAACCACAGTTCCACCGGCCTGCCGTGCGCCGCGGACGATTCGGTCGACAACCGGGCGACCAGCTGCCCGCCGCCCGCGACCGCGGTACCCGAGTCTGCGGCGAGCTCCTCGAGTTCCCGGGAGGTCACCTGCGGCCCCTCCGCCGTGAAATAGGCGTACTTGTCCGAACCCATCGACTCGAGCACCTCGATGTTGGCCGTGAAGGTGCCACCGGCCGCTCTCTGCCCCTCGTCGACGAGCCCCACGTCCTCGAAGTGCTCGGGACGGATCCCGACGACGACGTCCTTCGCCGTGTTCGACGACCCGATCTTGTCGCGTGTCTCCGGGGGCAGCGTGAACTCGCCGAGCGGCGTCGACACCCCGTCGGCGGTGAGCTGCCCCGGGAAGAAGTTCATCGACGGCGAGCCGATGAACCCGGCGACGAACAGGTTGTTCGGGTGGTCGTACAGATCCTGCGGCGCCCCGATCTGCTGAACCACACCGCCCCGCAGCACCACCACCCGATCGCCGAGGGTCATCGCCTCGGTCTGGTCGTGCGTGACGTACACCGTGGTGGTGCCGAGTCGCTGTTGCAGCCGGGCGATCTCGGTGCGCATCTGGACGCGGAGTTTGGCGTCGAGGTTCGACAGCGGCTCGTCCATCAGGAACGCCTTGGGGCTGCGGACGATCGCCCGGCCCATCGCGACCCGCTGCCGCTGTCCGCCCGACAGATTGGCCGGTTTGCGATCGAGGTGCTGGGTGAGGTCGAGGATCTTGGCGGCGTTGTCCACCTTCGCCGCGATGTCCGACTTCGACATCTTCGCCAGGGTCAGCGGGAACGCGATGTTCTGCCGCACCGTCATGTGCGGGTACAGCGCGTACGACTGGAACACCATCGCGATGTCGCGGTCCTTCGGCGCCTTCTCGTTGACCCGCTCCCCCGCAATGCGCAGTTCACCGGACGAGATGTCCTCCAGGCCGGCGATCATGTTGAGAGTGGTCGACTTTCCGCACCCGGACGGTCCGACCAGAATGATGAATTCGCCGTCGGCGATCGTGATGTCGACGTCGCTCACCGCCTTGGCGCCGTCCGGGTACAGCTTCGTCACCTTGTCGAGCACGATTTCGGCCACAGAAACTCCTTCATAGTTTCGACCCTGCAAGCAGGTCTCAGCCCTTCACCGCGCCGGAGGTCAGACCGGCCACGATGCGTCGTTGGAAGAACAGCACGAAGATGATGATCGGGATCGTGATCACCATCGCGGCTGCGGCGATCGAGCCCGTCGGCTCCTCGAACTGGGAGGCGCCGGTGAAGTTCGCGATCGCGGCCGGCGCGGTGATGGACCGTTCCGTCGAGGTCAGCGAGATCGCGAACAGCAGGTCGTTCCAGCAGAAGATGAAGACCAGGATCGCGGCGGTGACGATGCCCGGCGCCGCCAGCGGGGCCACGACCTTCCGGAACGCCTGAGCCGGTGTGGCGCCGTCCATCTTGGCCGCCTTCTCGAGCTCCCAGGGGATCTCCTTGAAGAAGGCGGACAACGTGTAGATGGCCAGCGGCAGCGCGAACGTGATGTACGGGAGGATCAGACCCGCCCAGGTGTCGAACAGCCCGAGCCTGCGCTCGATGTCGAACAGCGGGCTCACGAGAGAGATCTGCGGGAACATCGCGATCAGCAGGGCTACGCCGACCAGCAGCTTCTTGCCCGGGAAGTCCAGCCGGGCAATGGCGTAGGCGGCCATGGTGCCGATGACGACGGCGATCACCGTGGAGATGAGCCCGATGCCGATGGAGTTGATCAGCGCACTGGTGAACGCGTTGGTCTGGAAGATTCCGCGGTAGTTGTCGAGTGTCCACTTCTGCGGAATGAACTTGCCGTCCTTGATCGTTCCCGCGGGCTTGAACGACAGGCTGGCGATCCACAGCACCGGGACCAGTGCGTAGAGCAGGACGAGCAGGTTGACCACGGACCAGCTGATCTTGCGGCGAGGTGTGTCGACGACGGCCATGGCTATCGGTTTCCTTCCGTGTCGGACCCGGGAGCCGAGGCGCCGAACAGCTTGATGAACACGAACGCGAGCAGCGCGACGCAGAGGAAGATGAGGACGCTGATCGCGGAGCCGATTCCGAGGTTGAATGCCTTGAACAGGTTGTCGTAGCCGAGGATCGACAGTGATCCGGTGTCGTTGGCGCCCTTGGTGAGGACGTAGATGTTGTCGAAGATCCGGAACGCGTCGAGCGTGCGGAACAGCAGCGCCACCAGGATTGCCGGTTTCATCAGCGGCAGGATGATCCGCACCAGCCGCGTCCACGCCCCGGCGCCGTCGACCTGAGCGGCCTTGAGGAGGTCGTCGGGGACGAGGGCCAGTCCGGCGAGCAGCAGCAGCGCCATGAACGGCGTCGTCTTCCACACCTCGGCGAGCACGATGATCGCCAGCGACGGAATCTGCTGCGTCAGCGGGGCGCTGCCGTCGGGCAGCAGGTTGGCGAGATACCCGGTGCCCGGCGTCCACGCGTAGTACCAGCTGTACGCGGCGGCCACGGTGACGATGCCGTACGGGATCAGCACCACCGTCCGCACGATGCCCTTCCCGACCAGCGTCCGGTGCATCACGAGCGCCAGGATCAGGCCCAGGACGAACTCGATCACCACCGACACGACCGTGATGCCCACCGTCACCGCGAAGGCCTGCCACCAGTACGCGTCCGACAGCACCGACACGTAGTTCGCGAGGCCCACGAATTTGCGGTCGTCGGGGAAGCGGAGGTCGTAGCGCTGCAGGCTCAGCCACACCGCGTAGACGACGGGGTAGGCCGTCACCGCGACCATGAGGATCGCGGCGGGAGCCACCAACCACAACCCCAGTCTGCGTTCGGCCTTCTTCCCTTCCGAGATCTGCTTCTTCGACGCGACTTTCGGCTCTTCGGCCCGGTCCGCCTGCACGGTTTCGGTCGTCACGGGATCAGCCCTTCCGAGTTGACCGCCTTGCGTACCTGTTCGGCGAGTTCGTCGACGGTGCGCGGCGGGTCGATGTCACCGACCGGATTCAGCGTGTCGGTGATCAGGGTCGAAATGCTCTGGTACGCCGGTGACACCGGGCGGACGGATGCCGTCTCGAGGCTCTCCCGCACCTCACGCCACGCCGGGTACGCCTCCTGGAACGCCGGGTCGTCGTACAGGCTCGCCAACGTCGGCGGCACACCACCGTTGACGGCGTTGTTGCGCTGGTTCTCCTCGTTCCGCAGGCACGACACCGCCTCGAACGCCAGGTCCGGATGCTGGCTGGTCTTCGCGACCGCGATGTTGAATCCGCCGATCGTCACCTCGGCCGGACGCCCGGGGATCACCGACGGGTACGGCGCCGGGAGGAAGTTCTGCTGACCGTCGACGGTGAGCACCGTGTTACCTGTGTCCACGGACGTCGGGTTGCCCTTCTCGTCGATGAACGGCAGGTCCCCCTTCTCCGCGTTCTCGATCATGCCCGGCAGCACGAACGGCCAATTGACCTCGAACGCAGCCTTTCCGCTCTCCATCCCCAGCCGGGACGACGCCTCGTCGCCCTGGGACACCGACGGGTCGGCACCCTCTGCGGTGGCCACCCGCTTCATGACCTCGAGCGCCTTCAGCGCGGCGTCACCGTCCGCGACCGTCACGGTGGTCCCGTCCTCGGCGACGACGGACCCGCCCGCGCTCGCGAGCAGGGTGTTGAACCACACCATCAGGCCCTCGTACTGCTTGCCCTGCACCCCGATCCAACTGGGCCGCCCCTCCGCGGCGAGGCCCTCCGCGATGTCGATCATCTGATCCCACGTCTGCGGCGGCTGCCCGTCCGGCATGAGGTCCTTGCGGTACCACAGCAACTGGGTGTTGGTGTTCAGCGGCGCGGCGTACAGCTGGTCCTGCCACTTCGCGGATTCGAGGGGGCCTTCGAGCGTGCCCTCGCTGACCTCCGCCGCGATGCCGGGCGGGAGCGGCACCGCCCAGCCGGCCTCGGCGAACTCGGCGGTCCACACCACGTCGAGTGTCATGATGTCGAGTGACGTGTCGTTTCCGGTGAGCCGGCGGGCCAACTGGAGCCGCTGATCGTCCGCGCCCTTCGGCAGCGTGCGCTGCTCCACGGTGTACCGGCCGCCGGCCGCCGCCGTGCAGTTGGCCGCGGCCTCCGCATACTGTTCGGCGCCGTCGGCAGCCGTGTAGAAGCTGAGGACGATGCCCTCTTCGGACGACCCGCACGCAGGCAGCAGGGGAACGGTGAGGACGGCGGCGGCACCGATCAGTCCCCACTTCAGCGAGCGTCCGGGCTTGGTGCGATACAGCACAGCCGCCTCCTCGAGCGGCCCCTCACGGATCCAGTCGCGGTACGGCTGGGCACGCGGGCCCGCACATTTGTTCCTGCCGGAACGCGCACTCCACCGACAGGTCACGGTTTCGGCGCGGGCCTGGGCCCACGCATTGCGCCGTAAACCTATCCGACATCGTCGGCGAACTGGGTGAAATCGCCGCGAACGTCGCGAATGGGACGCAATCCGTGACCCGACCGCAACCCGCAGGTCGAGGCGGGAGCGCCGATCAGAGCGCCAGTTTGGCCAGCATGTCCCGGGCCTTCTCCGCCGACTTCGGCTCGCACAGCACGTCGTACCGCCCGGCGACCAGCTGCATGGTCGACGCGAAGTCCCGGGTTCCCCGCGTCGCCGCGTACGGGATCGTCGTGGAGATCAGCCCGAAGATGATGCCGCCGACGATGCCGACGACGAGCGGCGCCAGGAAACCGCCCGTGACGATGCCCAGCAGCAACCCGAAGAACACGCCGAGCCAGGCCCCCGAAACAATGCCCCCGCCAATCACTTTCGCCCAGGTGAGGCGGCCCAGCACCCGCTCGACCTGCATGAGGTTGACACCCACGATGGTGACGTCCTCCACCGAGAATTCCTGATCGGAGAGGTAGTCGACGGCGCGCTGCGCCTCCGCGTACGTGGGATACGAACCGATGGGCCAGCCCGTGGGGGGTTCCGGCAGAGCCCCACGCCGCGCCCCATTGGACTGTCCGAGTGGATTCGTCATCGTCAGCTGGTCTCCTCGTGTGGTTCTCTCAGGATCGGTCCTGTGAGAACCATTCTGCCTGCTGAGGCTATTTCGCGTCGGGTCGCACGAACTCGGTGGTCCGTTTCATACCCGCGGCGCGACCCTTCGCGGAGATCACCAGCGCCATCTTGCGACTCGCCTCGTCGATCATCTCGTCGCCGAGCATGACGGCACCGCGACCGCCGCCGGCCGCGGAGGTGTGGAACTCGTAGGCGTCCAGGATCAGTTCGGCCCGGTCGTAATCGTCCTGACGGGGGCTGAACACATCGTTCGCCGCCTCGATCTGGGTGGGATGCAGCACCCATTTGCCGTCGAAGCCGAGCGCGGCCGTGCGCTGCGCCGACCGACGGAACGCCTCCACGTCGCGGATCTGGAGATAGGGACCGTCGATGGCCTGCACCCCGTGCGCGCGGGCGGCCATCAGGATGGTCATCAGGATGTGGTGGTAGGCGTCGCCACGGTCGTAGCCGTCCGGCTGCTCCCCGACGACCAGCGTGCGCATGTTGATGCTCGCCATGAAGTCGGCGGGACCGAACACCAGGGTCTGCACGCGGGGGCTGGCCGTCGCGATGGCGTCGATGTTGGTGAGCCCGATCGCATTCTCGATCTGCGGCTCGATACCGATCCGGCCCACCTCGAGCCCGTTGGCCTTCTCTATCTGGGTCAGCAGCAGGTCGAGGGCCTGAACATGACTGGCGTCCGGCACTTTCGGCAGCAGGATCGCGTCGAGGTGGGCGCCCGCGCGTCCCACGACCTCGACGACGTCGGCGTACGTCCACTCGGTGGTCCAGTCGTTGACCCGCACCACCTTGATCTGGTCGCCCCACCCGTCCTCGGCGAGCGCCTCGGCGATGGTGCCGCGCGCTTCCTGCTTGGCGAGCGGCGCCACCGCGTCCTCGAGGTCGAGGAAGATCTCGTCCGCGGGCAGCCCCTTCGCCTTGTCGATCATCTTGCGGCTGCTGCCCGGAACGGCGAGCACCGATCGCCGTGGCCTGTAGACGGAACTCATGACGGACGATCCTCCACTTTCGCAGGTGTTCGATTCCCTGTATTTCTGTACAAGGATCTAGCCTGGCAATCATGGCAGCTGCGAACAAGGTTTTTGCAGCCAGGCTGGCCGGCCTGGTGGTGCTCGGCCCCGACGGGGAGTCGATCGGCCGCGTCCGGGACGTGGTGATCACCGCGCGCGTCGGCCGGCAGCAGCCGCGCGTCCTCGGACTGGTCATCGAATTGTTCACGCGCAAACGCATCTTCGTCCCGATGCTCCGCGTCACCGCCATCGAACCGAGCTCGGTGACACTCACCACCGGCAACGTCAGTCTGCGCCGATTCCAGCAGCGGCCCGGCGAGGTGCTCGCCCTCGCCCAGGTGGCGGATTCCCACGTGCGCGTGGACGACCCGGAACTCGAGGAGCTGCGGGACGCCGACATCATCGTCGTCGATCTGGGAATCGAGCAGACCCGCACCCGGGACTGGGTGGTGTCGAAGGTCGCGGTGCGCGGGCACCGCGGCCGACTCGGTCGCCGCGCCGCCATGCACGTCGTCGAGTGGCAGCACGTCCAGGGCCTCACACAGACCGACCTGGCGATGCCCGGCCAGGGCGTCTCGGCACTGCTCACGCAGTTCGAGGGCATGCGCGCGGCCGACGTCGCGAACGCGATGCGGCTCCTGCCGGAGAAACGCCGCCACGAACTCGCCCTCGCACTCGACGACGAACGTCTCGCCGACGTCGTCCAGGAACTGCCCTCCGACGACCAGACGGACCTGCTCATGCACCTCGAGGTCGAGCGCGCCGCGGACGTCCTCGAGGCCATGGACCCCGACGACGCCGCCGACCTCCTCGGTGAACTTCCCGAGACCGAGGCCGAATCGCTGCTGCAGCTGATGGACCCCCAGGACTCCGAGCCGGTCCGCCGGCTGCTCGAGCACTCCCCCGACACCGCGGGTGGTCTGATGACTCCGGAGCCGGTGGTCCTCACCGCCTCGACGACGGTCGCCGAGGCGCTGGCCCGTGCCCGGATCTCGGACGTCACCCCCGCTCTCGCGAGCATGGTGTTCGTCGTCCGCCCACCGACCGCGACGCCGACGGGCCGCTACCTCGGTTGCGTGCACCTGCAGAAACTGCTGCGGGAACCGCCCGCGAGCCTGGTCGGCGGACTGCTCGACACCGACATGCCGCGGCTGGCACCCGAGGATTCCCTGACGTCTGTGACCCGCTACTTCGCCACTTACAACCTGGTGTGCGGGCCGGTGGTCGACGCCGAGGACCACCTGATCGGGGCGGTCACCGTCGACGATGTCCTGGACCACCTCCTCCCCGAGGACTGGCGTGAAGAGGAGATCGACGGATGAGCGAGAAGTCAGCCAGCGCGGCCGCCCGGAGCCTGTCCGACCGGCAGCGCCTCGACACCCCGCGGGGTACCCGCCGCTTCCGGGTCACGTACGACGTGGAGGCCGTCGGCCGGGCCAGCGAGAACTTCGCCCGGTTCCTCGGCACGGGCCGCTACCTGATGATCCAGACGGTGGTGGTGATCGTCTGGATCATCATCAACGTCTTCGCCGTCCGTTTGCAGTGGGACCCGTACCCGTTCATCCTGCTCAACCTGGCGTTCTCCACCCAGGCCGCGTACGCGGCTCCGCTGATCCTGCTGGCGCAGAACCGCCAGGAGAACCGCGACCGCGTCTCTCTCGAGGAGGACCGCTCGCGCGCCGAGCAGACGAAGGCGGACACCGAGTTCCTCGCCCGGGAACTGGCCGCGCTGCGCATCGCGATCGGCGAGGTCGCCACCCGCGACTACCTGCGGCGCGAGCTCGACGAGATCAAGTCGCTGCTGGGCGACGACGAAGACACCCGCACCCGGCGCAAATGAGGGTCGGCAAATCCCCGCAAACTCCGGCAGGGTCGATCACGTATATGTAACGTCAGTCACATCTTCTCGGATGTATGCGGTGTGCGAAAGCGAAGAGCACCGCAGGGGGTGATCGAGTGCGGATACGTGGACTGTTGACGGTGACTGCCCTGACAGTGGGCGCAGTTGCCACCCTCGGGTCCTCGACCGGCGGTTCTGCTGTGAGTGGAGCGTCCGTGGGCACTTCCGCGTTCGGTTCCACGACGGGAGCGACGACACTCACGGCGGCGTCGATCACGCCGGGAACCACGCCCCAGGCCGCGTACTTCCCGCCGTCGGGAATCGTGGCGCCGACACCGCGGGTCGCCCGGTCGCAGCGGGCCGCTCCCCCGCCGCCCGCGCCCGCACCGCTGCCCGCCGTGACAAATCCCACATCCCCGACGTCGCCGTCCGGCACCGGGCTCATCGCCGCACCGGTGATCCTGAGCGCTCTGGGCATCCCGGAGATCGTGCTCAACGCGTACCGATCCGCGGAACTCGAGATGATGGCGGAGTCCCCGAAGTGCGGTCTGCCGTGGCATCTGCTGGCCGGTATCGGCCGCATCGAATCGGGTCACGCCGGCGGCGGCCGGACCGACTCGGTCGGCACCACGATCACCCCGATCCTGGGTCCCGTTCTCGACGGCAGACTGGCCGGCAACGAGGTCATCCGAGACACCGACCGCGGCGCCACGGACGGCGACCCCGGGCACGATCGCGCCGTTGGACCGATGCAGTTCATTCCCTCCACGTGGGCCAAGTACGCCTCCGACGGCAACGCGGACGGTGTGGCCGATCCGAACAACGTGTTCGACGCGACGCTGGCGGCCGCCCGGTACCTCTGCTCGGGTGGTCTCGACCTCCGCGATCCGCTCCAGGAGACCCGCGCGGTCCTGCGGTACAACAACTCTGCCGCGTACGCCGCCAACGTCATCACCTGGTCGAACGCCTACCGGAACGGGGGAACTCCGACGCCGAGCCAGTTGTCGGAGTCGGCGTCGCCGTCGCCCGGACGTCTCGCCGACGCCGCCGCGGCCGAATCGGACCTTCCACGCGATCTCGCGACCACCCCGCAGCCGTCCACGGACGGCGCGGCCACTCCCGCGACGCCCGCTCCGGCCCCGCCGATTCCCGGACTCCCGCCGCTGCCGCAACTGCCCTGTCTGATCTTCTGCCCGCCCGCCGACCCCGGCGTCCCGGCATCCGTCACGCCCGGCCCGGTCGAGCCCGCCCCGGGCGCCCCTCCGGCCGACGTCGTTCCCCGGTAGTCACCTCCGCCTCCGCCGCGCGCTCTGCTTGCAGGGCGCGCGGCGGAGTGTTCCGGTGTCCGGATCGTGACGCACCGACCGGCCCGATCCGTGCCGGACCCCCGGCACCTCCACGTCCTGGCGTGACCTTGCCGTGTTCGTTACCCTCGCTCACATGCCTTCGGAGTAACGGAATCGTGCGATACAAGTCCGTTTGATCACGGTTGGATAACGGAAACGTATCGAATCAGGTAGCCTCGATCCGGTCAGTTGAACGGAACACCCCAAGACGGGGGTCGCAGGAGGCAATCGAGTGGGTCGGCACAACAAGAAGACGGACTCCCATATCCGCCGCAATTCGGTCATCGCGCTTACCGGACTCGTCCCCATCGGACTGATCACCGCAGCCAACACGGCCGGCGCCGCACCCAAGGTCCCTTTCCTCTCCACTAACTCCTCGTCGGAGGTCGCCGACGTCGCCCAGGAGGCGACCGACACCGCACCCGAGGCCGCGGAAGCCGTCACCCCCGTGGCCGAGACCGCCGCCGAGGCCGCACCGGCAGCCGAAGCGGCGCCCGCTGCGCCGGCACTCGCACCCGTCCAGGCCACCCCGCCCCTCCCGGCGAGCATCGCCCAGGGCGCGCTCGGCATCCCGGCCATCAGCGTCACGGCGTACCAGAACGCCGAGCGCATGCTCGCCGTCGAACAGCCGGGGTGCGGCATGTACTGGACGCTCATCGCCGGAATCGGCCGCGTCGAGTCCACCCACGCCTACGACGGCAAGGCGGATGACAAGGGCAACATGCTCAAGCCCGTCCTCGGCCCCGTCCTCGACGGCACCCTTGGCGGCAACGCGGTGATCCGCGACACCGACGGCGGCAAGCTGGACGGCGACGCCAACTACGACCGCGCAGTCGGCCCCACCCAGTTCCTCCCCGAGACGTGGAACCGCTACGCGGGCGACGGCAACGGCGACGGCGTCGCCGATCCGCAGAACCTCTTCGACTCCGCGCTGACCACCGGAAAGTACCTGTGCGACGGCGGATTGAACGTCAAGGATCCGATTCAGGCCGCCAAGGCCGTGCACCGTTACAACAACTCCGCCGCCTACGTAGCCAACGTGCTCGCCTGGTCCGCCGGCTACTCCAGCGGAATCATCCCGGCAGCCGCGGACCTGCCGCGCATCCACTGAGCGCACATCCTTACCATTGAGTCATGCCAGTCCTGAGCGAGTCCGCTGTACGTAGCGCCCTGGCGCGCGTCCAGGATCCCGAGATCCGGAAACCGATCACCGAACTCGGGATGGTCAAGAGCATCGACATCGCGTCCGACGACAGCGTCGACATCGCGATCTACCTGACCACCGCGGGCTGCCCGATGCGGACCGAGATCAGCGACCGTGTCACCAAGGCCGTGGCGGACGTCCCCGGTGTCGGTGCGATCCGCGTCGAACTCGACGTGATGAGCGACGAGCAGCGCACCGAACTCCGCAAGTCACTGCGCGGAGACTCGGCCGAGCCCGTCATCCCGTTCGCCCAGCCGGGTTCCCTGACCCGCGTCTACGCGGTCGCGTCCGGTAAGGGCGGCGTCGGCAAGTCCAGTGTCACCGTCAACCTGGCCGCCGCACTCGCCGCCCGCGGACTGTCGGTGGGCGTTCTCGACGCCGACATCTACGGACACTCCGTTCCCCGCATGCTCGGCACCGACGCCAAGCCCACGCAGGTGGAGCGCATGATCATGCCGCCCGTCGCGCACGACGTGAAGATGATCTCCATCGCCCAGTTCACCCAGGGCAACACCCCGGTCGTCTGGCGTGGACCGATGCTGCACCGCGCGCTGCAGCAGTTCCTCGCCGACGTCTTCTGGGGCGACCTGGACGTACTGCTGCTCGATCTGCCGCCCGGCACCGGCGACGTCGCCATCTCCGTCGCGCAGCTGATCCCCGGTGCGGAGATCCTCGTCGTCACCACTCCGCAGCAGGCTGCCGCCGAGGTGGCCGAGCGCGCGGGCGCCATCGCATTGCAGACCCGTCAGCGCATCGTCGGAGTCGTCGAGAACATGTCCTGGATGGACATGCCCGACGGCAGCCGGATGGACATCTTCGGGTCCGGCGGCGGACAGGCGGTCGCCGACCGTCTCACGAAGGCTGTGGGCGCGAAGGTGCCGCTGCTGGGACAGATCCCGCTCGAGCAGGCGGTCCGTGAAGGCGGCGACGGCGGCGTTCCCATCGTCCTCGGCCACCCGGATTCGCCGGCCGCGACGGCACTCCGCGACATCGCGGACAAGCTGGCCGTCCGCAAGCGGGGACTCGCCGGAATGTCGCTGGGGATCGACACCACCCGCCACCTCTAGGCGCTACGGGCCTGTGCGCCTTTCCGGTTGCCGGAGCAACCGGAAAGGCGCACGAGCCCGGAGGGCCTATGTTGCGTCGAGGTCGATCGGGGGGCGCTCGCCTGCCGCGAGGGGCTTGTTCTGCGGCGGAGTGGGCGTCGACGGATCGACGCTCACGGCCTTCGTCCCGGACTTGTCGAACGACACCGAACTCGGCTTGTCGAAGTTGCCGGTGAGAATCGAATCGTCACCGTCGAGCAGATGCTTGGTGATGACCGCGCGCGGTGTCATGCCGCGCAGCTGATTGAGGTCCGACAGCGGCTTGCGCAGATCCTCGAATTCCGGACCGAGCTCGTCCTTGAGCTGCTGGCTGGCGCCGCTCGCATACTCACGGACCTGCCTCAGTGATTTCGTTACCCAGCTGACCGCACCCGGAAGCCGCTCGGGTCCCAAAATGACCAGAGCTGCGACGAGGAGGACCATGAACTCGCCCCAACCAATGTTGCCGAACACGTGGTCAGCCTACTGTGCGGTGAGGGTGTGTGCCCAGGTGACGGAGCGATCTCACAGCAACCTCTCGAGTCAGTCGGAGGCCGGGGTCACGTCGACATCGACGAGTCGGCCCTCGCGAATCAGCTGAACCCGGACGGGTTCGCCGATCTTCTGCAGGTTGACGGCCACGACCAGTTCGTCGGCGCTGGTGACCGTGCGGTCACCGACCTTGACGATCACATCGTTCTCGACGACCCCTGCGCGCGCGGCCGGGCTGTCCGAACGGACATTGGCCACCTGGGCGCCGCTGGTGTTGTCGTTGACGACGGTGCGGGCATTGACGCCGATGTCCGGGTGGTGCATCTTGCCGTCCCGGATGAGGGTCTGAGCGACCGTCGTGACGTCGTCGATGGGAATTGCGAAGCCGAGACCCACCGAACCGCCGGACTCGCTGAGCATGGCGGTGTTGATGCCGATGACCCGGCCGGTGTCGTCGACGAGCGCGCCACCCGAGTTGCCGTGGTTGATGGCGGCGTCGGTCTGGACGGCGTCGATGACGGCGTTCGTGTCGGAGCCCTCGCCGGACAGTCGCATCGGACGATGCAGGGCGCTGACGATTCCGCGGGTGACGGTCTTGCTGAGCCCGAGGGGCGATCCGACGGCGACGACGTCCTCACCGACCTGCACGTCGCCGGACTTGCCGAGTTCCGCGACCGTCAGGTTGTCGGCGGACACCTTGAGCACGGCCAGGTCGGTCTTGATGTCGCGACCGACGATCTGGGCGTCGGCCTTGGTTCCGTCCGAGAAGATCACCTGGATCTTGCCGCCGTCGGGGGCGGTGGCCGCGGCGGAGATGACGTGATTGTTGGTGACGATGTAGCCGGCGCCGTCGATGACGACACCCGAACCGGTACTGCCCTGGTCGCCGACCGCCACCTGGATGGACACGACGGCGGGCAGCACGGCGTCCGCGACCTGCGCGACGGGCGACTGGCCGAGGTCGTCCTCGCCGCCGCCCTGGACGAGGGTGACGCTCTGGCTGGTGAGCGAGCTGCGATCGGCGGTGATCACGGCGGCCAGGAGGCCGCCGACCAGACCGATTGCGAGTGCGATTCCGCCGAGCGCGACGAGCGCCTTCGGCGCCACCTTGCCGCCGAACAGGACTTCGCGGGCGCTGAGCGCGGGGGCGGGCGGGCGGGAACGTTCTTCGGCGTGCAACGCCGGGGAGCCCAGCTCGACGCCCGCGTCGGGATCACGCCAGGGGTCGGCGGGCGGCGCCTCGGCTGCCGGGGTCGCGGGCTTCTCGTTGGGATCACGCTGAATGGTGTCGACCTCGCCGTCCGGCCGGCCGAACGCCTCCGCCAGCACGGGGTCGGGGGCACCGACCTTCACCGAGGGTTCGCTCTCACCCCGGGCGTCCGACGGGGCGAAGGAACCGGTGACGCCACCGGGCCGGCCGAATGCGCGGCTGGACGCTGCGTCGATCTGCGGCCGGTAGACGGGCCTCGGATCGAGCCGTGGGGCGTCCGCCGGGCGGAGCGTGCCCGACTCGTCCGCCACGGGACCGTCGGGTGCCGTCGTATCGGAACCCGGAGTCTTGTAATCCGCCGTCACGCTGTCGTGTCCCCCTCGTGTGCGTCAGTCACGCGCCCCAGTATCACCGATGCCTCGCTGAGCGCGGACACCGCCGTCGTCGGTCCGGATGCGCTCAACGGCGCCGACGCCGGGACCAGATCCGGCTCGTGATCGAGTACGCGCTCGTGAGCGGCGAATCCGGGGTGTGGGAGTCGAACGGGGTTTTGTCGGCGGGATCGCCCTGGTTGCAACTGGGGATCTGGCTCAGCAGACCGAGGAGGCCGGACGGCATGGCGACGTCGCCGCTGCGGCGCAGGGCACGCCTGGCCTGTTGCTGGGAGTCCACCTCGAACGCACACTCGGCGCAGATCGACAGGTGGTGGGCGGCGCGCAGATAGGCGGACATGCGGAGTTCACCGTCGACGAAGGCGGCGATCGCCTCACTCGCCAGGTGTTCGGTGGAGCCAAACTGGCGAGGTACACGCCCCTGCGTCATTCGTCCCTCCTGGTAACTACCCGACGCCGATCTGATCGGAGTCAACCTTTCCGTTCACAGCCAGATGCTCGCGCAGAGCCTGCCTGCCGCGGTGGATGCGGCTGCGCACGGTTCCGAGCTTGACACCCAGTGTGGCACCGATCTCCTCGTAGGACAGTCCTTCGATGTCACACAGCACGACCGCGGCGCGAAACTCCGGGGCCAACGAATCGAGCGCTGCCTGCAGATCCGCGTCCAGGCGGGCGTCGTGGTAGATCTCCTCGGGGTTCGGCCCGTCGGCCGGGACACGATCGTAGTCCTCCGGGAGCGCTTCCATGCGGATGCGGTTACGACGGCGGACCATATCGAGGAAGAGGTTGGTGGTGATGCGGTGCAGCCAGCCCTCGAACGTGCCGGGCTGGTAGTCGGACAGGGAACGGAACACGCGGATGAACGTGTCCTGAGTGAGGTCCTCGGCGTCCTGTGCGTCGCCCGACAGCCGGTAGGCCAGTCGGTAGACTCGGTCGCCGTGCTCGCGGACGAGTTCGTCCCAGGACGGCATGGCGGACTTCTCGCCTGTGGCATCGAACACAGCAGTGCCCGTCAGCTCGGCGTCCGACAGCTGCTCGTCGGTGTTTCTCTCGTCAGGAGCCATCGTGTGGTTGCTCATCGAGTTAAGTGGATCCTCCTACTCAGGACCGCAGATCACTGGACGTGGTATAGGCGTCAACTCCCGAGGGCCGGGATTTGTTCCCCGATTCTCGGACTTTCCTCCGTCGTCGTGATCTCCCCGCCGGGCGGTCTTCGGATCTGGCGTTGGACATACTCTTTCCCACCGCGATATGTGTGCGGTGTGAGCAAGCTGAGGTATTCCTGAGAATCGCGGCCGGGCAGGTCGCGGCATTGTTGTCGAGCGCGCCTCGCAGCGGCGATGACGAGACCCCGATAGCCTCATGAGCGTGCAGACAAACGCCGAACGGATACTCACCCACGCAGAAGGGGCTGTCCGTGAAGACGAGGCCCTCGGTGCGGCCAGGGAGCGGGCGGACGACCTCGGTGCCGGTCCGGTACCTCCCGCGGTCGGTGCTGCTCTAGCCCTGTTTGCCCGCATGCTGGACGCCAAGACGGTCGTCGAGGTCGGAACCGGCGCGGGTGTGAGCAGTTTGTGGCTGCTCCGGGGCATGCGCGAGGACGGCGTCCTCACCACGATCGACAGTGAACCCGAGCACCAGCGGGCCGCCAAGCTGTCGTTCCGCACCAACGACATCGCACCCGCCCGGACGCGGCTCATCAACGGCCGGGCGCTGGACGTTCTGCCGCGGCTCGCCGACGGGGCGTATGACCTGGTGTTCGTCGACAGCGCACCGGTCGATCACCCGCATTACGTCCGTGAAGGGGTTCGCCTGCTGCGTCCGGGCGGCGCGATCGTGCTGCACAACGCCCTGCACGGCGGGCGGGTCGTCGACCCGAGCCAGCGTGACGCGGCGACCGTCGCCGTCCGCGAGGCCGCGAAGGCGCTCGCGGAGGACGACCAGCTGATCCGCGTGTTCCTGCCGATCGGCGACGGTCTGCTCTGCGCGTCCAAGCTCTGAGAGCCCGGTTCGTTCCGGGGCCCTCCCGCTAGATCCAGACGCCCTTGCCGATGGCGACGACGCCGCCGTTGCTGACGGCGAAGCGTTGCTTGTCGCGCTCGAGGTCGACGCCGATGATCTCGCCGTCGCCGACGACCACGTTCTTGTCGAGGATCGCGCGGCGCACGACGGCCCCCTTGCCGATGCGCACACCGGGCATGAGGACGCTGCCCTCGACCGTCGCGCCGCTGTCGATCATCACGTTGGAGCTGAGCACGGAGTTGCGCACGGTGGCCGCGGACAGGATGCACCCGGCCCCGACCACGGACTCCTGCGCGAGGCCGCCCTGCACGAACTTGGCCGGCGCCAGGTTCTCCGTCTCACCGCGGATCGGCCACCGACGGTTGTAGAGGTTGAAGATCGGGTGGACCGACACGAGATCCATGTGGGCGTCGTAGAACGCGTCGAGCGTTCCCACGTCGCGCCAGTAACCCCGGTCGCGGTCGGTGGCGCCGGGAACGATGTTGTCCTTGAAGTCGTACACGGACGCCTCGCCCGCCTCGACCAGCGCGGGGATGATGTCGCCGCCCATGTCGTGGTCGGAGTCGGAGTTCTCGGAGTCGGCCCGGATGGCGTCGACGAGCACCTTGGTGGTGAACACGTAGTTACCCATCGACGCGAACGTCATGTTGGGGTCGTCCGGGGTTCCCGGCGGATGCGCCGGCTTCTCGAGGAACTGGACGATGCGGCCCGACTCGTCGCTGTCGATACAGCCGAACGCGAACGCCTCGCTGCGCGGCACCCGGATTCCGGCCACCGTCACTCCCGCACCCGACTCGATGTGGTGCTGCACCATCTGCTCCGGGTCCATCCGGTACACGTGGTCGGCACCGAACACCACGATGTACTCGGGATCCTCGTCGTAGACGAGGTTCAGCGACTGCAGGATCGCGTCCGCACTACCGGTGTACCAGCGCGGGCCCAGACGTTGCTGCGCGGGAACGGGAGTGATGTATTCACCCGCGAACCCGGACAGTCGCCACGTCTGAGAGATGTGGCGGTCCAACGAGTGCGACTTGTACTGCGTCAGAACACACAGGCGGAGGTATCCCGCATTGACCAAATTGCTGAGCACGAAATCGATCAACCGGTAGGCGCCTCCGAAAGGCACAGCGGGCTTCGCCCGATCCGCGGTGAGCGGATAGAGACGTTTGCCCTCGCCGCCGGCGAGCACGATTCCAAGCACATGTGGCTGGCTCCTCACCCTGTCAACCTATCGGGCGGCCACTCCCCCCGCCAGCGAAGCGCCGAGTCACGGTTTCTCCGATACCTGAATGTGTCCGAGAGCGGTGGCCCGAAGCGGCCCGGACGGTTACGTTAGGCCGGTGCGGGTGGCGATGATGACCAAGGAATACCCACCGGAGATCTATGGCGGTGCGGGTGTACACGTCACCGAACTGGTTGCTCAGTTGAAGCAGCTGTGTGAGGTGGACGTGCACTGTATGGGCGCTCCGCGCATCGGAGCGGTCGTACATACCCCCGATCCCGCCCTGGCCGGGGCCAATCCGGCACTCGCGACGCTGTCCGCCGAACTGCGCATGGCGGACGCCGCGACCGGTGCCGACGTCGTGCATTCCCACACCTGGTACACCGGCCTGGCGGGCCATCTGGCGTCCGCGTTGTACGACGTGCCCCACATCCTCACCGCCCATTCCCTCGAGCCGCGGAGGCCGTGGAAGGCGGAGCAGCTGGGCGGCGGCTACCGCATCTCCTCGTGGTCCGAGCGCAACGCCGTGGAGCACGCCGACGCGGTGATCGCCGTGAGCGCCGGGATGCGACTCGACGTCCTCGACGCGTATCCGTTCGTCGACCCGCACCGGGTCCACGTGGTGCGCAACGGGATCGACACGTCCGTCTGGCACGCGGGGCCCGCAGGTCCGAGAGACTCCGCCCTCGCGAAGATCGGCGTCGACCCGGACCAGCCGATGGTGGCGTTCGTCGGCCGCATCACCCGGCAGAAGGGCGTCGGTCACCTGATCGCCGCGGCACACCACTTCGCGCCAGAAATCCAGTTGGTGCTGTGCGCGGGAGCCCCCGACACCCCGGAGATCGCCGCCGAGACCGAGCAGGCCGTCGCCGCGCTCGCGGCACATCGGGGCAACGTGTTCTGGGTGCGGGAAATGCTCCCCACCGACCAGGTGCGGGAGATCCTGTCGGCCGCAACCGTCTTCGTGTGCCCGTCCGTGTACGAGCCGCTGGGGATCGTGAACCTCGAGGCCATGGCCTGCGAGACCGCGGTCGTCGCGTCCGATGTCGGCGGTATCCCCGAGGTGGTGGAGGACGGGGTCACCGGCCGTCTGGTGCACTACAACTCGTACGAGCCCGAGGCGTTCGAACAGGCGCTGGCCGAGGCGGTCAACACAATCGCGGCCGACGTCGGCACCGCCCAGGCGATGGGCAAGGCGGGACGGGCGCGGGCGATCGCCGAGTTCTCCTGGGCTGCCATCGCGCAGCAGACCCTCGACGTCTACCAGGACGCGCTGTCCCGGCGCTGAGCGACGAGCTCAGAGCCGGGTGTAGGTGGACACCGTCACCGACGCCGTCACCGGATAGTCCTGCGGCAGCGCCGCGATCGAGGACGCCAGCCGGTCGGCGGTGAGGTGCCGTGCCGACGGCCCCATCCCGACGAGCCGGGCCACGTCGAGGTGCGACAGAGACATCGGGTACTCCACGGCCACGTGGTCGGTGCGCTCGAATCGCCCGGACATCGCTGCCCCGAGACGTTCGACCTTCCGGTCGTCCACCCGGACCATGCCGAGCAGGTCCACGAGCTCCCCCAGGTGCCGCTCCGTGGGGGTGAGGACCACCAGAGACCCGCGCTCGGCGAGCACCCGGTGCGCCTCGTCGGCGTTGCGCGGCGCGAATACGCACAGGACGTGGCTGAGCACGTGGTCCCGCACCGGAAGGTGTTGCCACACGTCGGCAACCACTGCTCCGGCGCGTGGGTGTGCCTTGGCGATGCGCCGGGCCGCGTACTTGGATACGTCGAGGCCGATTCCCCGGCCGGTCGGGACGGCGTCGAGGACGCGCGCCAGGTAGTGGCCTGTGCCCGCGCCGATCTCGAGGATCCGGGGATCGTCGCCGGGTCCGGTGCCTGCCACCACGGCGTCGGCGACGGCATCCATCAGCGGGTCGAAGCTGCCGCCGCCGAGGAAGTCGGCACGTGCGGCGATCATTTCGGGGCTGTCGCCGTCGAACTTGCCGCCGGCCCCGGTCATCAGGCTCACGTAGCCCTGCCGCGCCACATCGAAGGCGTGCCCCTGGTCGCACAGGATCGTACCTTCGGCGAGTTCCACGCGAGACCGGCACTGCGGGCACGCCAGCAGGTCGGTCACATCGGCCAGCACGAACGTTCGCCTCCCGGTTCCGGACACGGAACAGGCCCCGCACCGAGAACGGCGACGGGGCCTGCCCTGTGAGGTTCTCTCCGCACTCGACTAACTGGTGACGCCCTTGAGCTCTTCACCGAGTGCGGCAGCTTCCTCCGGGGTGAGCTCGACAACCAGACGTCCACCACCCTCGAGCGGAACCCGCATGACGATTCCTCGTCCCTCTTTGGTTGCTTCGAGGGGACCGTCCCCGGTCCGGGGCTTCATGGCCGCCATCCTCTGCTCCCTCCAGATCTGCGCTGCCTGCTTGCGCCTCGACAAATTTTGGCACCCCGCCAACACTCGGCGAGGCTTGTGACATCCATTCTTCCCTATGGACACGAGTACCGGGAACCTGAGTCACGAATAGGCAGGTCCACCGGCAGTTCAGGCGGTGATCGGGACCCAGCAGGCGGCGACGTGGTCGTCCACCATCCCGGTGGCCTGCATGAGTGCATAAGCAGTGGTAGGGCCCACAAATTTGAACCCGCGGCGCTTCAATTCCTTCGCCATCGCGGTGGACTCCGGAGTGACCGCCGGGACGTCGTTCACGGTGGCCAGGCGGCTCGGGCGCGGCGGCGGGGCGAACGACCACAGCAGGGTGTCGAGGTCGGTGTCCGACAACTCCAGGAGGGCCCGCGCATTGCTCACCGACGCCTCGATCTTGGCCCGGTTCCGCACGATCGACGCGTCCTCGAGCAGGCGTGCCACGTCCCGTTCGGTGTAGCGGGCCACCGCCTCCGGATCGAACTCGGCGAACGCGGCCCGGAAGGCCTCGCGTTTACGGAGAATCGTGATCCACGACAATCCCGACTGGAACGCTTCGAGGCACAGCCTCTCGTACAACTCGTCGCGGCCGTGCAGCGGACGACCCCACTCGAGGTCGTGGTAGTCGCGGTACAGCCGGGACCCGTCCGTGTCGACCGCCCACGCGCACCGCACCCGGTCGTCGGGGGCTGTCACGAGGCATCACCCGGCCGTTCGGACGCGGCTTCGACCGCCGCCAACTGCTCACGCAGCGAATCGATTTCACGGCCCAGCCGGGACAGCGCCCAGTCGACCTCGCTGGCTTTGTACCCCCGCAACGTCTGCTGGAAACGCAACGCCTCCACGTCGGCACCCGTCACACCCTCGGCGGGCAGGGCCGTGAGTGTGGTGCCGGGCGGCAGGGGCGCGAGTTCCTCGGAACGGCCGAACACCGCACTGGCGGCGAGGAACAGCATCGCGCCGACGAACGCCATGACGAGCAGATAGAGCAGGGCTGTCACCATGCCCCGATCCTGTCACGGACGTCCGACAGCAACCTTCCTCAGGGCGCGCGGTCAGGGGCACACCGTGTTCATCGGCGGGCGATCGGCCAGCGCGACGTCCGTCGTCGTCGGGACGAAGGAGTCGCCGTCCACCAGGAACTGGGTCAGACCCGCCCCGGAGTCGGGCACCCCGCAGCGCCGCATCATCGTGCCGATGATCTGCCTGCTCATCACCCCGAGTTCGGACAGCGGGCGGTTACGGTGCTTGCGCACCCCCAGATTGACCTGGCCGATCGCCCCGAGTCCGAGACGGTCGTACGTGTCGAGCAGCAGGCCGATCTCGACGCCGTAGCCGGGGGCGAACGGGACCGCCGACAGCAACTCCCGGGTGCCCGCGTACTCGCCGCCCAGTGGCTGCAGCACGCACGTCAGCTCCGGCCGGAGCGAGGCCAGCATGGGGCGCGCCACCAGCTCGGTCACCCGGCCCCCTCCGTTGGCGTCCTCCGTGCCGCTCAGGCGGAGCGGCCGGCGGTAGTAGCCCTTCACGAGATGGATGCCGTCGGCCGTCAGCAGCGGTCCCAGCAGCTTCGGGACGAAGGCCGGATCCGGGTTGATGAGATCCGAGTCGACGAAGGCGATGAGGTCACCGGTGCTCGCGGCGACGGAACGCCACAGCACCTCGCCCTTGCCCGCCACGGGCGGGAACGCGGGCACCGCCTCCTCCCGGCTGATGACGGTGGCGCCCGCCGCGCGTGCGCGTTCCGCCGTGAGGTCCGTCGATCCGGAATCGAGCACGATCAACTCGTCCACCAGACCACCGAGCAACGGGTGGATCGTGTCCACCACCGCGGCGACGGTCTCCTCCTCGTTGAGCGCAGGCAGGACCACCGAGACGGTGCGCCCAGCCTTGGCCCGTTCGAGTTCGGCGATGCTCCACGACGGCTGGTCCCAGCTGTTCGCCTCGGCCCAGCTGCGAGGGGTTCGCTCCTCCGCCACCATCGTGCGGGCCGCCCGGGCCCCCACGGCACTCATGCCAGCCCCCGCACGGTGCGGGACGGTGCGCGCCGGCCTTGAATCGCGGCCACCATGTCCACCACTCGACGCGTGGGGGCAACTTCGTGGACACGGAAGACACGGGCGCCTCCTGCGGCGGCCATCGCTGTCGCTGCCAATGTTCCCTCCAACCGCTCGACGAGATCTACCCCTAGAGTCTCCCCGACGAAGTCCTTGTTGCTCAGCGCCATGAGCACTGGCCATCCCGTATTTACAAGATCTTCCACTCGCCGCAACAACTCGAGCCCGTGATAGGTGTTTTTCCCGAAATCGTGGGTCGGATCGATGAGGATCGAGTCGGCGGGCACACCCAGCCGGGCCGCGTTCTCGGCGGCCGACACCACTTCCCCCAGGACGTCGGCGACGACGTCGGCGTAGCGGACGCGGAACGGGCGGGTCCGAGGAACCGCTCCCCCGGTGTGCGAACAGACGATGCCCGCGCCCGTCTGCGCGGCCACCTCGACGAGTGCAGGGTCGGCGCCTGCCCACGTGTCGTTGATGAGATCGGCGCCCTCCGCGACGGCCAGCCGGGCCACGTCGCTGCGCCAGGTGTCGACGCTGATGAGCAACTCCGGGTAGCGCTCACGGATCGCGGCCACGAACGGCACCACCCGCCGGGTCTCCTCCGCCGCGTCGACGACGTCACCCGGTCCGGCCTTCACACCACCGATGTCGACGAGGTCGGCACCCTCGTCGACAGCCCGGTCGACCGCCGACATGGCGGCGGAATCGGTGAACGTGGCACCGCGGTCGTAGAACGAATCGGGTGTCCGGTTCACGATGGCCATCACGAGCGCACGATCGACCGCCACGGGGCGCCCGCACAGCGTGGGCGACGGGTGGTCGGGCGCGGGCGGTACGTCTGTCTCGGCCATGTCACCAATATTGCACGCAGCGAAATCGACACCACCCGTGAGTACTTGTTAACGGCGGGCGGTTAAGAAGTACTCACGGGCGGCGTAGCCGCATTACCCCTTGGGGAGCGAACCCTTCGCCACTTCGTCGACGTACCCGTCGTACGAGGGCTTGTACCCGTCGCTGCGCCCGGACAGCACGTGCAACGTGTCGGTGTCCTCGACGTCGTAGCCCTCCTTGCGGAGTTCCACCTTGCGGCTCTTGAACGTCGACGTCTGTTCCAACGAGTCGACGACGCGGACGAACAGCGGCACCGCGTACGACGGCAGCCGCTGGAACAGCAACTCCGCGACGTCGGAACCGTCGAACTTCTCGTTCTCGTGCAACGTCACCGCAGCCATCCCGGCGCGACCGTCGGTCCCGGGGATCTCGACGCCGTAGACGACGGCGTGCTCGACCGCGGGATGCGCGAGGAGCGCGCCTTCCACCTCGGTGGTCGCGACATTCTCCCCCTTCCACCGGAACGTGTCGCCGAGCCGGTCGACGAACGCGACGTGCGACCAGCCCTGCCGGCGCACCAGGTCGCCGGTGTCGAACCAGCAGTCGCCGTCGTCGAAGCCGTCGCGGACGAGCTTCTTGTCGGTGGCCTCCTCGTCGGTGTATCCGTCGAACGGCGCCCGGTCCGTCACCTTCGACAACAGCAGTCCGACGTCGCCGGTGCGTACCTTCCGCAGCCTGCCGTCGGAGTGCCGCCGGGGGGATCCGCTGTCCTCGTCGTACTCGACGACGGCGTGCGGCAGGGGGCAGATGCCTGCCGTCCGGTCGACGTTGAGGGCGTTGACGAACGCGATGTTGCACTCGCTGGCGCCGTAGAACTCGGCCACCCGGGAGATCCCGAACCGGGTGGTGAACTCGGACCAGATCTCCGGGCGGAGACCGTTCCCGACCATCAGCCGGATGGAGTTGTCGCGGTCGCCGGGCTTCTCGGGCTGGTTCAGCAGGTACCGGCACAGCTCACCGATGTAGGTGAACGCGGTGGCCCGGTTCAGTTCGACGTCGGCCCAGAACTTGGACGCCGAGAACTGCTTGCCCAGTGCGAGCGTCGCACCCGACCCGAGCACCGAGGACAGCGACACCGTCAGCGCGTTGTTGTGATAGAGCGGCAGGCAGCAGTACAGGACGTCGCTGCCGCGCAGCCGGACGCCCATGTTGCCGAGCCCGGACATGCTCTTGAGCCAGCGGAAGTGGCTCATCAGGCTGGCCTTCGGCAGTCCCGTGGTGCCGGAGGTGAAGATGTAGAAGGCCTTCTCCCGGGCCTGGATCTGCTCGCACACCTCGGGGTTGTCGTCTTCGGCCTTCTCGGCGAGCCGGTCGAGGTCGTCGAAGTAGAGCACCGAGGGCACGGCGGGCGGTTCGTCGAGCGAGTCCATGGCCTCGCCGCACGCCTCGGACACCACCAGGACCTGGCTGTCGAGCAGCGAGATGCTGTGGGCAAGTACATCTCCGCGCTGGTTGTGGTTCAGCATCCCGGCGGCGGCGCCGAGCTTGACCGCGGCGAGTGCGATGAGCAGCGTCTCGGGCGAGTTCTTGCCCAGGATCCCGACGACGTCCCCGCGTGCCACTCCGAGGTCGGCCAGCACGTGGGCGTAGCGGTTCACGCGGATGTTGGCGTTCCGGTAGCTCAGCGATTCGCCCTCGAACCGCAGGAACGTGCGGCGCGGGTGCGCGGCGGCGGCACGCTGGAAGACGAGGCCGATCGATTCCCTCGCGTCGGGGGTCCGGATCAGGCCGAGGACCCCCTTCGCCATGATCGGCAGCTCCGGAATCATGGCCGGCAGCCGCCTCGCGAGGTCGACCACCCCGATCGTCGAACGAGCTTCAGAACGCATGACATCCCCTCAGGCCTGCAGTATGAGTCAGGTCACCTTACTGCACAGTAACAACGTGCGCCACGACGCGGACCGGACGGCAGCTCAGGACACGCAGGCGTCCAGCGCCTCCCCGACATCGGCCCGGACGAGCAGCCTGTCGAGGGCGCGCTGCGCCACGAAACCGCCGCCCCGCAGCCCGTCGAGCCAGTCGAGCAGCCCCGTGTAGTGACCGTGCGGATCGAGCAGGACCACCGGTTTCTCGTGCATGCCGAGATAGCCCGCGGTCCACGTTTCGAACAGCTCCTCGAGCGTGCCGATACCGCCGGGCAGCGTGACGAACGCGTCGGCCCGGTCCTCCATGATCTGCTTGCGCTGGCGCATGGTGTCGGTGACCACCAGCTCGTCGGCGTCGACGTCGGCGACTTCCCTGTGCACCAGAGCTTTCGGGATGACACCGACGGTCGTGGCCCCGGCGGCGCGGGCGGCCTCGGCCACCGCGCCCATCATCGAGACGTTGCCGCCGCCGGACACGAGTTGCCAACCGCGCTTGCCGATTTCGGTGCCGACCCGGGCGGCGAGTTCCAGGAAATGGTCGTCGACGGGTCCGGACGCGCAGTAGACGCACACCGAGAACGGTTGCGTCGAAACAGTTTTCGGCATCACCACTGATCCTCCGTTCCGAGCAGGGCGGCTTCGTCGACACCCTGCTGCGACCGTATGACGATCTGCACCGCTTCCTCCACACTGTCCGTGACGTGCAAGAGATTGACGTCACCTTCCGAGATCTTGCCGCTGCGCTGGAGAGTTCCCCGTAACCAGTCCACGAGCCCGGACCAGTACTCGGTGCCGAACAGGACGATCGGGAACCTCGTGACCTTGCGCGTCTGCACCAGAGTCAGCGCCTCGAACAGCTCGTCGAGCGTCCCGAACCCGCCGGGCAGGCAGATGAACGCCTGCGAGTACTTCACGAACATCGTCTTGCGCGCGAAGAAGTAGCGGAAGTTGATGCCGAGGTCGACCCACTCGTTGAGGCCCTCCTCGAACGGTAGCTCGATACCGAGGCCGATGGAGTAACCACCCGATTCGCTGGCACCGCGGTTGGCCGCCTCCATGACGCCGGGGCCGCCGCCGGTCATGACGGCGTAACCCGCCTCGGCTAGGCGCGCACCCAGCGCCCGAGCCGCTTCGTACTCCGGGTGGCCGTCCGGTGTGCGTGCGGAACCGAAGACGGTGACCGCGCGCGGCACCTCGGCAAGGGCACCGAACCCCTCGATGAACTCGCTCTGGATCCGCAGTACCCGCCAGGGGTCGGTGTGCACCCAGTCGGTCGATCCCCGCTCGTCGAGCAACCGCTCGTCGGTGGTGGTGGTGTCGTCCTTGCGGGCGCGCCTCAACTGCACCGGACCCCGGTGCTTCACGGACGAGGACTTCCGGCCGTGAGTGTTCTTCTCGGGTGCCATGCGCCCCAGGCTAGCGGGTGGCCCGTTCGGGGCACCGGGCAGTCACGGGGCGCTCAGATAGGCGCGCAGCACCGTCGTCACGTCGGTGATCTGCTGCACGGGCACGTGCTCGTCCCGCTTGTGGGCGAAGTTCGGGTCGCCGGGGCCGTAGTTCACGGCCGGGATGCCGAGCGCGGAGAACCGCGAGACGTCGGTCCACCCGTACTTGGCGCGGAACTCGCCACCCGCCGCCTCGATCAGGGCCGCAGCCGCCGGGTCGCTCAACCCGGGCAGGGCTCCCGGCGACAGGTCGGTGACCTCGAAACCCAGCTCGATCCCGTCGAAGACCTCCCGCACGTGGTCGATCGCCTGCTCGGCGCTGCGGTCGGGGGCGAAGCGGAAGTTGACGTCCATCTCCGCCGCGTCGGGAACCACGTTGCCTGCGACGCCGCCTGCGATCCGCACGGCGGACAACCCCTCCCGGTACACGCAGCCGTCGATGTCCACCGACCGCGCGGTGTAGTCCGACAGCCGCTGCAGGACCGGGGCGAAGCGGTGGATCGCGTTGTCGCCCAGCCACGATCTCGCGGAGTGCGCGCGGGTGCCGCGGGTGGTCAGCGTCACCCGCAACGTGCCCTGACACCCCGCCTCGATGAGGCCTCCGGTCGGCTCGCCGAGGATCGCGACGTCCGCGCGCAGCCACTCGGGGATCTCGCGTTCGATCCGTCCGAGCCCGTTGTGGACGGCCGCGATCTCTTCGCAGTCGTAGAACACCAGGGTCAGATCGTGCGCGAGATTCTCGATCGTGGCAGCGAGGTGCAGGAACACCGCGTCGCCCGACTTCATGTCGACCGTTCCGCATCCGTGCAGGAGATCGCCCTCACGCCGCGAGGGCACGTTGTCCGCGATCGGCACCGTGTCCAGGTGACCGGCGAGCATCACCCGGCTCGGCAGTCCCCGATCGGTCCGGGCGAGCACGGCGTTGCCGTTGCGGATGATCTCGAAGCCGGTGGTCTGCTCCCGCAGCGCCGACTCGACGGCGGCGGCGATCGCCGACTCGTCGTGCGAGACGCTCGGGATGTCCACCAGGGCGGCGGTGAGGTCGATGGGATCGGCGTGGAGGTCGAGTGGGCTCACCCGTCCACCCTAAGCCGACCCGTCCGCCCGCTCGGGCGTTGCTACCCGTCGACGCCGCCCGGGATCTCGTAGATCGCACCGTCGAAACCGATGCGGAACAGCCGTCCCGCCGAGAAGCCGCCGGACCCCTGCCCGTAGACGACCATGCTCGACGTCGGCAGACCGGACGCCAGCACGCAGTACTGCCCCGGCGAGTCGAGGCGCCAGATCTCGCCGCGCACGTTGGCCGGGACCACCGGACGGCCTCGCGAGTCCAGGGCCAGGCCGTCGGGCGCGGCGAACGTGTCGAGACCGGACAGGTCGAGAATGCTCTCGGGCGCTCGCGGGTTCGCCAACGGGATCCGGCTCACACCCGGATTCACGAACGTCCGCGACACGTAGAGGTACCGATCGTCCGCGCCGAGCACCGCCCCGTTGGCGCTGGGCAGCGTCGCCCAGTTGGGTTCCACCCGCCCGTCGGGGAACACCCGCCCGATCTGGGTTCCGAAGTCGTTGGTGGCGTATGCCGTTCCGTCGGCGGCGACATCGAGTCCGTTGGCCGCGCTCAGTCCCGATACGAACGGGGTGAGCACGTTGGTCGCGGTGTTCAGCTTCGCGATCGCGCCCGGACGCAGGATGTCGCCGAGGAACACGCGGGCGTCCGCGCCGTATCCCACCAGCAGCGAGCCGTCCGACGCCCAGGCCAGCGCCCCGGCCCCGCCGTCCGGCACCGTCGCGACCGGGACCGCGGGGGCTCCCGGGGCGTCGAGGCGGAACACGCGCCCGCTCACGAGGTCCGTCGTGTAGAGGCGACCCCCGCCGTCCACGGCGACTCCCTCGAGCGCCGCACCCGGCACCCGCCCCACGAGAACCGGTGCCTGACCGGCGCCCGGGCACACCGGGGCGGCGGACGCGGTCTGCGGCGCCACCACCGACACGATGCCCGCGAGCAGTGCGCCCGCTGCCGCCGCCCGCAGGCCGCCTCCGACGAATCGACCCAACCTCGAAATGCGCATTGCCACGACCTTTCCCGGTGTGTCCCACGTGCCCCGTGCATACTCCCCCACCCGCCCGGAACCCGCTCGGTTTCGATTCGATCACGCCCCGATAACGACCGCTGGGAATGCCCGAGTAATGAGGCAGTAACCTCTACTGCCGTGAGCACACAGGGAGCATCAGCAGTAGGCATCGCCAACGTGACCGTCGGCGGCACGGTCCTCGACACCTGGTTCCCGGCGCCCGAGCTGGGAAACTTCGACAGCGCGGGCACCGTGCGGATCGAGGGTGGCGACATCCCCTCCGATCTGGCACTCCTCGCCGGACCCGACGAGGCGCGTGAGGTCGACCAGGTCGTGGTGCGCACCACCATCGCCGACCTGTCCGCGCCGCCGGCCGACGCGCACGACGCCTACCTGCGCCTTCACCTCCTCTCGCATCGCCTCGTGACCCCGCACGGCGTCAACCTCGACGGCCTGTTCGGCTTGCTGTCCAACGTGGTGTGGACCAACTTCGGCCCCTGCGCGGTCGAGGGCTTCGAGAAGGTGCGGTCGCGCCTGCGCATCCGCGGTGTGGTCACCGTGTTCGGTGTCGACAAGTTCCCGCGCATGGTCGACTACGTCGTCCCGTCCGGCGTCCGCATCGCCGACGCCGACCGCGTGCGCCTCGGCGCCCACCTGGCCAGCGGCACCACCGTGATGCACGAGGGCTTCGTCAACTTCAACGCCGGCACGCTCGGCAACTCCATGGTCGAAGGCCGTATCTCCGCGGGCGTGATCGTCGATGACGGATCCGACGTGGGCGGCGGCGCCTCGATCATGGGCACCCTGTCCGGTGGCGGCAAGGAGACCATCTCCGTCGGCAAGCGCTGCCTGCTCGGCGCGAACGCCGGTCTGGGCATCTCGCTCGGTGACGACTGCGTCCTCGAGGCCGGCCTGTACGTGACCGCGGGCACCAAGGTCACCGGGCCGGACGGCACCGTCGTGAAGGCCAAGGAACTCAACGGCCAGTCCAACCTGCTGTTCCGTCGCAACTCCGTGTCGGGAGCCGTCGAGGTCGTGCCGTGGAAGGGCACCGGCGTGGAACTGAACGCCGCTCTGCACGCAAACGACTGACCCGGTGAGCGGTTCGCGAACACCCGACACCATGACCGACTCGACCAGCACCCTGGGCCGGGGCCTGAAGGTCCGTCACCTCACGATGATGGGCCTCGGTTCCGCGATCGGTGCCGGACTGTTCCTCGGCACCGGTGTCGGTATCGCGACCGCCGGTCCCGCCGTCCTCGTCTCCTACCTGCTCGCCGGCATCATCGTCGTCTTCGTGATGCGCATGCTCGGCGAGATGGGAGCGGCGATCCCCGCCAGCGGATCCTTCTCGCACTACGCACGGATCGGCATCGGCGAATGGGCCGGATTCGTGATGGGCTGGCTCTACTGGTTCATGCTGATCATGGTGCTCGGCGCCGAGATCACCGGCGCCTCCGGCATCGTGAGCGGCTGGCTACCGGGTGTTCCGCAGTGGGTCGTCGCCCTCGTGTTCGTGATCTTCTTCGCGGCGGTCAACCTCGCGAAGGTCAGCAACTTCGGTGAGTTCGAGTTCTGGTTCGCGGCCATCAAGGTGACCGTCATCATCGCGTTCCTGGTGATCGGCGTGCTGCTGGTGTTCGGCCTGCTGCCGGACACCGAACCGGTGGGCACCACCAACCTCTTCGGCCACGGCGGCTTCATGCCCGAGGGCTTCGCCGGGGTCGCCGCGGGACTGCTGGTCGTGGCGTTCGCGTTCGGCGGCATCGAGATCGTGACCATCGCCGCCGCCGAATCCGAGGACCCCGAACGCTCCATCGCCGTGGCGGTGCGCAGCGTCGTCTGGCGTATCAGCGTCTTCTACCTCGGCTCGATCTCGATCATGGTCCTCGTCCTTCCCTGGGATTCCTCGGACCTCAAGAGCGGACCGTTCGTGGCCGTCCTCAACCAGGCGCACATCCCGTACGTGGCCGGGTTCATGGAACTGGTGGTCGTGGTCGCGTTGTTGTCGGCGTTCAATGCCAACATCTACGGCACGTCGCGGATGGCGTACTCACTGTCCCGGCGCGGCGACGGTCCCGCGTTCATGGCCCGGATCTCGAATTCCGGGGTGCCCCTCAACGCGGTGCTGCTGTCGGTGTTCTTCGGTTTCGTCAGCGTCCTGCTCAACTGGTGGCTGCCCGACGACCTCCTGGGACTTCTCCTGAACGCCGTCGGCTCGGCGCTCCTGGTCATCTGGATCTTCATCGTCGTCTCGCATCTGCGGCTGCGCCCGCGGCTCGAACGCGAGGGCAAGCTGACCGTGCGGATGTGGTTGTTCCCGTGGCTCAGCTACCTCACGCTCGCAATGCTCGGCGGTTTCGTCGTGCTCATGCTCTTCGACTCCGATGCCCGCACCCAGCTGATCTCGACGTGCGTCCTGTTCCTCGTCATCGCGGCGCTCGGTGTGCTCAACACCCGGCTGCGCAAGCGGTCGCAGACGGTGTGACCGGTTCGGGCCGGCGACTCACCGGCCCGAACTCGGCTCCTGTCCCGCGGACGAGCGCGCCGCATGGGCGAGCACCTGCGGTCCGGTCACGAACGCCTTCCGCCACGGTGCGACACCGTCGATTTCGATCTCGATGGACAGGCTCAGCACGGTGCGGATCAGCACGATCACTCCCAGGACGGCGGCGTCGGTCAGCGACGGTGTCGAGGTGACCGTCTTGACGATGTCTGCCGCGACGAGCAATTCCAGGCCGAGCAGGATCGCGCCTCCCAGCGACTCCCGCAGGGTCTTGAACGCCTGAGCACCGTCCCCGGTCCGCCTCCACGCGCGGACCGCGAGGAAGAAGGCGAAGAGGAACCCGACAACCATCGCGAGGACACCGAGCACTTCGAACACTTCCGTTGCGAGTTCGAAGAACCTGACAGTGTCCATGGGAGTGTTCCTCTTCGGGAGGGTGTTCGCAGTCGAGGCCCGGTCGTTCCATGCAACACGCTAGGCGCCGATTCCCCGATTCGCGGCGAACCGACGAGGATTCCTCGGACTATTCGAGTTGCGGCGGGAACACCGTTGCCCAGTCGTTTTCGATACTGACGACGGTCCAGTCGTGGGTGCCGGCCAGTTCGAGCGCCTCCTCGGCGCCCGTGACGTAGTCGAACTCGCGGGCGGCGTCGTCGTGGCGCAGCAGTAACCGCAGCGACGGCCGGTCCGGTGCCTCCGCGAATTGCAGCATCGGGATGTCGCCGTTGCTGTTTCCCGCCGCCAGCAGGGGTCGCCTGCCGATCCGGTTCCAGATCTGCACCGGCTTCTCGGGGCCGTCGTCGAGGACGTCCGCCTCGGCTCTGCGGACGATCGCGCCGCTGCTGCCGTCGTGCTGCCAGGCCAATGACACCCCGCTGCCGATGACCCGCTGCCGCGGAATGCCGTACACGTCTTGACTGATCGGCCGCATGAAATCGCGGCCACCGCCGGACACGATGTAGTTGCGGAACCCGTTGACGGCCAGGTAGTCGAGCAACTCCACCATCGGTGCGTAACTGCACGCCAGGTAGTTCCGGTCGAGGGTCGGATGCCGGGCGGTGCGCAGGAACTGGTCCGCCCCGGCCTCGAACTCCTCCACGGTCACGTCGGCGAAACCGGTCAGCACACCGGCGGCGAGTTCTCTCACGCCGCTGTCGTCGCCGTTGTAGTGCCGCGTGATGACGTCGTTCAACCAGCCGTAGTCCTGCGTGTAGGCGGCCTGCCAGGGCTGGCGGGTGCGAAGATCCTCATCGTGCTCGGCCATGACGACGAGACGGCGCAGGATGAAGTCGAGCTGAATGGGCATCGGCTTCTCACACCACAGTGTGCCGTCGTTGTCGAAGACCGCGATCCGATCCTCCACCGGGACGTCCTGCGCGGTCACCCGCCCGACGAATCCCAGGATCGCGGTCTTGCCGTCACCCTCACGCCAGCTCGGAAGAGGTTCTGTCACGGCGCTTCCGCTCACTCGCGAGAGAGCATGGCCGCGGCTTCGCGTTCGAGGTCGACGAACGGTTCGCCGCTGACGTCGATCGCGATTCGGTTCAACGTCCCACCGGTGAAGGCCCACGGCGACGAACCCGGGTAGTCGTCGGTGACGGGTTCGCCACTGTCCCGGCCGGCATTGAGACCCTCACCACCGCCGATGCTGAATTTGCCGGGCTGCGTTCGGATTCGGCCCTCGCCGACCTTGCGGTCGCCGTAGTACAGGCTCAGGACCCCGTGGGCGGTCCCGGGCGGGTCCTCACCGTCCTTCTCGAACGACGCGGCCAGGATGAGGTTCTCCCCGGTTGGCAAATCCTCCGTCGCATCGATCTTCTGCTGATCGCTGCCGAGGAAGTTGTACACGTAGTGCAGCCGGTTGTCCTTGACGTACAGCGCGTGCCCACCGAACCGGCCGCCGTGCGAGAACAGCACCCCCGTGGCACCGGGTTCGGGGAGGTCGACGAGTGCCCCGATCGAGTAGGAGCGGTTACGGAGGTTGACCGCCACCGCCTCCGGTACCTCCGCGCCGCCGGGCCGGTAGACGTAGCGGTTGCGCGGGGGCGCGAGCTGCGGGCGTGGGGTGGTGAGGAGTTCGACGGGCGAGCGATCGTCGAGCGGCAACGCCTGGTTCGCGCCGGCCTCGTGGAACCACAGCCCGACGAGCTCGGCGAGTCGGCCGGGTTCCTCGGCGGCGAGGTCGTGGAGTTCGGCGCGGTCCACCTGGGTGTGGTACAGCTCCCAGGTGTCCTCCGGGAAACGGCTCCACCCGCTCAGTGTCGGGTGGGTGGTGACGGCCTTCCAGCCGTCGTGCCAGATGCCCCGCCCGCCGAGCATCGAATAGAACTGGGTGTGCTTGGCGGTGGGGATGGTCGCGGCGTCGAAGCTGTAGCGCATACTCACGCCCTGGATCGGGTGCTGGGTGTACCCCTTCACCGTCTCGGGGAGTTCGACACCGAGGCAGTCGAGCAGAGTCGGCACGATGTCGATGGCGTGGTGGTACTGGTCGCGGGTCTCGCCGCGGGCCTCGATCCCGGCCGGCCACGACAAAATGCACGGATCGCTGGTGCCGCCGTTGAACGAGTAGCGTTTCCACATCTTGAACGGGGTGTTGAAGGCCATCGCCCACCCGTTCGGGTAGTGGTTGTAGGTCTCGGTGCCGCCGAGCTGGTCCAGCTTGGCCAGATTCTCGGCGAGATCGTCCGGCACGCTGTTGGCGATCTTGTTCTCGTTGACCGACCCGTTCGGGCCGCCCTCGCCGCTGGCACCGTTGTCCGAGACCACCACGATGATGGTGTTGTCGAGCTGCTCCATCTCCTCGAGGTAGGCCAGCAGCCGGCCGATCTGGTCATCGCAATGAGAGAGGAAACCGGCGTACACCTCCGCCATCCGCGCGAAAAGCCGTTTTTCGTCGTCGGACAGGGTGTCCCAGGGGCGGGTGAAGTCCAGCGGTGGGAACGGCTTGCCGTCGGGTCCGGTGCGGGTGTCGGGGGTGCCGATCGGGTTGAGCGGCGGCAATTCGGTGTCCGGAGGTACGAGGCCCATCTCCTTCTGCCGGGTCAGGGTCCGCTCGCGCATCGCTTCGTATCCGTCGTCGAACCTGCCGCGGTAGCGGTCGGCCCACTCCTGGGGCACGTGGTGCGGGGCATGCGCGCAGCCGGGTGCGTAGTACAGGAACACCGGCCGGTCCGGGGCAATCGCCTTGACATCGCCGAGGTAGTCGAGCGCGTGGTCGGTGATGTCGACGCTGAAGTGGTAGCCCTGCTCCGGGGTGGCGGGCTGCTCGACGGGATGGTTGTCGTGCACGAGATCCGGATACCACTGGTTCGTCTCCGCGCCGAGGAAGCCGTAGAACCGTTCGAAGCCGCGGCCGACCGGCCAGTTCCGTTTCGTCGACGCCAGGTTCATCTCGTCCTCGGCGCACAGGTGCCACTTGCCGACCATCGCGGTGGAAAAGCCCTGCTCGACCAGGATCTCGGCGAGGGTGGCGCACTCGGGAGGGATGTGCCCGTTCCCACCGGGGAATCCGACAGCACACTCACTGATGCAGGCCATCCCGTTGGTGGTGTGGTTACGCCCCGTCAGCAGGCAGGATCGCGTCGGGGAACACAGGGCGGTGGTGTGCCACTGCCCGTACCGCAGACCGTTTGCGGCGATCCGGTCGATGTTCGGGGTCTCGATCGGCCCGCCGTAGCAGCCCATCGCTCCGAAACCGACGTCGTCGAGCACGATGTAGAGGATGTTCGGCGAACCGGGCGGCGCCTTCGGCTGCTCGTAGGGACCCCAATCCGGGATCGAGTCCCGAATATCGAGATTGACGACACCTCTGAACGGCTTGGCCATGACGAGCTCCTCGAATGGGTCCGACTCCCCCCTTTCACCCAAGCACTGTCGACCGATGGATGGCTAGTGCGCCGAAACAGTATTCCGCTAGCTGCGACCGCGCGCCGCCAGCGCGTTGACGAACACGTTGGCGATGTCGGCGGGATCCTTCGCGACGTAGCTCGACCCTCCGGAGACCCGCGAGATCTCGGCGAGTGTGGCCGCATCGGCGTCGCCGGTGATGCCGATCGTCACGATGATGACGGGCCGGGCGGGATCCATCTCGCGCTGCAGGATGCTCAGAAGCTGTTCCTTCGTGATGGAGTCCGGATCCTCGTTGGCACCGTCGGTCAGGATGATCACACTGTTCACGGCGCGCGGGTCGTACGTCTCCTGCACCGTCCGGAACGCGGCGAGCGTCGTGTCGTACAGGCCGGTACCGCCGCCGATCAGCCCGTCGACCTTCCCCGCCTGCTGCGCCATCAGCTGGCGCTGTGTGAGGCCGTCGACCACCGTGTCGTAGCGGCGGATCGGGACCATCTCCTTGTAGTCCTGCGGTCCCCCACCGAGCCCCTGCGAGAACGCCCACAGGCCGGCGGACACGCTGTCCGGGAACATCGCATTGCCGGCGAGCGCCGCATCGACTGTGAGGTCCATGCGCGACCGGCTGCCTGCGGGTGTCTCCATCGACCCTGACACGTCGATCGCGACGAGTGTGCGGATGGGCAACGCCATCAACGCCCACCCGCCGAGGGCGTCCTGTAGCGCCGACTCGTCCTCGAGCCCGAGCTTGGTGATCCTCCCGACGCCGCGGCCGTCGGCCGGCGGGCTTCCGTCGGGTCCGCGGAATCCGTTCTCCGCGAGTACCGCACGGGCATCCTCACCGCCCAGAACAGCGGCGACGGCACGTGCGACCTGGGTGGCCCTGTAGTGCCGGTCGGGGGCGGGCGAGGTGACCACGAGCGGGAAGTTCATGAAATTGCTGCCCGTCGGGGGCACCGTCGCGGTGAGCGTGCGCGCGCCGTCGCCGTCGCCATCGGAGAATTCGAGCACGGACTGTTCGGTGGCCACGGCGACTCCGCCGTTGTCGACGACTCCCTGCAGCATCTCCTCGCCGATGGGCTCGTCCGCGGTACGTGCACTCTCCTCCTGCGCGAGCGGGACCAGCGCGGCCCGCACCGTCCCCGCGGACACGGGGTCGGCCTGACCCTCGGCGAGTGCCGCGTTGATCGGAGCCTGCGCGACCCCGGTCACGAGGGGGTTGCCCAGCTGGATGTCCTTGATCTGGAGGGCGGCGAGCCACGTCGGCGACGTGGGGACGTCCTCCTCGCGGGAGGCCAGGACAACGGGCGAGGATGCGATCGACCCCGTCATCACCTCGACCGGACCGGCCGCGGTGAGCGCCGCCTTGCCCACCCAGGCGCCGGTCTCGGGGATCCAGAGGTCCGGGGCGTCGGTTCCCTTGCCGAGTCGTCCCGCGACGTCGCCGGACGTCGCGGCGCTGACGGCGACGTTCGCGCAGCCCAGGTCGGTGTCCTTCGCTTCGCCGAGAATGCTGCTCAGGGCGGGCACGATGCTCGGGTCGGCGGCGAGGGTGTAGTCGGTGACCTGATCGCAGTCGTCGGCCCAGGAGCGCACCGCGTGAACGACGACGACCACGGAGGCCACGAGCCCGAGCACGACAGCGGCGCACACCGCGTAGAACCCGGGCGAGCGACCACCGCGTTCCTGCCCCGCGCTCGAATGACGCCCTCCGGCCATCGCCTGCCTCCCTAACATTTCGGTCACGAGACGACCACCGACACACCCGGACCGAATATGATCCGGCCCACATCGTAGCGAACGGTGCAGCGTACGACGCTGCGCCAGTGGCGGGCGGCCGAATCAGGGTGACGTCAGCGATCGGGTTGCGCGACCTCGAGCCGGCGGGCGACGAGCGCGGCCTGGATCTGCCGCAGCCCGGACGGGCGGGTCGGATCGCAGCCCGTCAGCTGCGCCACCCGCTTGAGACGGTAGTCCACCGTATTGGTGTGAAGGTGCATCTGTTTCGCGGTGCGCTGCCGGTTGAGATCGTGGCCGATGTGCACCTCGAGCGTCTCGATCAGTTCGGGTGAGCCCTGTAACGGTTCGAGAAGCCGCGCCAGGTGGGTCCGGCCGGGCCCGGGCCTGGTGAGCTGGTATTCGAGCGCCAGATCGTCCATCTCGTAGAGGCCCGGTTCCAGCGCCAGCTGGTGGGCGAGGTCGAGGAGTTCGTGGACCTGGTCCGCGGCGGCGGGGATACCGGCGGTGCGGACCCGCGTCGCTGTCGCGGTGAGGGGAACGCCGGCGGCGGCTCCGATGCGGTCGAGCAGCGACACCATCCAGGCCCGCTCGGGCGAGCCCGGCAGCAACAGTGTTCCGCCGTCCGGGCTCAGCGAACAGAGGGCGGCACCACCCGCAGCGTCCGCCAGCTCGATCTGCAACCGGCGGAGTTTCTGCCGGGCGACGACGGCTTTGCGCCGGTGGGTCACGGCCTCCGTGGGATGCGACGGAATCGACAGCCCCAGCACCACGTACTCGTCGGCCAGCTCCACACCCGCGTGCCGCGCGGCGGTCGCCGCCTTTCGGCCGCTGAGCAGCGCCGTGACGAGGTTGACCGCGGCACCGTCGCGTTCGCTGTTGACGGCTTCGAGTTCTTCCACGTAGCTGGTCGTCGCGGCGACGGTCACGCATTCGAGGAGCGTGAACATCACCTTCTGGATGACCAGGAGTTCGGGCAGGTCTTCCGTGCGGGCGTTCGAGGCGACGAGGTCGCCGGCCTCGTGGATGCCTTCGTGGAGGATCCGGAGCACGAGCTTCAACGGGAACCCCTCGCGGGCCCAGCGCGCGGAACTGTTGCGCACCTCCGCGAGGTCCTCGTCCGTCGGGCTGATGCCCTCGTCGAGCATCTGGATACCGAGACCGAGGCAGACGATCGTGAAATCCATGACGTCGCTCTGCAGTTGTTCGCCGGGCAGCGAACCGCAGGGGGTCACGTTGTCGGCGAAATGGCGGACCAGCTTCTGCGCGACCGTCAGCGTGTCGCGCAGCGGGGCGGAGGCGGGCCTGCCATCGACGAGGATTTGCGAACCGGCCCCCGAACTATGATTCGTCATAGATCTGATCACTCCCCTATGTGGATGACACCGAACTCCCGCACCATCGACATCACGCAAACATAACGAGGGTTCGCTTCTGTCACCGTTGTATCACGACAGCGCCCTGTCCAGGGCGAATACGGTCGGTCAATTCTCCTCGGCGACCCGGACCACCAGCTTGCCGAAGTTGCTGCCCCGGAGCAGACCGATGAACGCCGCGGGTGCATTCTCGAGCCCGTCGACGATGTCCTCGCGGTAGGCGAATCGGCCCTCCCGGATCCACCCGGACACATCACGCTGGAAGTCCGCGTACATCTCGGAGACGAACTCGCGCTGGATGAATCCGCGGATCGTGAGGCTCTTGACCAGAACCCGGGTGAAGAAGCCGGGCAGCCGATCCGGCCCCTCGGGCGTCTCGGTGTCGTTGTACTGCGCGATCAGGCCGCACACGGGAACTCGCGCATACAGGTTGAGCAGCGGCAGCACGGCTGCGGCCACCGCACCGCCGACGTTCTCGAAGTAGACGTCGATGCCGTCGGGGCATGAGGCGCGCAGTTCCTCGGCGAAGTTCGGGGACCGGTGGTCGACGGCGGCGTCGAATCCGAGTTCGTCCAGCAGGTAGGCACACTTCTCCGGTCCGCCCGCGATCCCGACGGCCCGGGCGCCCTTCAGTTTCGCGATCTGCCCCACCGCCGAGCCGACCGGACCGCTGGCCGCCGCGACGACTACCGTCTCGCCTGCCTTCGGTTGCCCGATCTTCAACAGGCCGGAGTACGCGGTGAAGCCGGGCATGCCGAGAACTCCGACGGCGGTCGACAACGGCGCAGCGTCGCGGTCGAGTGCGCGGAGTTGGTTGCCGTCGACCACGGCGTGCGACTGCCAGCCCGCGTATCCGAGAACGTAGTCACCGGTTGCGAAATCCGGGTGCCGGGAATCGACCACCTGCCCGACGGTGCCACCGACCATGACCTCGTCGATCTCGACCGGGTCGGCGTAGGACTCCGCCGCACTCATCCGGCCGCGCATGTACGGGTCGAGGGACAGGTAGATGACGCGGACCAGCACCTGACCGTCGGCGGGTTCGGGCAGGTTTACCGCCTCGAGCCGGAAGTTGTCGGCGGTCGGCGCACCGTCCGGCCGTGACGCGAGGACGATTCGGGTGCTCTGAACGATGCTCTCCACACTCACTGTGCGCCTGCCAATCCGTGTCGGGCCGGTATCGTTCGCCAGCCTACCGATTTCAGAACAGTTGCTTCTTCTGCACCTTCCCCATCGCGTTCCGCGGAAGCGACTCGACGACGCGGATCTCGCGGGGCCGCTTGTGCACCGACAGTTCGGTGGCCACATGCTCGATCAGCTCGGTTTCGGAGACGTCGTCCCCCACCACGAAGGCCACGAGCCGCTGGCCGAGGTCCGGGTCGGGAAGGCCGACCACCGCGGCTTCCCGCACACTCGGGTGGCCGAGGAGAGACGTCTCCACCTCCCCCGCCCCGACCCGGAATCCGCCCGACTTGATGAGGTCTGTGGATTCGCGGCCGACGATGCGGTGGAACCCGTCCGGGTCGATGACGGCGACGTCGCCGGTCTTGAAGAAGCCGTCGTCCGTGAAGGATTCGGCCGTCGCGTCGGGCTTACCGAGATAGCCGTCGAAGAGCATCGGGCCGCGCACCTGCAGTCCGCCGATGGATTCGCCGTCGTGGGGGACGTCGCCGCCGCGCTCGTCGCGCAGCCGGGTTTCGACGCCGCGGACCGGCACACCGACCCACCCCGGGCGACGCTCGCCGTCGGCCCTGGTGCTGAGCGTGAGCATCGTCTCGCTCATGCCGTACCGCTCGATCGGTGCGAGCCCGGTCAGCTCGTGCAACTTCTCGAACACCGGCACGGGCAGCGGGGCGCTGCCCGACACCAGCAGTCGCGCACCCGACAGCGCGCGCGCCGACTCCGGGTCGTCGGCGATGCGACCCCACACCGTGGGGACACCGAAATACATCGTTCCGTGTGCGGCGGCGTAGGCCGCCGGGGTGGGCTTGACCGTGTGGACGAGACGGCTGCCGATACGCAACGGTCCCAGCACACCGAGGATGAGACCGTGGACGTGGAACAGCGGAAGTCCCTGCACCAGTGTGTCGTTGCCGGTCCACTGCCAGGCGTCGGCGAGGGCGTCGAGGCCGGCGGCGATGGCCTTCCTGCTGATCAGGACTCCCTTGGGCGGTCCCGTGGTGCCGGACGTGTAGAGCACGAACGCGATGCCCGACTCGGGCGGTTCCGGGTAGCTGTGCCACGACCGGGCGTGGACGCGGACCGGAACGACGGGCAGCCCCGCCGTGTCCGCGGGCGCCTCGCCGAGCCACGCCTGCGCACCGGAATCGCGCAGGATGTGCTCGAGTTCGGCGGGGCCGGAATCGGGCGGCACCGGCACCGCGGTCACCCCGGCGATGAGGCAGCCCACGACCGCGAGGACGGTGGTGACGGTGGGGGTGGCGAGGATCGCGACCCGATCCGCGCGTGCCACACGCTCGGCCACGGACGTCGCCGCACCGAGCACGTCGCCGCGCGACAGGGTGGCGTCGCCGATCCGGATGGCGTCGGAAATGTCGTCGCCCTGGGCGACGGCCAGAGGATTCAGAGATCGCAGCAGCACATCGACAGCTTCTCACAGGGTCCGGACGTGGTCCGGTGGGTCTCCCGGTGGCGGACTGACGGTGGCCAGTGCCGCACCCAGCAGCGCCCCGGTGAGAACAGCCAGTCCGTGGGCGTCGTCGACGACCAGCAGCAGGACACCGGCGACGACGATGCCGCCGCTCGCGGCGAGTGCTCGCCACTCCTTGGACTGCATCACCACCAGACCGGCGAGGGACGCGGCCAGCGCGAGTGTGGCACCCGAGTTGCCCGCCCCGGGCGACGGGAACAGGAACGCGGTGAACAGGCCGAAGATGATCTGGCTCGCCACTAACAGCAGGACGGCCCGCACTCCTCCCCAGACCCGGACCGCGAGCGGGGCCACCCACGCGAGAACGAGCAGATTTACCGCGGTTCCGGCCAGTCCCCCGTCTTGCACCGCAACCGACGTGACGATCCGCCACCACTGGTGGTCCCGGATCTGGGTGGGGTCACGCTCGAGGGCGTCGAGGATGGCGGGGACGACGATCTGCAGCAGCGACGGCACGGCGATCAGCAACCACAGCACCACCGCGGTGCGCGGCGGACGGGTGAGTCGGACCTCGCCGATGCGCGTCGAACCGAGCAGCGTCGCGAGGACGAGAACGACGGCGAAGAGGACCGCGCTGGTCCATCCCCCGCCTGAAGTCGTCACCGCGAAACTCTACAACGACGCACCCCCACGGGAACCGATCCGCGACCGCGCCGGTCAGTCCCGGGTGACCACCGAGCGCAGGAAGAACCGCAGGTTCGAGGGACGCTCGGCCAGTCGCCGCATGAAGTACGCGTACCACTGACTTCCGTACGGCACGTACACCCGAACCTGCTTGTCCTCGTTCGCGAGCCGACGCTGCTCGACGTCCCGGATCCCGAACAGCATCTGATGCTCGTAGGCGTCCGCGGCGCGGCCGGTGCGCCCGACCAGCGGGGCGACCGCGTCGATGACGGCCGGATCGTGCGAGGCCACCATCGGGTACCCGGACCCGTCCATGAGGATCCCCAGGCAACGCAGATATGACGCGTCCACGGCAGCGCGGTCCTGGAAGGCCTCGGACTCGGGTTCCCGGTACGCCCCCTTGCAGAGCCGGACCCTCGACCCGGGGCCGGCGAGGGCGCGGCAGTCGTCCTCGGTGCGTCGCAGATACGACTGCACCACCGCACCGAGCCAGGGGTAGTCGTTGCGGAGTTCACGCACGATCGCCAGCGTCGAATCGGTGGTCGTGTGATCTTCGGCGTCCACGGTCACCCACACCCCGGCCGCCTCCGCGGCGGCGCAGATCGTGCGGGCGTTGTCGGTGGCGATCCTGCGACCGTCGCCGGCCAGTGCCAGCCCGAGCGCCGACAGTTTCATCGACACCTCGAGGCGGCGAACACCCGAAGTCCCGTCCGCCGCTTCCGGTAGCGCTCCGAGATCGGCTACGAGCGCCAGATATTCGTCGACCGTCGCCTGGGCTCCCGCCGCATCACGCGTGTCCTCACCGAGGAAGTCGATCGACACGGACCGGCCCGAATCGAGGATCTCCCGGACGGATGCGAGCGCCGACTCCCGGTTCTCCCCGGCGACGAAGCGGTCGACGAGTTTCCGTGTGACGGGGGCGCCGGTGACCGCCCGTTTGACGCGGGACGACCGGGCGGCCGCGAGGATCGCCGGGCGCAGCGGATTCGCCAGAACGGTGGGCGCTTTCATTCCGACCCCATGTGCGGATATCGGTAGTCGGTGGCCGGGACGAACGTCTCCTTGATGGTGCGGGCCGACACCCACCGCAGCAGGTTGAGCTTGGACCCGGCCTTGTCGTTCGTGCCCGAGGCGCGGGCCCCGCCGAACGGCTGCTGCCCGACGACGGCACCGGTCGGCTTGTCGTTGACGTAGAAGTTGCCGGCGGTGAACCGGAGAGCAGACGTTGCCTGCTCGACGGCCTGGCGGTCGTCGGCGATCACCGCGCCGGTCAGCGCGTACGGGGCCGCCGAGTCGACCTTGCCGAGCACGTCGGCGAACGCGTTCGGCGCCGAGTCGTCGTACACGTGCACCGTCAGGATCGGACCGAAGTACTCGGTGGTCATCGCCTCGTCGGCCGGGTCGTCGGCGAGGAGCACGGTGGGGCGGACGAAGTAGCCGACGCTGTCGTCGTACTTGCCGCCGACGGCGATCTCGAGACCGGTGGCGCTGCGGGCGCGTTCGATGGCCGCGACGTTCTTGTCGTATGCGCGGCGGTCGATGAGGGCCCCGCCGAAGTTCTCCAGATCCGTCACGTCACCGTAGGTGAGGGCGTCGACTTCCGCGGTGAACGTGTCCCGCATCCGCCGCCACAGCGACTTCGGGACGTAGGCGCGGGAGGCGGCCGAACACTTCTGGCCCTGGTATTCGAACGCGCCGCGGATCAGCGCCGTCCGCAGCACGTCCTCGTCGGCCGAGGCGTGCGCGACCACGAAGTCCTTGCCGCCGGTCTCCCCCACCAGTCGGGGGTAGCCGGCGTACTTCCCGATGTTCGCGCCCACCTCGCTCCACAGATGCTGGAACGTCCGGGTCGAACCGGTGAAGTGGATGCCCGCGAGGCGGGGGTCGCTCAGCAGCACTTCCGAGACCGCCTGCCCGCTGCCGGTGAGCAGATTGATCACACCCGGCGGCATTCCCGCCGCCTCGAGCAGTTTGATGGTCCAGTACGCGGCGACGGTCTGCGTCGACGACGGCTTCCAGATCACCGTGTTGCCCATCAACGCGGGCGCGGTCGGCAGGTTCCCCGCGATCGCGCTGAAGTTGAACGGCGTGATGGCGTAGACGAACCCCTCGAGCGGACGGTATTCGAGCCGGTTCCACACACCGGGTGAGGAGATCGGCTGGTCGGCGAGGATCTGGCGTGCGAAGTGAACGTTGAAGCGCCAGAAGTCGATCAGCTCGCACGGCGCGTCGATCTCCGCCTGCTGGACCGACTTCGACTGGCCGAGCATCGTCGCCGCGGCGAGCGTTTCGCGCCACGGCCCGGACAGCAGGTCGGCGGCGCGCAGGATGACCGCGGCCCGGTCGTCGAACGAGAGCGCCCGCCAGTCCGGTGCCGCGGCCGTGGCCGCCTCGACCGCCGCCGACGCGTCGTCGTGGGTGGCGCTGCGCAGCGTGCCGAGCACGGCGGCGTGCCGGTGGGGTTGCACGACGTCGACGCGCTCGCCGTTGCCGTGCCGGTGTTTGCCACCGATCACGTGCGGGATGTCGACGGGATTGGTGGCGATGTCGGTGAGTGCCGATTGCACTCGGGAACGTTCGGGATTGCCCGGCGCGTACGTGTGGACCGGCTCGTTGGTGGGCACCGGAACCTGGGTGATGGCGTCCATGCTGCCTGCCTCCTGCCCTCAGATCGTGAGGAACTGTGACCGGGACCGCGGGCGGACGGGGACACCCGTCCGAGCGGAACCCTTGAGCCCAGGTTAGCGCCGGACGGGGGTACTCATCCGGTTTTGACGCGCGGGTCGGCTGGCTACCATCGGCACATGGCCGAACGGAATCGCGTGTCACCCCGATCCGAGATCGTCGCGATTCCACTCCGCGGCCGGTTCATGGGAAACCGGGGCTGCCTGCACCGGGGGCACACCGTCGTGCGCAACCATGCGGGCAAGCGGTGGATCATCTGCGTCACCGACTACCCGGCCCGCACCGTCGCCCAGTGGAGCGACGGCCACTACACCGTCCTCTTCTTCCACGACGAGGCGGTGGCCCTCGCGGCCGGGCACCGGCCGTGCGCCCTCTGCCGACGCGAGCGGTACAACGACTTTCGTCTCGCGTGGCAGTCGGCCCACGGGGGTGGGCTGCCGGGCGCGGACCAGATGGACGCCCGGCTGCACGGAGAACGGCTGGCCGGTTCCCACCAGCGCATGCACGAGGCCGCGTGGTCGTCGTTGCCCGACGGGGCCTTCGCGCTGTTCGACGGCGGACCCGCGGTCGTGCTGGGTGACACGGTCGTCCCCTGGTCGGCCGAGGGATACGGGACTCCGGCGAACCGGCCGACCGGCACCGCCACCGTCCTGACACCGCCGTCCACCGTCGCCGCCCTCGCAGCCGGCTACCGACCGGACGTCGCGTAGGACTGTAGACGCTAAGAACGCCGCTCAGGCCCCTGCCCCCGGCCCCGCAAATTCTGCACCCGGTGATCTACCTGCTGAGATCCCGATCCTCCGGCGGATCCCGCGGCGGCGGCTCCTGCGGTGCCCATACCGGCCCCGGTGACAGCACCCGTCCCAGTGCCCTCGGCCACCGAACCGGGCCATGACGGGACGGCACCCGCGCCGCTCGCCCAGCCAGTTCCCGCACCCCCGGTCGAGTGCGGCCAGGGTGCCGTTCAGGATTGCGCGGTTCCCCCCAGCGCCACACGGCTGCGCACGTCGCACAGCACCGGGGAGGCTGGCGAGGTTTGCCGCCGCAGGTGGTATTCGGTGCGGTGGTCAGGGTTCTGGTCTGCGCTGGAGACCCGTGCGTAGCCAGCGCCGGGGCAGGGCGGGAGAATCCTACCGCCGACGCTCACCGCAGTTCCCGCGCGATCGCTCGGGCCGCGCGGCGAGCCTGCTTCGCCGCGAACCCGATCTGCGACGGCCTGGGCACGAACCCGATGAAACGCAACCTCTCGGCGGCCGGCTTTTCACCGGTGGCGTGCGGCCAACCTCGCTCGTCCAGTACGCCGAGGTGCCCGACCAGCTTTTCGAGTTCCTGGCGGAACCCCGTCGCGCAGACCATCGCCTCCGGGTCGATTCGCACACCGTCCACCAGCCACACGCTGTCCGCGTCCAGTGACTCGACTCCGCGAACGACCTCGATGGACCTGTCTCGGATCGCGGCGACGAGCTCCTTGTCGACGATCGCCGGTGCCACGCCGAGGCGCGCGCTGCGGGCGAAGATCCCCTCGTCGGGGATCGGCAATCCGAACTCGCGCAGGTCGCCGATGCTCCTCTCCCGGCCGAACCGAGCGATTGCGTCCGCGATAGGGACCGGGGCATGGTAGAGCGGCGTCGCGATGAAGTCTCCCGGCATGCCACCAGGTCCCTGGCGGAGCATGATGTTCGGCGGCGTGCGAGCCGAAAGCCAGACCTTTGCCGCGCCTCCGGTGGCGAGGTCGTAGGCAATTTCCATGCCCGAGCAGCCCGCTCCCACCACGAGGACCCGTTTCCCGTTGTACTGCGAGGGATTCCGGTACTGCGAGGAATGAACCAGTGCACCCCGCCAGTCCCCGCGTCCGGGCCAGTCCGGGACGAAGGGCTCATGATCGAAGCCGGTCGCGACCACCACCTCGGCAGCGTCGACCGAACCGGCAGCGGTGGTCAACCGCCAGTGCCCGTCCGTTAGGTCGAGCCGTTCCACCGGGCAGCCCAGGCGCAGCTCGATCCCGTCCGCACGTGCGTGCCGCTCGAGATGCTCGATCACCTGTTCCCGCGTGGGAAAGGTCGGTGTGCCCTTGGGGTAGGGGCGGTTCGGCAGGTGGGAGAACTGCCTGCCGGTGTTCAGTCGCAGCCGGTCATAACGAGAGTGCCACGACGAACCGACTTGGTCGGCTCGGTCGATCAGCAACGGGTTGATGCCACGGTCGGCGAGGGCCACCGCCGCCGAGACCCCGGAGGTGCCGGCACCGACGATTGCGACTGGATGCTCACTCATCGTGTGCTCCTTGGGTGTTGTCTTGTTTCATGCGGTTTCGGCGACAATGACGCTCATCGGGCCGGTGAGCGAGCGGTGGTCGCGGTAGCGCCAGCCAGTGTCCTGCAGCCAGGCGATGCCTTCTCCGACGCTGTAGACGTCGCCGTGTTCGAGGTGGACCGCGAATTCGCCCGCCATCAGGGCGGCCGCGACCGGCTGGGTGTGGGTGGGGTCGGTCCAGAAGTCGGCAATCAGCAGCGTGGCGCCGGGTGCGGCGACGTCGCGAATGCGTTGTAGCAGAGCATAATTCTGCTCCGGCGACCAGTAATGCACCAGGTTCGCGACCAGGAAGGCGTCGTACCCGGCGGGCAGCGGGTCGGCCATCGCGTCGCCGGCGCATACGTCGATTCGCCCCTCCAGCCCGACCGACGTGATGCGGTCCTGCGCGGTCTGGGCAACCGCCGGCAGCTCGAACACGGTCGCGCTCAGTTGCGGGCAGTGGCGCGCCACCGCGATGGACCAGGAGCCGGTGCCGCCTCCGATGTCGAGGAGTCGATGACTACCGGACAGATCGACCGTGTCCGGCAGGGCGAGCGAGGGGCCGGCCGAAAACGCCTCGATACCGATCGAGGCGATGGGTTGCAGGGCGGCGTCGAGGTCGAAGATCTGGCGTTTCGGCCCGCGGGCGAGTGCGTCGGCCAGGTCTTCCCACGCCGGGAAGCTGATCTTGTCCCAGAACCGCAGCAGCGGACGCAGGTCGGCGGGCGATCCGCCGGCGAGGAACGCGGCCGCCGTCTCGGTATTGACATACTGTTCGCCTCGGCGTTCGAGCATACCCAGCGCGACCATGGCGTCGGCGCTGATCCGGGTGGCTCGGGCAGTAAGCCCGGTGCGGGCGGCAAGGCCATGCAGGTCGGTGGGGCCCTCGCCCAACGCCTCGAACAAACCGAGTTCGCTGGCGGCGAAGAGGTGTTTGGCGGCCATGAACCCGGACGCCAGCTGCATGATCGGCTCCGGGTCAGGCAGGTCGTGGTCGGTTTCGGCGGAGGTATGGGCTGTCATCGTCATGAAACCAGCGTCGTCGTTGTCGGTTCTGCGTCATATCCCTGAATCCTGGGCAATTCACCCAGATTTCTGGGGTAGGCAGCCCTGACCTGCTGCGATACACTTCGGACATGGCGCAGAGCTCGCTGCCACGCGTCCGCGATCAAATCTGGCGTGCCGCCGCCGACCAGCTGGACTGGGTGGGGTACAGCGCGCGAATGAGCGAGGCCCTGCGCACGGTGATCCCACATGACCGCTGCTGCTGGCACACCGTCGACCCGGGCACCATCCTGTTCACCGGCAGCGTCAACCGGAACGTTGGGTGCTCCGGATCCTGGTTGGCGCACTACGAATACGAGGTCGAGGACGTCGACAAGTGGGCGTTTCTTGCGCACAGTGGCCGCCTGGCGGGTGCACTTAGTCTGGATACTCACGGAGATTTGTCCCGCAGTGCACGGCACCGTTCGCACGAGGCGTACGGAATCGGCGACGAGCTGCGGGTCTCCCTCGTGTCGGACGGGGTCTATTGGGGTGCAGCGGCATTCCTGCGCGATGCGGGCGCGCCGTGGTACACCGCCGAGCACGTCCGCGCAATCGCCGCGCTGGCGCCCGCGCTCGCGACCGGTCTGCGACGTTCGATGCTCCACGAGGTCGAGGCCGCCGTGACGACCGTGGACTACGGCCCCGGCGTGGTGGTCTTCGACGCCGCGGGCAACCCGGAATCGGTCTCACCCGCCGCGGAACGCTGGATCGACGAAATTGTCGAGGTCCCGGCGCCGTCGACGCCGTTCGAATCGAAGGTCGTGCAGGCCATCGCGGCCCGGGCGCGGGCGATCGAACCGGGCACCGATCCGCTGGAACTTGCCGCGCGCTCGCGGGTACGCACGCGATCCGGCGCCTGGCTGTTGCTGTACGGGACCAGGCTTTCCGGCGTCGAAGACGGACGCACCGCCGTCATCATCCAACCCGCGACGCCGCATGAGATCGCGCCCGTCATTGCCATGGCCTACGGACTGTCCCAACGCGAATGCCATCTCACTACGCTGTGCATCCAAGGGCGATCGACAAGGGAGATGGCGCACGCAATGTCGTTATCCGTCTACACAATTCAAGACCACATGAAGTCGATCTTCGACAAGACCGGGGTGCGCAGCCGCGGGGAACTGGTCGGGCAGATATTCCTCGAGCACTACGCGCCACGCTGGGAGCTTGCGGCATCCCCGCCATCCGGATGGTGGGCGAAGGGCATCAACTGAATTCGCCGAACTCTCAGCTGTGCGTATCTGCTTCACGACCAATGGCGCGCCAACCAAGAAGGTTCACCGCCCGAACCATCTCTCCTTCCACGACGCCGGCGCTCACTGACAGTGTGCCGTCGACCAGGAAGGTGCCCCTCGCACATTCTGTCGCCGCCGCAGCGAACGGAGGTGGCCCCGATTCCCTCCGTTCGTCCTGCAAGCCCAATCCCAATTCACACGACTAACGGCGGCTCCGCGAGTCCGGCAGGCAGCGCCATATAAAGCCGCGAAATCAATGCCACCTATCGCCGTGAGTCACAGCCATCAGATTGTCGAAAAGTGCAGTGGGCTAGGGTTTTCGACACAGTTTCTCGACACAGGTTTTCGCGCCTCCGACGTGCCGAATCCGCCGGTCAGAGGCGGTGTCGAAAATGGATCGTTTTCCGGACGCGTTTGGCGCCCCACTTTCAGTTCATCTGGCGCTGTCAGGGGCGATGTGCCATCGATGACTGTCCCTCTCTGGCGACTCACTGGCCCTTCGCGCGCCGGAGACGGCAGAACGGAGTGCGGGCACGGCGAGGTCGGGTAGTGCCCTGGTAATTCTTCGCCCCGGCGGAACGAGTCCAGGTTTGATCGCCACACGTCACCCTGCGACGGTTCCCCGGGATGTCCGTCCGGAGGCCCCCTTCCCATGGCATCGCTACCGTGCCCTGTTCCACCGCCAGTGCACCCCGATGGTCGCGATCCGCGGCACACCGACCCCCATGGTCCGCTCGTCGCCGAGTGGGGTGCCCCGGGCAGCGTGCCGGGGCGTCGACGCGGCGATCTTCTTTTCTCCCGACAAGGAACGCGGACTCGACCGCGCCCGCCGGGAAGCCGAAGCGAAGCGGCTCTGCGCGAGCTGCCCGGCGCTCGCTCCCTGCCGCGACTACGCCCTGTCCGCTCCCGAACCGTATGGCACCTGGGGCGGGATGAGCGAGACCGAGCGACGCCGATACGCTCGCCAGCAGCGCCGCGCCGCGAGCATTCAGTAGGCCCGTCGCGGTCCACGCTGGCGACCCGAGTGCGCCGGTCTACGGGCTCAGGGGTTCGCCGGTGACGAGGAAGATCACCCGGCGCCCGACCACGACGGTGTGGTCACCGAAACGTTCGTAGAAACGCCCCAACAAGGTGACATCGACCGCGGCCGGGATGCTGCCGGACCAGGCCGGATCCTCGATCAGGGTCAGTAGTCTCGGTGCAGGTCGTCGAGCTCGTCGTCGCGTCTGCCGAGCTCGGCGGCCAGCTCGGGATCATGGGTGCGCAGGACCTGTTCGGCGAGACCGGCAAGCGCGGTCGCCGCTCGCCCCATCCGGTTCAGGATTTCTTCCGTCTCCCCCGAGGTGACGTGGTTCGGGTGCCGGCGGCGCACACTCTCGGCCACATGCTGCGCCAGCCCGCCCATCCGGCTCAGATCCGACACCAAATGCACCCCGGTGACGACCTGGCGCAGATCCCGGGCGACCGGGGCCTGCAACGCCAGCAACGCCATCGCCTGCTCCTCACACGGACCGTGTAACCGCTCGATCTGCTCGGTGAGGTCGAAGACCCGCTCGGCCCGCGGAAGATCAGCCCGGACCAGGGCGTCGGTGGCCGACTCAATGGCCTCACCGGCCAGGTGGCACATCAGCGCCAGCCGGTTGGTCAGGTCGTCGAGCTGTTCGTGAAACTTGATCCGCATCGGCATCATCCTGGGGTATCCGCAGCGGCTATCGACCTGCTGGGCGATCCGCACGGAAGATCGCTCGTCGATGACGGGTCCGGTCCGACCGTGATGCCGACCGGAATTACCTTGTGGGAGTGCCGGTGCTGCGGAAGGTCCCGTCTCGCAGATCCTGGTCGGGGTTCCACGTCGAGACAGCCCAGATGACGACGACGTCGAGGGCGATGATCAGCAGTGACCACGCCGGGTAGTAGGGCAGCCACAGGAAGTTCGCCAGAATCGAGATCGCGGCGACGATGATGGCTGACACCCGGGCCCATCCGGCGCCGGTGAACAGGGCGAGGCCGACGATCGCGACGAGGGCGCCGAGGACGAGGTGGATCCAGCCCCAGGTGGTGAGGTCGAACTTGTAGACGTAGTCGATCCCGCGGACGAACACTTCGTCGTCGGCGACCGCGGCGATGCCCTGGCAGAACTGGATGAAGCCAACGGTGACCATGATGATGGCCGCGAACATCGACGTGCCGGCCGCGAAACTCTGTTTGGTCGAGGGGTACTCGGACGCTGGGCCCACCCCCACGCTGCGATCGGACATGTCTGGTCCTCCTCGAAGCTTCGATGTGTCGGTACGACGATTGTCCGCCGCCGCGTGCTCCGTTCGCGGGAGAACCCGGATTCCGGCTGGAGGGGCTGGATGACCATCTTCGCCGGATGACTGGGAACGGGCCAGCTGGGTCGGTTGGTCGGTCTTGTATTTGTTTGTTTGTGCGGACTGGGATGTGTTTGTGCGGGTCACCGGCACTGTGGCTTCACAGTAGAGCGCGAGAAATCCCCGGCGACAGATCACCGCTGCTGCGTGATGGTGGCGGTGAGCTCTGGGGTGAGCTTCTCGGCGTCCGACCCCAGATGGCGCGCGGGGCTTCGCATTCCCGCTCCTGGGCCTCGCCCCCTCATGGAACATGATTAGGACAGGCGGGGTGAGCGACGGGCGAAGGCACCCCGCACACCGCGCACTCTCCCGCTGCTGATCACTGCCGGTGCCGCCGGTTCGGCGTGTGCGGTGGCGGGAAGTTCCGAGGTTCGGATCGGTTCCGGGGGCGCCGGTGTCCGGCTGTACGTGGCGTCGAGTGTGCGGGTGGTGGCCCGCTCGATCAGCAGGGGAACGAAGTCCCGGACGCGGCAGCCGTCGAACCGGTCAAGCGTTGCCGCGATCAGATCCTCGACTATCTCGGGTTCGAGATCGGGGTAGCGCTGGAACAGCCGGGCGCGGACGACATCGAGGGCGTGTTTTTCGTTGTCGTCCATGAGAAGAATTGTCCTGCCCGGACGCTCGGGCGGGGACACTTTTCGATATCACTTTTCACTGGGTTCGGCGTGGTGAAACGGATCCTCGATGCAAGTCTGATATTGGCGACCGCGTCGCGGCCTGGTTCCGGTACCGCCTGTCGAACACCGGCAGTGTCTCGAATGCGGCTGGTGTTGGGCCTAAACACCCGCGGCCATCGTTGCGCCGGGTGAGGCGGCGGAGGGTGTGCGTCGGTGGCTGTTACCGTCCCGCACCGGATTCGGACGCGGTAGAAAAGGGGCTGGGGCCGAGAGCGACGATGATCGAGGTCCGGTGGAGTCCGATCTCGGTCCAGCTGGTGGTGACGGTCAGCTTCCCGGTCCGAGGGTAGGCGCCGATCCAGTATGACGGCGTCGCCCGGTAGGGCCCGGATTCCCCGGTGGGCGGTTCGCTTCGGTGGAGGGCGTCGGCAGGCCCGTCGAGATCGTCGGCGCGGACCTGCACGCTCAGATCGGACCACCGCGCCGACCAGTCGTTCGGGTCGGTCAGGGGACGGGTTTCGTAGCGGGCGAAGTCGGCGCGGATCCCGGTGACCCGCATCGCTAGTTGCAGCAGCAGCCCCGACGTGAACGCGGTGACCGCGGACAGTTCCAGGTCCAGGTCCTTCTCGGCAACGATCGGCGTCGGGGGGTGCACACGAAGGCCCCGATCTGCCGGTGGCGCGAGAGCCGGCCAACGATGGCGGCGCATACCCTCATCATCGCACCACGCACCGTTCCTCGGTGGTGGATCAGCCAGGGGACAAGAGGTTTCCGATCGCCGTACCCCACATCTTCGCGTGCGGTCTGGGCGCGCATCTCACCCTGCCCCCACCGCGTTCACGACCGAAGATCGTCGAGAGTACCGGCGTCGATCGCGTGTGTCAGTGCCGGGCCGAGCGAGGGATCGCAGTCATGACCGCCCAGATCATCGCCGTGTCGATCGCGATGATCGCGATCGCCCACGCCGGGTAGTGGGGCAGCCAGAGGAAGTTGACGACGATCGATGCTGCCGCGAGGGTGACTGCCAACGTTCGCGCCCACAGGCCACCGCGGAACAGGGCGGCGCCGACCAGCGCGATCACAATTCCGAGCACGAGATGGACCCACCCCCATACGGTCAGGTCGAATTCGTAGGTGTAGTCGGTGATGACGACGAAGACCTGGTCGTTGCCGATCGCGGCGATCCCCTGCAGGATATGCAGCACACCGCTGGTGACCAGCAAGATCGCGGCACCGATCATCGTGTCGGCGGCGATCTCTTGACGGACGGTCGACTTGTCGGTCACGACGATTCACCTCTCGGGACGCCGATGTTGTATGCCCGTTCTCAGTGTGCACCGCTCACCAGGCGTTTGATCCGCGATTGCGCGCATTTCGATCAGACAGAGGTTCTGGAGTCGGGTCCCTAGGAGGTGAATGAACTCGAAATGGCGCAGCGGGGTGCGGTGTCGGTTCCGTTGCCGGTCGCCAGGACTTGGTCACCGCCCAGGCGGCGGTGTAGTCGTCGAGCTCCTCGAGTTCCCGCCGGGACGTGGGTGAGCAGACGTGCGAGCAGCCCGCCCGCCGGGAGACGCCGGGCACGTCGATGCCGTGTCCACCCGTGGATCGGGGTGTCATGAGCCCGTCGGCGGTGCGCGCGGTGCTCGAAGGGTCAGGTGGTGAGCCGGGCGGCATCGTCGCGGGCACGCCGGGCGGCCTGCAGCTCGAGCCCGTAGAGCAACCCGAAGGTGAATCCGTTCTCGCCGCCGGTGCTCCCGGCGCGGGCACCGAGGTCGCGGAGGGTCCCGAGCGCGACCACGCTGTCCTGGTGCTCCCCGAGAACCTTCTGGATCTTCTTGTATTCGGCGATCCTCTTCTTGCTCGTCTTCTTCCCGACCAGTCCACGGGTGAGTTCGCCGGCGTAGCGGGCCCGCTTCGCGGCCTTCCGGGCGCGGTGCAGGGCCACGTCGCCGCCGTCGTCGAGGGCGGCCGCCAACCTTCTGTCGGCCTTGCGGCGGGCCTTCCGGGCGGCCTTCTTCAGCGCCCGGGTCCCGGAGGTCGCGTTCTCGGTCATGGGCGGGTCGGTGCGCCACCGCGCCAGTTCGGCGAGCAGGTTCCGGTACCGGTCACCGTCGACGGTTTCCATGACCTCGGCGCGGTACCGGAGTTGCTCGGCGAGCAGATCATTCTCGATCCGGGCGGCGACCGGACCGAGTACCAGCTCCTCGGGCAGGTCGGTGACCGCGGCGGCGAACCGGGCACGCTGAACCTGCCGGTCCCGGACCTCACCGAGCACCCCCGCGTACCAGGACAGTTCCACGTCGAGCCGCGTCCGGGCGGCGGGATCCAGCACCTTCTTGAACACCCGCAGGGTGCTGCGGAACCGCCGGATCCCGACCCGGGTGGCATGGACCGGGTCCAACCCGCGGCGCAGCCACACATCCCCGCCGACGATCGCCTGGACCTGGGTGTCGAGGTAGGCGGTCAACAGCTCCCGAACCACCTCCGCCCCGGAGTCGTCGGCAGCGGGGTCGTCGTCGACGGTGCCCGGACCGTTCGGGTTCAGTGCCCGGGACAGTTTCGACGGATACCAGGACGGGCGGGCGTCTTCCCGGGTCAACCGTTCACCGACCGCCTCGAGCAGCTTCCCGTCACCGGCATCGCCCAGTTCGACCTCCACCTCGCGCCACTCGCTGGCGACCGCGCCGTCCCCGGCCGAGGCGGCGGTCGCGGTGGCGCGGACCGTGTCGTCGGCGACCTCGGTGAGTAGGTTCCCGTCCGGGTCGAGCATCCGGAGCCGGAGCCGGACCGTCGAGATCGACGCCACCGGGTGCACCGGTTTGCCCAGGGCCACCCCCGAGACCAGGGCGGCCAGCTCGCCGGGCACCGTGTCGTCCGCGGTGAGCGGCACCCGGATTTCGGTGCGCGCCTTGCGGTCGGGCACCTTCAGCTGCCACCCTGCGTCGGTGTTCCCGGATCGGCGCCGCAACGTGACGTGGTGGCGGAGCAGGTCCCGGTCCGTGGTGTCGAAGTATTCGCTGTCGAGGGTGACGGTGTCTTCGTCGAGCCGACCTCCCGGCGGGACCAGGTCGTCCAGGTCCGGAACCGCGAAGTCGGCGCCGACGTCGTACTTGTCTTCCCGCTCCTGCTGCGCCTTGCTCATGGATCCAGACTGCCCGTCCCGCCCGGCGGGTAATCGTGATCTCGTGAAACCCGTGCAGTGCGCCGTTGTGCACCCACAACCACTGCCCATGCCGGAACGGAGTGATCGCACCATTCGTCACCCACCTGGGTGCGATCGGATCAGCGAGAATCGCCGTTTAGGGTGCGGACGTCTCTGTCCCGCAAAATATCCGGAGTGTCATTTCGGGAGGGTGCGTGCCGCATCGTCCTCGACACCATCGGACGCATGACCGGGGAGAGCACTGCATCGTCTTCCGGGCCGTGACGTTGCGGCAGGCGTCTGACCCGTCCACCACGAGGTGTCGGACGCCGGCGCTGGGGTACGACTGTGCACTCCCCCCGCGTTCGGGGCTAGGTCAGCTGTAAAGCAGGGCGTTCCGACGATGATTCGGCTGATCGCCGGTGCTACACGTCAGGAGATTTCATGGAGAAAGCGTGGTTCTTCGCAGCGGGGGCGGCCGTGTGCTTCGTCCTGGGAACCCGGTATGGCCGACAAACCTACGAGAAGATGAGGGATCAGTCCCTCGAAGCCTGGCACAACCTCACCGTGCAGGAGAAGGTGGGCGGCGCGACGGAGACCCTAAAAGACATGGCCCCGAAGGTGCAGCAGAAGGCCGGCGCACTGGCGAAGAAGATTACCCCCCACGGCACCGACACGAGCGTAACGACCGCCCCCACCACCGGAGTGCCGCTGGAGACGTGTCGACGACGAGCACGAACATCGCCATTGCCAGCAGGATCGCGAGCGTCCGCCGAGGGCCCGTTGCCCGCTCGGAACCACCGTTGTTCGGTTCTTCGGTCATAGGAGGCCCACCGTCCGTCCATTCCGCTGCACCGAGTGTCCCATGGTGCGGGGCGACCTGGTTGAAGCGCACGATCCCCGGCCGGGCGTCGGGCAACGAGTCTTTCCCCCTCCTTTCTCGCGCCCCCGGTTTGTGTCGTTCATCGAGATCTTGCTGTTGCCGGCATGCCTGGTTGTGGATCCGCATCGAAGGCGAAACGCGGAACCGGTGACCTGCTACCGCTATCCGGCCCGTGCGTGGGAAGTGCTCGGTCCATTGGCAGTTCGCCGTCCCCGGCATCCGTATCAGACGAGCTCGGGGGCTGGGCGGAAGGCGCTGCACGACTCGGTCGGCGACGGCACGGAGGCACGGGCCCCGTCTCCCGCACGGCGCCGATTCGGCTCCCATCGGTCGGGCTGTCGCAGCCGGGCATCACAGATATATCAGGCCGACGGCTGCGGGACGGGGTTCGCCGCTTCTGAGTGGGCGGGGCGACGTGCGGTCCTGGTCCTGGTCCTGGAGACCAGTCTGCGGGCCCACACCTGCCGCGAAGTGCCGCCAGCACGGCCCGACAAGAGGACAATCAAACCTGCCGGAACACTTCATGCGTTGCCCGGGAAGGGAACGGTCATGTCCGAGGAATCTGTGGTCAAACGCGATGTGGTGCAAGGGTCCGCGAGGGGTGGGGCGGTTCTGCTCGTCACCGTCGGTATCCTCGAAGTACTCCAGGGCCTGTCCGCGATCGCCAAGGACGAGGTAATCGTCACCGGAATCGACTACACCTACCAATTCGACCTCACCGCATGGGGATGGACCCACCTGGTTCTCGGCGCGATCGTCACTGCCGCCGGAATCGCCCTGTTCACTGGTGCCGCCTGGGCGCGAGTGACCGCCATGGTGATCTGCGCGGTCTCGATCCTCGTCAACTTCCTCTGGTTGCCCTACTACCCCATGTGGGCGATCACGATCATCGCCCTCAACGCCGTGGTGATCTGGGCCGTCTCGACATGGCACCCCGACAAGGACCGAGTCGCACAGCCCAATCCACCGGCGAGATAAACAGCCAAGCGAACACGGGACAACGAACAGTGCGACATGCACGCACGGAGCACAGGCGGCCGTCGACACGACCTCGTGCCGCGGTGATGTCGACCGGCGGTGAGGCGTGGCCGGCATGACGTGGGCGTTGCCGGCGATCGCGGTGGTCCTGCTCGGCTTCGTGGCGATTTCGGGGCGCGTTGCGGGCACGCCGATCACCGCCCCGATCGTCTTCACCGTCAGCGGGTTCCTGCTCGGCGGGGAGGCGGTCGGCGTGGTCGATGTGCACGCCACCGCCGAGATCGTCAAACTGCTCGCCGAGGTGACCCTGGCATTGGTGTTGTTCTCCGACGCTGCACACGTCGACCTGGCCGAACTCCGTACCGAGATCTCCCTGCCTGCGCGACTTCTCGGTATCGGTCTGCCGCTGACCATCGCGGCCGGATTCGGTGCCGCCGCGATCGTGCTCGGCGACCTTGCCTGGCCCGAGGCGTTGTTGCTCGCGGTGATCCTCGCCCCCACCGACGCCGCGCTTGGTCAGGCCGTGGTCACCCTCCCCGTGCTGCCGATGCGGATTCGGCAGGGCTTGAACGTCGAGAGCGGGCTCAACGACGGGATCTGTGTGCCGTTGTTCCTGACCGTGCTCGCGATCGCGCATGCCGAGGCGGGCACGATCGGCGGCGGTGCGGCTGCCCGTCTGGTCACCGAGCAGATCGGATACGGGATCGTCGCGGGGGTGGGCGCAGGGGTACTCGCGGCCGCGGTCCTGGTGACCTCCAGTCGGCGCCGCGCCCTCGATCCGCTGTGGGCGCACACCGTGCCGGTGACCGCAGCCCTGCTCGCCTACACCGCCGCCGTGCCGCTGGGCGGTTCCGGATTCATTGCCGCGTTTGTCGGCGGACTGACCTTCGGTGCACTCTGGCGCCGCGCCGACGTCGATGTCGGCAACGCCGGGCACATGATCGACGAGGCCGGCGATTTGTTCAGTGCCGTGACCTTCATCGTTTTCGGGGCCGTGCTGCTCGGTCCCGCACTCGGTCGTCTCTCCTGGGCTGTGCTGGGGTACGCCGTCGTGAGCCTGACCGTCGTCCGGATGTTGCCCGTTGCGCTGTCCTTGGTCGGCACGCACCCTCGCGCCCCGACCGTGGCCTTCCTCGGCTGGTTCGGGCCCCGGGGCCTGGCCACCATCGTCTTCGCCATCCTCATCGTCGAAGAACCGGGCGAGCTACCCCACGAAGAACTACTACTGACCACCGCGGTGATCACGATCGCGCTCTCCGTCCTGGCGCACGGGCTCACCGCCAGCCCCCTCGCCGACCGCTACGCCGCCTGGTCCCGGGACCACCCACACCCGGAGACCCGACCCGCCCCGGACACTCGACGGTGATCCCCGCACCCGCACCTGTGGCCACGCGCATCGTGGTCATCGACCGGCGGGCGGGTCCGCCGCCGATGGAGTCCTTCATAGTCCAGCCCACATTCCGCGGCGGACCCGATGGACTGAGGCGGACAATGAGCAGATACGGCGTGCGGGCAGCCCCGCCGGAAGGGGGTACATCATGACCGAGGAGTCGTCGACCGAACAGCGCGTGGTGACCGCCACATCGCTCGGGGCGGCCAGTCTGGTGCTGACCGTCGGTCTCCTCCAGTTCGCCCAGGGCATCGCCGGTGTCGCCGAGAGCGAAGGGTTCTCGGTGGATTACGAGTACACCTACCGGTTCGACCTCATCGTCTGGGGCTGGTTTCACATCGCCTTCGGGGTGCTGCTCTGCGTGGTCGGTCTCGCGTTGGCCGCCGGCGCGCGTTGGGCGCGGGTAGCGGCGATCGTCCTTGCGGCCATTTCGATCCTCGCCAACTTCCTGTGGCTGCCGTACTACCCGTCCTGGTCGATGGTGATCATCGCACTTGATGTCGCGGCGATCTGGGCGGTGTCGACCTGGAAGCCACCACAGTTGTGAATGAACGGAACCGTCGGGTTGTCCGCTTTCGCCGCCGACAGGGTCACCGTGCGCTCCGCAGCAACCCCGCCGTCGACCGGATAGAGCAGCAGGTGAACAGATGCCATCACCTGAGCGCCAGGCTCTGGTGCGTGCCGCGGCCTCGGCGGGAGGCTGGTCGACAGGCCCGTCCACCGTGCTCATGACCCCCACCCCCGCCCGCGCCGACGGATCCTGACGGGAGTGTCCGTGCGATCGATCATGGCCGTTGCCTCTCCTTCGATGGCGGCAGTGCGGGGTGTGAGAAAGGGTGTGCCTCGGCGCCTTTCGGTGCTAGGTCAGCGCTTTGCTCTTGAGGGTCTCGAACTCCTGCGGGGTGATCGCCCCTGAATCGAGCAGTGCCTTGGCGTCGGCGATCAGCTGGGCCGGGGACTCGCTCGTGCCCGTGCCCGCGACGTCCCGGATGTGGGTGTCCTGGGCCTGTTTGACCTGCGCGAAGGCCGCCGCGGACCGCTCGGTCATGCCCTCGTTACGCACGATCAGGTAGATCAGCGCCGACAGGAACGGAATCAGGAACAAGAACAACAACCACAGCGCCTTGAGCCACCCGGACATCCGGTGGTCACGGAACAGGTCGGTGATGATCTGAAACAGCACCATCAGGTAGGACACGAACAGGAAAGAGACGATGACGATCCAGAAGAAATCCCAGAAACCGTCCATTGTCAGTGCTCCGTCCACTCGGTGATTCCGGTCAGGAGGCCAGGATCCTGGCCTTCTCGGCGTTGAACTCGTCGTCGGTGAGAACCCCCTGTGCGCGCAGTTCACCGAGTTGTTTCAACGCGGTGAGACGATCGGCACCACCTGCGGGCGGTGGCGGCGTTGCCGGTGGGGTGGGCGGCGGTGGTGCAGCCTGCTGCGTCGGTGGCGGCTGTTGGGCGGCCCAGCGTTGGCCTTGCCGCCGCGAGACCCGGTTGGAGACGGTGGTCGCGGTTCCCGCGATCACGGCGGTGCGGGCGATTCCGCGGAGAAGTCCGGGCACGGTGCGCTCCTCGGGTTATCGGGTGGAGCCGTCGAGAGAATCGAGCGCCGCGAGGATGCCTTGGACGGGTACCCGTCCCGACGCGACGAGTTGGGCGCCTTCCCGGCGTAGAGCGGACGCGAACGGTGCCGCCCAGCGGTTCTCGTACACGAGGATCGCTCCGGCGCAACCCGGTTCGAGGACAGCCGCCGCCTGCTCGAGATCCCCCCGGTCGATCAGGCCCGACGCTGCCTCGGCGAACAGCGTCACATCGACGGTCCCGGTGAAGCCCACATCCTCGACCGCGATCCCGGCGAGCGATCCGTCGGCGCCTTTCCGGACGAAAACCAGATCGAGGACCCGGATGATGTTCCCCTCGACCAGGTCAAGCAACAGGGGAAGAGCCGAGCCGTCGGGCGGGTGCTCGGCAGGAAACTCCACGACCAGATAGTCGATGGGCCCCACTTCGTCGAAATCAATGCCGGTCACTGCTTCGACCTCGCTTCTGACGACCGCACCGATACAACATCAGGCGCATATCTGCGCCTCCAGGCATGCGAAATGCCTCGTCCCAGCACGCACAGTTTCCCATCCACGCCCCAGGATGCGTCGGAAAACGACAACAAGTGCCGCGCCCACAAATGCCACGGCCAGAGGACCCAGGTCGTGTCGGCTGAGCAGTATGGCGGCTCGAATGCTTTCCTGCTGGCGACGAAGGGATGTGTTGACGCCCAACAGCCGGTAGTCCTTCTCGGCGTAGGCCCACTTCAGGTCTCCGGCAGTGAGCACATGTTGGTACAGTCCGCGAAACACTCCACCGCGTCGACCCGCACGCCCAGGAGCGTCCAGCGATGAATCGGTCCTCGGCGTCTTCCGGCATTGGGCTCATCCCGTCAGACGCTCCGTGGCACGCACCAGAGACGGTGGTCCGCCTGGGGCGATCCTCACTACCTCAGGCAATGGTGGGCCCGGCGACGCGCGGACCGTCCCGCTCGAGGACGCCGGCCCGCTGCACGGCGCCGATCGGCTCAGACGGGGCGCACATTCTGGGCGTAAACCCCTTTCGGTTCCCGGCCGACCTCGAACTCCACCCGCTGATTCTCCTCGAGCGACTTGTACCCGCTGACCTGAATCTCGGAGAACTGGACGAAGAGGTAGGCGCTGCCGTCGTCGGGGCGGATGAATCCGAAGCCCTTCTCGCCGTTGAACCAGTGCACTGTGCCCTGCGCCATGGTCATTCACTCCCTGCAGCCGACGAGACGGCGCCTCCCACCGAGGGCCGATCTCGACACCCTGACCGTCCCCGCACCCCGGATGGCCGGAGGGCCGAACAACTGGTGTCCTCGATCGGAGGATGCCAGAACGAGCACCCTGTGTGTAGGGGCGAAGGTCCTACAACATCGGTCTCGGCACGCGAGCGCGATTCGTACCCCCGGCGACATCGACACCATCGAACTGAACGAAGCCTTCGCCGCACAGGCCGTCGCCCGGTCACCCCGTCGGCGACGTTTAGATCCGGGCGGCTCCCACGGGTTCCTGCATGAAGCCGATGATGCATCTGATGAAATACGGAGCAATCCAGTTTACATAATATTCGCTATCGGTACTCCGAAAAGGATCCTGTACCAGCATATTTGGCGCACAACACTGACAAGGCGATTGCTGCGGAGCGCGGGCTGATCGCTCGATTAGGCGAGCCGCAGACCGGGCAGGGCGGAGTGAAGTCCTGCCGAACCTGATCGCAGTCCCTGCATCGGAAGGCAGGGGGTTGCTCGACTGGCGGCTGCGCCTTCGGCCCGCTGCGGTCTTGCGTTGGCCGTCGTGATCGGCACAACTACCAGATCTCTTCGGGCTGATCAGCTAATTGGATCCGCACAGTGTGCGTCGCCTCGTCTTGGCACTTGTCCATCTCGCACGGGACAAGTTCTGCGGTCATAGGGACCATTATCGCCCGTGGATGCGGCCCGATCGGGGAGCCGCGTCAGATTCCAAGTTGGTGGCCGTTCGAGTGAGGGAGCGTTTTGAGTGTCCTGTAAGAGGATCGCGAGCGGGACGCTGGGCGCGCGTATGGACAATCGACTGGACGGGCTGCCTTTCATCATGACCACAGCGGGCAACTGGCCCGTCCCTGACGCCAATCGGGGAATCTATCGCACCGACTATCTCGTTTTGCGGCGGTGATCACGCGCCGCCTATGGAATGCCTTCCCAACCGAGCTGGCCGACCGCACGATTCGATTCATCACCGAGCGTCCGCATGAGGATCGCCGGATTTCATCGGTTCTCAAACTTCCGGTATATGGGGTGTGCCAGGATTTATCTGGGTAAATACTCGGGCCGAGCCGAACACAAGGTTCGGGCGGTCGCCATTCAGGGTGGTCGACATGCGGTTTGTGAACCAGATAACGGCGATTGCGTTTGTCTCGATTCTCGTCAGCTCAGCGTGTAGCAACAATTCCGATCCGTCCAGTTCGCCACCGACGACTGTGGCTCATCCGCCGGCGGAGTTTGTCGAGGGTCCGTGCGCGAAGACGCCGAATCCGGTCCCCCTGCTGGAGAATGCTCGCTGCGGGGACTTGGTGGTACCGGTGAACCGCACCAAAGAAGACAGCGGAACCTTGCGCTTGGCAGTAGCGATCGTTCCGTCGGAAACTCAGCCGCCGACCAAGGCTCCGATCGTCTTTCTCATGGGCGGGCCCGGTCAGGATGGGGTCACGGATCCCCCGATCAACCCGGACGTCCCGCTGAACCGTGATCGCGATCTGATCCTGATGGGACAGCGCGGCAACGCGACGTCCAGCTCGCCGTTGCCCTGCCCGGAGATTTTCGAGTTCTTCGCCCAAAGGATCGGAATGGCGTGGAACGCTGAGTCCACACGGGATGCGTACGTAGAAGCGGTGAAGGAGTGCCACGACCGCCTGGCCCCCACCGTTGACCTCTCGGCGTTCAATTCGACCGAGAGCACCTATGACCTGATTGATTTACGCAAGGCACTCGGCCTCGAGAAGTGGAATGTGTTCTCCCACTCGTACGGTACCGACCTTGCGCTGATCTACATGCGTCAAGACGCCGACGCTATCGAGTCGATCGTGTTCGACGGAGTGACGCCTCCATCGGTTGGTGCCCTGGGGTGGACCTGGGCCAGCGCTCGCCAAGCATTCGACAACATGGTCAAGGCGTGCGAGGACCAGCCAGCATGCAAAGAGCGCTATCCCGACCTGGGGGCAACGTTCATCCGGCTGGTCAATGAGCTTGAAGCGAAGCCCATCACCACGACGGTCAACGTTGAGGGTGTAGGAGAGACGAAGGTTGTCGTCGACGGCGGAATGCTGCTGAACTGGTTTGTCCCCGTGGCTACCCATCTACCGAAAGAGTTCCCATCAACGGTCGATGAGCTCGCACACGGGAATGCGCAGCCCCTTGCGTCGCGTTGGGCCGAGGTGTGGGGGCACCCGGAGAGGGGCGTCCTCCATTGGGGCCTCACCCTGAGCATTTGGTGCCGTGAATGGATCCCGTTCGAGACCGTCGAGCAGTCAATGCAACAGGCGGAAAAGGAATTCCCTGAACTGCCGGAGTCCGTTCGGGCCCAAGCGCCGCAGTTGCCGTTCCTGCGCGACGCCTGCGAAGTGTGGGACGTGCCGAAGGCTCCTGACTCGATCCGAGACATCACCGTGAGTGACATCCCTTCGCTTGTGCTGTCGGGAACCTACGACGGGCAGACCGGAGCGGTGTGGGGCGACTACATCGCGAAGGATCTCTCGCAATCCATAGTCGCGGTAGTGCCCGGAGCTGCACACGGTGTGTATGCAGAGCCACCGTGCGGAGCCGAGATAATCGCGTCATTTTTCGACGATCCGGAAAAGCCGGACACATCCTGCACGGACACGACGCAACTGCCGGCATACGACATTCTCCCGCCACGCTGATGACGACCGAGGTGTTCGCCGTCGGTGGCCCTGAGTTGTCGCGCCGGGCGGTGCTTGGCGGGGCGGTCGCCGGGTTGGCGGTGTTCGTATTGCCGGCATGTTCGTCGAAGGAGTCGACCACCACAGCTACGAGCGTCCCGGCGCACGCGAAGGAAGCGTTCAACGAGCTCGACGCCAAGATCGACAAGGCGATGAAGGACTACGCGATCCCCGGGGTTGCGGTTGGCGTCATTGCCGACGGTGAGGAGTACATCAAGGGGTATGGGGTCACCAATGTCGACCACCCGACACCGGTGGACGGCGACACCCTGTTCCGGATCGGCTCCACGACGAAGACGTTCACCGGAACGACCGTGATGCGCCTCGTCGACGAGGGCAAGGTCGATCTGGAGGCACCGATACGCCAGTATCTGCCCGATTTCGCGGTCGCCGATCCAGAAGCCAGCGCCACGGCGACGGTGCGACAACTGCTCAACCACACGTCGGGTTGGCTCGGTGACGATCTCCAGGACTTCGGTCGAGGCGACGACGCGATAACCAAGTTTGTGGCGTCGATGACCCGGCTCCCACAAAAGACCCCGCCGGGCACGGTCTTCGCCTACAACAATGCGGGGCTGGTTGTGGCGGGGCGGATTGTCGAGGTCGTGACCGGATCGGTCTACGAGGACGCCGTCCAGAAGATGCTGCTGGACCCGCTCGAGTTAAGTCACACCCACTTCTTCTCGGACCAGATAATCGGCCGGAATATCGCCGCCTCCCACAACGTCGACGACGGAAAAGCCGTTGTGGACCCGGGTTTCTGGTTCTTCTCGCGCAGTTGCAACCCGACCGGATCATTGATTTCCAGCGTGCGGGATCAGGTGCGCTACGCGCGCTTCCACCTCGGCGACGGCACGACACCCAAGGGAGATCGGTTGATGAGCAAAGACTCGCTCATCGCCATGCGTTCCAATCCAGGCGTCGGCGGCACGCTTCAGGTCGAACTCACCGGCATGGGAGTGTCGTGGATGCTGCGGCCCTCCGCGGAGAACGAGACGATCGTCCAACATGGCGGGACCTGGGCGGGTCAACGATCCGGGTTCTTCATGGTGCCCAGCCGTAACTTCGCCATGACCGTGCTCACCAATTCCGAGGGTGGAGGGAAACTGCTCAACGAACTGTTCGCCGAGGACTGGTCGCTTCGCCGCTTCGCCGGAATCAGTAACCTGCCCGCGACGCCCCAGAAGTTGAGCACGGCCGAGTTGGCGCCCTACGAGGGGGCGTATGCCACTGACGACATCGATCAATCGGGCACCCTGGGGACCGTCGTGATCAACTTCCGCGGCAAAGACGGCCAGCTCGTCGGCAACATGAGCGACGCCCCGGATGGCACCTACCTGCCGGATGAGCAGACAGTCCCGAATCTCGGCCTTGCGCTTTACAAGACCGACTATGGGCTCGACCTTGGCCCCGACCTCAAACCCACCGGCACCCGATTGCTGTGGTTCTCGCCAGCGGGGCATGTTCGAATTCGCCGTCCAGCTCGCCGCCGACCACCGTGGACCATCCGCCGGCGCAGTTTGTCGAGGGGCCCTGCGCGAAGACTCCGGAACCGGTGCCGCTGCTGGCCAACGCTCGCTGCGGAGAGCTGGCCGTGCCGGTAAACCGCACAAAGGCAGATGGTCCGACTATGCGGTTGGCCATCGCAATCAGTCCCTCGGAAACGCAGCCACCCACCAAGGAACCAATCGTGGGGGCCGGATCGGTCATCTGATGCAGTGCCGGGGCGGTATAGTTGGCATAAGGTAAATTATCGGATACTTGGAAATACCTGCCTGCCAGCGTATTTGGAAGACGACGATGCCGAAAATGGTGGTGATCGCTGCGGGCGCCGCATCAAGGACTTCGCGGAGATCTTCTGCGCTTCTATCGTTCTGCAGCCACGAATGCGCTCGCGACACGCGGTGTGCACGATCGATCGACGGGAACCGCCCACAGACCCGAGCCGGATCGTCGGTCGGTGTCGGGGATCAGCGCCCAGAGCTGGGCGTCGTCGTCGCTCAGTGCCCTCTGCAGGTGGGGTCGGACGTCCTCGGCGTCGTCCGGTGGTAGCGGGCAGCCGTGGTGGACGAGGTCGGCGGTGTTCTCGATGAGCCGCGCCGCTCGCATGAGGAGCGGCTCCGGCACCCAGACAGTGGGGAGGTCACCCTCGTGGTCTCTGGTCAGGACGCCGAGAGTGGAGATAAGTGCCATCGCTGCTGCCGGCTCGTCGGGATCCTTGTCGGCCTCGGCGAGTGCGGCAACCTCGACGAGGGCCACCCCTAGGCACCCGGGGCTCGCGAAGTTTTCTGATTCTGCCAGTACTGTCATCCGGTCTGTACCGGAGACGAGGAGTGGAATCTGTGCACGCAGGGTCGTAGTAGAGATGGTCGACGACATCGACGGCTCCGCCTTCGGTGAGGACGGCGAGAGCATCCACTATGCAGTCGACGGCGTCGAGTACGTGATCGACCTGAAGGACGAGCACGCGAAGGAACTCCGCGAGACCTTCGAGTACTACATCGCGCACTTCACTCGGGTCGGCGGCCGCATGCACAGCGCGGACCGGCCGGGTAATCCCACTGCCGGGAAGTGGCCACGGGGCGAACGAAGAAGATCCGCGCCTGGGCGCGCGAGCAGGGCTACGAGCTCTCCTCCCGAGGACGTATCCCAACCGAGATCGAGCAGGCCTTCCACGCCGCCCACTGACGGCCTCGCCCGACCACCTGTCTCAGAACAGGAGCATGTACCGCCACGTCCCCGTGAAATCTGTTTGCAGGATCGTTAGCCCACGCCAGGCAGCGGCGCTGACCCGTGGGAGACAATGAAAATCTGTGTTATGCAATGGGTTAGGCGCGTTAGGCCGGGTCGTGAATAGCCATCCGGCGAGAATCCATCAACGGCGAGGCGACCCGCTCAGGCACCCGGACCTACCTGGTCGAGACCCAGGCCTCGAACTCGGATTTCAGCCGGTCTAGGAGGTAGCGCGCGTGGTGTTGGTTTCGAGCTGTCGTCGGATCGCGTCGCCGAGGGTTCGGGTGGTGGCGGTGCCACCGATGTCGGGGGTGAGGGTGTCGCTGCCGGCGGCGAGGACGTCTTCGACTGCGGTCATGACGGCGGTGGCGGCCTCGGTCTCGCCGAGGTGGTCGAGCATCATGCTCGCGCTCCAGATCTGCCCGATCGGGTTGGCGATTCCCTTGCCGGCAATGTCGGGGGCCGATCCGTGGACCGGTTCGAACAGGCTCGGGAACTTGCGCTCGGGGTTGATGTTTCCGCTGGGGGCCACGCCGATGGTGCCGGTGCAGGCCGGGCCGAGGTCGGAGAGGATGTCACCGAAGAGGTTGCTGGCGACGACGACGTCGAACCAGTCGGGGTGCAGAACGAAGTTCGCGGTGAGGATGTCGATGTGATACTTGTCCACTGCGACATCGGCGAAGTTCTGGGCCATCGCTTCGACGCGCTGATCCCAGTACGGCATCGTGATGGAGATGCCGTTGCTCTTCGTCGCGGAGGTGAGGTGTTTCTTGGGCCGGGACTGGGCGAGATCGAAGGCGTACTTCAGGATTCGGTCCACACCGGTTCGCGTCATCACCGCTTCCTGGATGACGGTTTCGCGGTCGGTGCCCTCGAAGATCTTGCCGCCGATGCTCGAGTATTCGCCCTCGGTGTTCTCCCGCACCACGAAGAAGTCGACGTCACCGGGTTCGCGCCCGGTCAACGGGCTGGTGATGCCGGGCAGGAGTTTGACCGGCCGCAGGCTGACGTACTGGTCGAAGTGGCGGCGGAACTGCAGCAGGCTTCCCCACAGGCTGATGTGGTCGGGGACCACATCGGGCCAGCCGACGGCGCCGAAGAAGATGGCGTCGAACTGGTTGAGCTGGTCGAACCAGCCGTCGGGCAGCATCGTGCCGGTCTTGGTGTAGTACTCGGCGCTGGCGTAGTCGTACTGCTCGTAGTCGAGTCGGAAGTCGAATGCCGACGCCGCGGCCTCGAGGACCCGTAGTCCCTCCGGGACGACCTCTGTCCCGATCCCGTCGCCGGGGATGACTGCGATCCGATGTGTTGCGCCCATGGTGTGGTGACTCCCTTCAGGGTCCAGAAATTCTGGCGTACAGCACTTCGGCGCTGCCGCTTGGATAATTCGGGTGTTTGGTTATGGAAGCCGGGTGAGGCGGCCAGGTCAGGCCAGCTCGCGTGAGGTCACACCCTCGCGTTCCTCGAGGGCGCGGATGGCGGTGGCGGTGAGACTTTCGGTGATGTGTCGGCGCATCAGCTCGCCGGTGCCGGCCGCATTGCCCGCGACGACCAGGTCGAACAGCTGGCGGTGCTCGTCGAGGTCGCGGATGCGGGGTTCGTCTCCCGGGGGAAGTTCGAGTCCGACGCGGCGATACCGGTCGGACTTGTCCCAGACGTCGTCGAGTAACCGGATCAGCACGTCGTTGTGGGAGGCGACGTAGAGGGCACGGTGGAATTCGCGGTGGGCTTGCAGGCCCTCTTCGCCCCATTGACGGGTGACCGGCACCAGTCGGCTCAGGGCGGAGCGCATGAACAGGATGTCCTGATCGGTGCGCCGTGCGGCGGCCAGTTCGGCGGCGGTGGGGTCGAGGGAGAGGCGGACCTCGAAGAGCTGGCGGGCCTCCTGTGCGCTCATCTGCGCCACTCGCACGTCGCGGTGCGAGTCCATCTCCACGAGCCCTTCGCTGCTCAGGCGGCGGATCGCCTCCCGCAGCGGGGTGATGCTCATCTTGAGGCTGTCGGCGAGTTCGTACTGCGCCAGGCGTGATCCCGGGGTGAGCTCGCCGCTCAAGATCAGCCGACGGAGCTCGCCGTACGCAACGTCGCCCTTGCTCGAATAGACGTTCATGACGTTCGTCGGCTGCATGTGCCCTCTCTCACCTAAATCCTCGGTCTGTGCTCCCGGCCACAAATTGGCCCTTGTGTCCGGCGCCACGATCAGTCTAACATCGCTCTTGCATCTTATAAGTCTTATAAGCGTTATAAGACCAGTGAAAGTGAGGAGAGGAAGCACATGAAGATCATTTCCGTACACGAGGGCATCGTCCCGATCAGCTCGTCCATCCGGAACGCCTGGATCGACTTCAGCAAGATGGACTGCTCGATCGTCGCGATCGTCAGCGACGTCATGCGCGACGGCGAGCCGATCGTCGGCTACGGCTTCAACTCCAACGGCCGCTACAGCGCCGGAGAGATCCTGCGCCGCCGCGCCATTCCCCGGCTCCTCGACGCCGACCCCGAAGCATTGCTCGACCAGGCCGGCGACCTGGACCCGACCCGGGCCTGGGACATCATGATGCGCAACGAGAAGCCGGGCGGTCACGGCGAGCGCTCGGTCGCGATCGGTGTCATGGACATGGCCCTGTTCGACCTCGCGGCGAAGATCGCCGACAAGCCGCTCTACCGCTACCTCTCCGACAAGTACGGTGACGGCCGGCCCGACGACTCGGTCTTCGTCTACGCCGCCGGCGGCTACTACGCGCCCGGCAAGACCCTGAAAGACCTGCAGGACGAGATGCGCGGCTTCCTCGACATGGGCTACAACGTCGTCAAGATGAAGATCGGTGGCGCAGACCTGGCCGAGGACCTCGAGCGTATCGACGCTGTCCTCGAGGTCCTCGGCGGTGACGGCTCGCGCCTCGCGGTCGACGTCAACGGCCGCTTCGACCTGGCGACCGCCCTCGAATACGGCAAGGCCATCGAGCCCTACAACCTGTTCTGGTACGAAGAGGTCGGCGACCCGCTCGACTACCGCCTCAACGCCGTGCTCTCCGAGAACTACTCCGGCCGCATCGCCACCGGCGAGAACCTCTTCTCGCTGCAGGACGCCCGGAACCTGATCCGCTACGGCGGCATGCGCCCGGACCGTGACATCATCCAGGTCGACCCCGCCCTGAGCTACGGCCTCACCGAATACCTGCGGGTGCAGCAGATGCTGAAGGACCACGGGTGGTCCTCGCGCCAGTGCATCCCGCACGGCGGACACCAATTCTCCCTGCACATCGCCGCCGCACTGAAGCTGGGCGGCAACGAGTCCTACCCGGGCGAATTCCAGCCGACCGGCGGCTTCGCCGACGGTGCGGTCGTCGAGAACAGCCGGGTCGGGCTCACCGAGATCCCCGGCATCGGTTTCGAAGGCAAGGCCGCCTTCTACAAGGTGCTCCGCGCACTGCACCACTGACCCCCACCCTCCATGGTTCCGGCTGACGCGGGGACCGCCACCTGGTCCGATGTGCGAAGGAGCACTCGCGATGACTACTACCACCATGTCCCCGAGCCACACAGAACCTGAACGCTCGCGGCTCAGCCGGCTGATGCGCGAGTTGTGGTTCCAAGTGCTGCTGGGGGCGGTCCTCGGAATCACGGTCGGCGTCCTGCTCCCGGACGTCGGCGCCGCGCTCAGCCCGTTGAACGACTGGTTCATCAGCATCGTCAAGATGATCGTCGTCCCGGTCGTGTTCTGTGTGGTCACACAGAGCATTTCGTCGATGGACAGCCTCCGGAAAGCCGGCCGGATCGGTGCCAAGGCGCTCGGCTACTTCATGGTCCTGTCGCTGCTGTCGATGCTCATCGGGCTGGTCGTGGCCAACGTCTTCAAACCGGGCGCGGGCATGAACATCAACCTCGCCGAGCTCGACACCGAGAGCATCCCCGGCGCCGGCCAGGCCCACGGCGCGGTCGACTTCATCGACCGCATCATCCCGACCAACCTGTTCGGTGCAGTCACCGGCAACGAAATCCTTGCCGCACTGCTGGTCTCGATCGTGTTCGGCTGCGCCCTCAACGTCTCCGGCGAGAAGGCCGCACCGATCAACGACGGCATCTCGGCGCTGACCTCCGTGGTGTTCAAGATCGTCGGCTGGGTCATGCGGCTGGCCCCGATCGGCACCTTCGGCGCCCTGGCCTCGGTCGTCGCCAAATACGGCGCCGAGAGCCTGCAGCAGCTCGGCTACCTGATCCTGCTGTTCACCGGCACCTGCGTCGTGTACGTCATCGTGGTCCTGGGGGTCATCAGCCGAGCCTGCGGTGTCGGCCTGTTCTCGCTGATGCGCTACCTCAAGGCCGAACTCCTGGTCGCCCTGAGCACCTGCTCGAGCGAGGCGGTGCTGCCGCAGCTGGTCCGCAAACTCGAGGACCTCGGTGTCGGCAAGCCGGTCGTCGGCATCGTGATCCCGTCCGGGTTCTCGTTCAACCTCGACGGATCCGCGGTCTACCTCACGATGGCCTCACTGTTCCTCGCCCAGGCAGTCGGAATCGACCTGTCCTGGCAGCAACAGCTGATCATGGTCGGAGTCATGATGCTGACCAGCAAGGGAACCGCCGGCATCGCAGGCGGAGCGTTCATCGTCCTCGCCAGCACGATCACCGCCGTCGGCCACGTCCCCCTCGCCGCACTCGCCCTGATCGTCGGTGTCGACCGCATCCTCAACGAGGGCAGGGTCTTCATCAACGTTCTCGGCAACGCGATGGCCACCATCGTGATCGGCAAGTGGGAGAACGACTTCGACGCAGAGAAGGCACGAGCAGCGCTCGGTGCCGGGCCCGGCAAGCACGAAGAAGCCGGAAAGTAACCCACAGTGCTGACATGACAGGGCGAGGTGGCCGCGGCGACGCGGCCACCTCGCCCTGCCGCATTCGGCCGCAACACACACGAACTCGAGAGGAAATGACCTGTATGTCACGCGTTCTGGTAACCACCGACTACCTCGGTCCCGGTGACGACATCGACGACCTTCTGCGCCGGCACGGACACGAGGTGACCTACGCACCCGCCCGCGGTACCCGCAACCGCGCGGAAGCGTTGGCCTTGTTCGACGGAATCGACGGAGCCGTCATCGCGAGCGAACCGGTCACCGCCGACATGCTCGAAACCGCCACGTCCCTGAAAGTCATCGCCCGCAGCGGCGTCGGCTACGACTCCGTCGATTTGGCGGCGGCCGCCCGCCACGGCATCCGGGTGTGCAACACCCCCGGCGTCAACCACGACGCGGTCGCCGAAATGACGGTCGCCCTGATCCTGACGACCGCCCGCAAACTTCCCGCCGTCCTCGGCGGAGTCCGCGAGGGCCGCTGGCCCCGCGGCGCCGGCCGCGAATTGCGCGGCTCGACCCTCGGCATCATCGGCTACGGACCCAGCGGCCGAGCCGTGGCCCAACTCGGTCTGGCGTTCGGAATGTCGGTTGCCGTGCACACCGCACACCGCACCGACGACCCGGGCATCGAGTTCGTCGACCTCGACACCGTCACCGCCACCGCGGACTACCTGTCGCTGCACACCCGCGCCGCCGCCCAGGCCGAGCATCTCATCGACCGCAAGCGCCTGCAGGCGATGAAGAACACCGCGATCCTGATCAACACCGCCCGCGGCAGCCTCGTCGACGAGGACGCCCTCGCCGACGCCCTCGAAGCCGGAGACATCGCCGGCGCCGCACTCGACGTCGTCGCCCGAGAACCCCTCCCCGCCGACAGCCGACTCCGCAGCCTCGACAACGTGCTCATCACCTCACACCTGGCCGGTCAAACCGTCGAGGCCCGCAACCGAGCCGGTCTCGCCGCCGCCCACGCCGTGATCGACGTCCTCGCCGGCAGCGAACCCGCTCATCCGGTCGATAAGGAAACGGTATGACCATGACCGAGAAAATCTCGATAGCACCCCGCGCGGTCGACGCCGAAATCTCCCGTACCTGGCTGCTGGTCAACGCAACTCGGACAGACACCTTCGACCAAGCCGACCAGTCCCGGGCCGACCAGATCGTGCTCGACATCGAAGACGCCGTCGACCCCACCGCGAAACCCACCGCCCGCGCCGACGTCGCCCGATGGCTGGAAGAACGTTCGGCGTGGGTCCGGATCAACGACCGCTCGACCCCGTTCTGGCCCGACGACGTCGACACCTTGAAGGGCCTTCCCGGCCTGGCCGGGGTGATGCTCGCCAAGGCCGAGTCCGCCGAGCACGTGACCGAAACCTTCGACCGACTCGGCGGCGCGACCCCGGTGCTCGCACTGATCGAGTCCGCCCTGGGCATCGAGGAAGCCCCACAGATCGCACGGGCTCGAGGTGCCTTCCGCCTGGCCTTCGGCAGCGGCGACTACCGGCGCGACACCGGCACCGCCGCCGACGACCTCGCCATGGCCTACCCGCGCTCACGCCTGGTCATCGCCAGCCGACTCGGGAACCTCCCCGGCCCGATCGACGGCCCCACCGTCAGCAACGACCACACCGTTCTGCACGAGAAATGCACGCTTGCGGTCACCCTCGGGCTGACCGGCAAGCTGTGCCTGGAAATCGACCACCTGCCCGTCATCAACGCCGCCATCAGCCCCACCACCGACGACGCCACCTGGGCCCGGGACTTCCTCGCCGACTTCGAAGGCCGGGGCCGCATCCTCCGCGACGGCAGCGACCTGCCCCGTCTGAGCCGCGCCCAAAAGATCGCCCGGCTGGCCGCGGCGTTCGGAGTTCTCTCGCCATGAACGCTGCCCACCCTGCAGTGCCCAGCGTCTGTGCAGCCACTGCTGACCCTCATGATGCGAGGTAGCGCCACATATCGTCCACTACCATTTCGACCCACCTGTATGCACCACGGACCTGAACTGCAGTACACGGATCCACAATCGCCACGCGACCCCTAACGACACCCACTCACCGAGAAAGCGAGAACATGCCCCTCTTCGTCGTCGAGTACACCTACTCCGCCGTCACCGCTGCAGGCCGCGATGAACACCGCACCGCACATCGAGACTGGCTCGCCGACCTCGTCGAACAGGAGACCGTGATCGTCTCCGGCCCCTACACCGACGACTCCGGCGCATTCGTCGTCGTCGACGCCGACACCGCCGAGACCGTCGAACAGCTCTTCACCCAAGACCCCTTCGTCACTCACGGACTCGTTCCCACCCACAGGATCATCGAATGGACACCGGTACTCGGCACGCTCAGCCACTAGGACTGGGCACCGCCGTCAGCGCGTAGGCGACCGGATCCAGCAGTGACGCGTCTCGGACACGCCGAGCGGGCCGCCTACCGCCGGCAACGGAATACGCCTCGCCAGCTCCGATCTGTTCGAAGGAGTGACCAAAGCGTGAGAGGCAGGCCGGCCGCTTCCGCGCACCTGATCCGTTCCTCGATCTTCTCAGGGGCTTCGCCGCGGGCGAGGCCCGTGCGAATCGTGGTGGCGATGGCGGGGCGCGTCCGGCGGGGCCGCGGACGTCCGACAGTGGGCTGGCGAGGTTGCGGCGCCGCAGGCGCTATTCGGTACGGTTGACGGCGTTGGTCCCGAACCGCATGTGTGTGGGGTTGGTGCAGCCGGCGAAGTTGCACTGGTGACACAGCACCGCGTCATCGGCACCGGACCACCCCAGCCGAGGAATGACCCCGTACTCGCGCTGATAGGCGAACAGGTGGGCGGGAACCGTGCCGCGGCGGGATGGACCGGGGAGGCTCGCTGCGTACCAGTTGCGGTTGGCACCTGAGCGGGGACCGCACACCCGCCCACACTCGGCGAGGACGCCGAGGAGTGGGCGCCGCTTTCCGCAACGGGCACACGGCGAGGGGGTACGCCGCAGGTGCCGGTAGCAGGCACCGCCGATTCGGCCGAGCGGCAGGGTGGTCTGAATCGCCCGGGCCTTTCCGCACTGTGAGCAGGGGTGGGTGGGGCGTTGCCGCGCGCGGCAGGTGGCGCAGATTGGTTGCCCCTCCGTGGTGTGGCGCGCGCAGGGCTTCTCCTTCCCGCAGCTGCAGCATGTTTCGGTCGGTGGTGTCCAGCAGCGGTCGCAGATCCAGGTGCCGGCGGCGGTCGTCGACACGAATGTTGTTGGTGGTGCGGCCGCAGCGCCCGCAGTCGCGTACCCGAGCCCGGCGGTGACAGCGCGGACAGAGTGGCCCGTCGTCAGTGATCGCGTGAGCGATCTGATTGGTGCGGCCACAGCCGCTGCAGGTGTGCCGCTTGCGCGGGCCGCAGCTCTGACAGAACGGTGCGCCGTCGATCCGGTAGGCGACAGGAGTGGTCTTGCCGCATCGGGCACACGATTCGTGTCGCGCCGGATCCGTTCTGGTGCAACGGATGCAGACGGTGCCGCCGCCGGGGTCGCGGACCGCGGGGTGTCCTTGCCGGCCGCATCGCGCGCACACGATCAGGTGAGTACGGCCGTAGCAGCGTCCGCAGATCTTCGCCTCGTCGCGTCGGTACGGCAATGCCCGCACGGCGCCGCAGTCGGCACACCGCATCCGATGAACCTGGGGATACCGTTCGGCGAGTGCGGCGAGGAGCCGCTCCAGCCCGGCTGGCCCGTCCGAGCTACCGGAGGTTAGACCGTCTGGATGCGCGCGCAGATGGTCGAGCACCGCCCACGCCTGCGGTGTGGTCAGGACGACAGCTGGCGATGAACTCCTCGAGATCTGGGCACTGCCAGTTCCACGGATAGTCGTTGGTGAACTCGGCAAGCCGTCGCAACAAGGCGCGCCGCTGCTCGATCGTCGCGGGCTGGAGGAAACGGGCGCACTGCTGCGCCGCCCACCCGTCCAACATCGCACCGAATACCGCCGTCTCCGGGACCAAGTGGGCGACACCGGGGCGATCCGCCGTGTCGGCCACGATGCATCGAATGCATCATTGCGGCATGTAAGACAAAACCCACAATGCTGGTGGAATGGGCGCCGCGTGACGGCGTTCCTGGGAGTCGGGCCTCGGACTACGCTGTGACTGCGTCTTACTTCGAAAGCGTCGAATGCGTCATCGGATGCAACTCCGCCTAGTTTGCGCCTTACACGTCGCGGGCGTTCGACACGAGTTGATGGACGTCCTGATCGGTGGCGCCGAGCCCGAAGCTGATGATCCGTTCGGGGTGGATGCGAATGGTCGGTCCGCCGAGATCGTTCGCCTGGGCGGCATCGGCGTCGAGGGCCTCGGCGCGTCCGCGGATTTCGACGCAGCGCACCCGCCACGGATCGACCGACGGCACGTCGTCCACGACGAACGCCACCTTCCCGTTGTCGGCGACGTTGCGGAACTTGCGGCTCGCCGCCATGTTGTAGCCCTGGATGTCGATCGTGGACGTGCCGGCGTTGTAGTGAAAGCCGACGGGACTGACCTGCAAGGTTCCATTCGGCTGGACCGTCGCGAGCCGGCCCAGGCGTTGTGACGCCAGATACTCGAGTTCCTGCGCAGTGAAGGACATGAATTCACGCTAGAACCTGAACGGGGCTCGAGGTCAAGGATCCGGGACGTTCCTCAGCCGAGATCGTCGACTGCGCGCCGCGCTTCCTCGACGCGCCGCTCCGCCGCGTCGAGGTCTCGTTCCCCCCGGTGCACCGCCTCCGCCGAAGCCTTCTCCGCGTTCCGCGTGAACTGCCGCTCCTGCTCGGCGTGTTCGAGTTCGGCGCGCAGTTCCTCGATCCGGTGGTCGATCTCCGTCAGCGTCGACCGCGCCTTTTCCAGTTCCGTTCTCGCGTCGGTCAGTTCACCGCGGACCTCCTCGGCCCGGGACGTGACTTCCGCCAGTTCGGCCTCGGCCGCCGCGCGTTCGGCGTCGCGGTCCCGCTCCACCGGCTTCTTCTTCGACTTCTTCCCCGGCTTGTCGGCCGGGGGCGCGGTGGCGGGTTCGGACGTCGAGGTCTTCTTCGCGGTCTTTCCCTGGACGACGGAGAGTCCGGCCGGACCGAAACCGCTGTAGCTCGCCGCCGTCACGACCCGGCCACGCCGCACCTGTTCGGCGGTCTCGGCGTCGGCGAGTGCCGCGTGCAGCGTCTGACCGACATCCCGCAGGGCGTCCTCCCCGACCGTCCGGCCTCGCTCGGCGGCGAGTTCACCGGCCTTGCGCGCCAACGCCCGCACCACCTGCTGCCGCTGCGTGTTCAGCCGCCGAAGGTCCGGGCCGGACAGGTGTCGCTGCGCGTCGCGGAGGGCTTCACCGAGAGTGAGGAGCGCGTCGACCTCGTCGGGGAGCTCGCGGGCGAGCAGATTGACGAGCCAGCCGACGACCGTCGGCTTCCGCAGCTTCCCGATCTCGGTCGCCAGCGCGCGGTCCTTGTTCTCCCGCGCCGCAGTCACCTGCGCGGTGCGCGCCTCGACGAACTCACCGGGGTCGAGGCCGTACAGTTCGTCGGCGACGTCGTCGAGGGTCACGGCCCAATACTTGCACCGTGACCGCTCCGTTCGTGCCGACTCGGGTCAGACCAGTCGTTCGGCCGCGGCCGCGATTCGTTCGTCGCTGGCCGTGAGCGCGATGCGCACGTGGGTGCCGCCGCCGGGACCGTAGAACTCCCCCGGCGCCACGAGAATGCCCCGCTCGGCGAACCACTCGACGGTGTCCCGGCAGGCTTCGCCGCGCGTCGCCCACAGGTACAGCCCGGCTTCGGAGTTGTCGACGGTGAATCCGGCGCCGCGCACCGCTGCGAGAAGGATCTCGCGGCGACGGCGGTACCGCTCACGCTGCTCGTTCTCGTGGTCGTCGTCGCTGAGCGCGGCGGTCATCGCCGACTGGATCGGCAACGGCACCATCATGCCCGCGTGCTTGCGGACCTCGAGAAGTTCGGCCACCAACGCCGGGTCACCGGTGACGAACCCCGCGCGGTAACTCGCGAGGTTGGACGTCTTCGACAACGAGTGCACCGCGAGGAGCCCGGTGAGATCGCCGTCGTTCACCCGCTCGTCGAGGATCGAGAGGGCTTCACCTTCCCAGGTCAACCCCAGGTAGCACTCGTCGGACGCCACGATGGCGCCGCGGCGACGCGCCCAGTCGACCACCTTGCGCAGATGCTCGAGACCGAGCACCTTGCCGGTGGGGTTGGACGGCGAGTTCACGAAGATCAGCGACGCACCCTCCGGACCGAGCCGGTTGAGACCGTCGGCCCGGATCACCCGCGCACCCGCGAGGAGCGCACCGACCTCATAGGTCGGGTACGCCAGCTCCGGGATGACCACCAGGTCGTCGGCGCCGAGCCCGAGAAGGCGTGGCAGCCAGGCGATGAGCTCCTTCGTGCCGATCGCGGGCAGCACCGCAGCCGGATCGATGCCGGTGATTCCGTAGCGGCGGCGCAGCGCCTCCACCGCGGCGTTACGCAGCTCCTCGGTGCCGTGCGTCGTCGGATATCCCGGAACCGCGGCGACCGAGGTCAGCGCGTCCTGGATGATCGGGGCGACCGCATCGACGGGGGTCCCCACCGACAGGTTGACGATGCCACCCGGGTGGGCGAAGGCTTTCGCCTTCGCCGACTCGAGCGAGTCCCACGGAAAGTCGGGAAGTGCTGTGGCTACCGGGATACGAGGCACACCTAGTCCTCGCCCATGGGGGGCAGAGCCTTGACGAACGGCGGGTCGTAGTCGACCTTGCCCAGCTTCGCCGCGCCGCCGGGAGAACCGAGGTCGTCGAAGAAGTCGACGTTCGCGGCGATGTAGCCGTTCCACTGGTCCGGGACGTCGTCTTCGTAGAAGATGGCTTCGACGGGGCAGACGGGTTCACAGGCGCCGCAGTCCACGCATTCGTCCGGATGGATGTAGAGCATCCGCCCGCCCTCGTAGATGCAGTCGACAGGGCATTCCTCGATACACGCCTTGTCCAACACATCCACGCACGGTTCAGCAATCGTGTAGGGCACTGCCGCTCTCCCTGCCTTTCTGACACGAGTAGGCACGAGGTACGGGCTGCTTGTACCCCGCGGAAGAAACTATTATCGCCTGCCCGGCGGACCTCTCTGCGGTGAGGGTTACCTGACCCGGCGTACCGCCGCGGGCAGCGGCGCGTGGGACGCGATCCACTGCTCGCCCTGTTTCGCCGCTCTCACCAGCGCGCCCCGTTCGCCGAGATACCCGGCCACCACACCGACCACCGGGATGTTGCCCAGCAGCGAGTAGGTCGAGCCCGGCCCGGGACGCTTGTCGAGTTCGTCACTGAGCGCGCGCACCGTGCGGGCAGTGCGCCACAGCGCGCCGATCAGCCCGAACGGGCGCCACACGGACGCGCCGTCCGCCGAATCGGATCGCGTCGTGTCGGCGAGCACCGCGTCCGTCTCACGCCGGCAGAGCACGGACGCCAGCAGGTCCACCTGGTCGGACCGATTCGTCACGCCGTGCTCCCGGGCGACGGCGACGAGAACGACCGCCTGATTCGCGAACCCGAGCACGTCCTTAATCGGGAGCCGATTGAGAAGCACCCCGAACATGCCCGGGAATGCGACCGCGATCGTGTTCAGCGCGCCGATCCGCGTCACCCACCACCGTGCCCGCTCGTCGTCGCTCGCCTTCTCCCACGACGCCGTCCCCGGGAACTGCACGGCGTCGAGAACCCAGGCGATCCCGTCGAGCAGCGCCTCCGCGGCGCCCCGGTCCTCCGCTGTCGGGGTGAACGTCCGGCTCTTGATACCGAACGGATCCGTGAGGGCCAGATCGAGCACGGGATTGATGCCCCGGGCAGCGCGATCCAGGATGCCGACGACCGTGTCGTCGCCCAGCCGATCCGTCTCGCTCATGCCGCCGGTGTCCTTCCCTCGCGTCGGGCGTGTGTGGTGGTGCGTTCGCGTGCCGGGCGGCCGATTCCCTCGGCGATGGCCCGCAGTTCCTCGACGGTCTTCTCGGATCCGTGCTCCGAACCCGCCATCCGGGAGATGGTCTCCTCCATCAACGTGCCGCCGAGGTCGTTGGCGCCGCCCTGCAACATCACCTGGGTACCCGTGACCCCCAGCTTGACCCAGCTGGTCTGGATGTTCGGGATCCGCCCGTGCAGCATGATCCGGGCCAGGGCGTGGACGGCCCGGTTGTCCCGGTTGGTCGGCCCCGGACGGGACGCGCCCGCCAGATACAGCGGCGCACTCTGATGCACGAACGGCAGCGGGACGAACTCGGTGAATCCGCCTGTCCGGTCCTGGATTCCGCGCAGCACCCGCAGATGTCCCACCCAGTGCTTCGGGTTGTCGACGTGCCCGTACATCATCGTCGAACTCGACCGCAGACCCAGCTCGTGCGCCGTGGTCACCACCTCGATCCAGGTGGCGGTGGGCAGCTTCCCCTTGGTGAGCACCCAGCGCACCTCGTCGTCGAGGATTTCCGCGGCCGTGCCCGGAATGGTGTCCAGACCCGCCTCGCGCAGTTCCGTCAGCCAGTCCCGGATGCTCTGCCCACCGCGGGAGGCGCCGTTGACGATCTCCATCGGGCTGAACGCGTGCACATGCATCGACGGCACCCGCGCCTTCACCGCGCGCACCAGATCGGCGTACCCGGTGACCGGGAGCTCCGGGTCGATGCCACCCTGCATGCAGACCTCCGTCGCGCCCGCGACGTGGGCCTCCCAGGCACGGTCCGCGACCTCGTCGGTGGACAGGGTGAACGCGTCCGCGTCGCCCTTGCGCTGCGCGAACGCGCAGAAGCGGCAGCCGGTGTAGCAGATGTTGGTGAAGTTGATGTTCCGGTTCACCACATAGGTCACCTCGTCGCCGACGGCGTCCTTGCGGAGCGCATCCGCCAACGCCACCATCGCCTCGAGCCCCGGACCCTCCGCCGTCGCCAACGCCAGGTACTCGTCATCCGACAGCCCCGCCGGATCGCGTTCGGCGCTGCGCAGCGCCGCGACGACGTCCGTGTCCACCCGCACCGGGCCGCTCAACTCCAGCACCTGCTCGCGGACGGTCTCCCAGTCCCCGAACGCGCTGCCGAGGTCGCTGCGCGTCTCGGTGTTGCGGCCGTCGGTGTCGATCTCGGTGTTCAGATCCACCCGGCCCGTCGACTCCCAGGACTCGTCCGGCTCCTGCCACGGCAACCCGACCGGCTTCGTGTCGAGCTTGGCCAGCCCGGTGTGCGGGTCCGCGAGGGCCTGCACGTGCCCGGTGATCCGCGGGTCGATCCAGGGCGAGCCGGCCAGCACGAACTGCGGCTGCGCCGCCGTGCGCTCGGTGAGCTCGAACCCGGCCTCCGCGGTGATCTCGGCCAGGGTGTCCAGGTTCGGCCACGGCCGCTCCGGGTTCACGTGGTCCGGGGTCAGCGGAGACACACCACCCCAGTCGTCGACACCCGCACCCAGCAACGCCAGGCATTCGGTGTTCGACACCAGGTTGGGCGGCGACTGGATGCGCATCCCCGGGCCGAGCAGCAGCCGGGACACGGCGATGGCCGCGAGGAACTCCTCGAGACCCGCGTCCGGGGCATCGCGCATCGCGGTGTCGGGCTTGGCGAGGAAGTTCTGGACGATCACTTCCTGGACGTGCCCGAACGCCTTGTGCGACTTGCGGATCGCCATGATCGACTCCGCCCGTTCCCGGACGGTCTCGCCGATACCCACCAGAATGCCCGTCGTGAACGGCACACTCAGCCGTCCGGCGTCGGTGAGCGTGCGCAACCGCACCGCCGGATCCTTGTCGGGGCTGCCGTAGTGGCACTCGCCCTTGTCGGTGAACAACCGGGTGGACGTCGTCTCGAGCATCATGCCCATCGACGGGGCCACCGGCTTGAGGCGGGAGATCTCCTCCCAGCTCATCACACCCGGGTTCAGGTGCGGCAGCAGCCCGGTCTCCTCGAGCACCCGGATCGACATCGCACGCAGGTAGTCCAGCGTCGAATCGTAGCCCCGCTCGTCCAGCCACTGCTTGGCCTCCGGCCACCGCTCCTCGGGGCGGTCACCGAGGGTGAAGAGGGCTTCCTTGCAGCCCAATTCGGCGCCCTGCCGGGCGATCTCCAGCACCTCGTCCGGTTCCAGATACGCGCCGCGCCCCTCGGCCCGCAACTTGCCGGGCACGGTGACGAACGTGCAGTAGTGGCACTTGTCCCGGCACAACCGCGTCAGCGGAATGAACACCTTACGCGAGTACGTGACAGCCTTGGGTCTGCCCGCCGCCAGCAACCCGGCATCCCGGACCTTCGCCGCCGACGAACACAGATCGGCCAAGTCGTCGCCGCGGGCCTGCAGCAGGGTCGTCGCCTCGTCCACGTTCAGAGTGGCGCCGTCGCGGGCACGTCGCAGCACCCGCCGCATGGCGGAGGCGGAGGGGGCCACTTCCTGCGCAGAGGCGCCGGACGGAGCTGGTGCCGGAACACCGGGCATGGGAAGCATCGTGGGCCGGCCGGATTCTTCACCTGAATGGGTCACCCAGCGATCATGCGCCATCGACGACGGCTACTGCCACCCAGACTCCCGCGAACCGTGCGGATCGCTATTCGCGGGGGTAGTCCTCGTCGACCGGAACCGCCCGGCTCTGTTCGGCCACGTCCGCCTCGTTCACCTCCAGTGACGACACTTCTTCGACCTCGTCGGAACTGTCGTCGTCCACGGCGAGTTCCTGCTCGAGCCGGTCTGCCTCGGGAACCTCCGGAGAATCGGCCGCATCGAATGACGTCATGTCTGCGCTCCTTTGACTTCGGGGGGTTCTCCCACGATAGGTCGGTTCTCGACAGAATGCCGGGGCACGGCCAAAGTAGGGGCATGAGTGTGCCCACCACCGTCACGATGGCGGACCCGCTGTGGCGGCCCAGCCCCAAGGCCAAGCAACTGTGGGCGATCAACGCCGCCCTGCTCTGGCTTCCGCTGTTCGTCGTGCAAGTCGTCGCTCTCGTCTTCCACTGGTGGCCCGTGTGGGTGCACGTCACGGTCCTCGCGGTCACCGTCGTGCTCGCGGTCCTCCACGTCGCCGTCGTCCCGCTCTGGCGGTACCGGGTGCACCGCTGGGAGATCAGCGATACCGCGGTCTACACCCGCAGCGGTTGGTTCACCCAGGAACGACGCATCGCGCCCATCTCCCGCATCCAGACCGTCGACACCGAACGCGGACCCATCGACCGCATGCTCGGGCTGGCGACCGTCACCGTCACGACGGCGTCGTCCGCCGGTGCCGTCAAGATCTCCGCCCTCGATCAGGACACCGCCGACCGCACCGTCGCGCGGCTCACCGAGATCGCGGGCACCAATGTCGGTGACGCCACATGAGTGCGGCACCGGAACCGGGAATCGCTCCCCCCATCGCGCACGGCGAGGCTGCGGTCGCCGCCGAGGAGGAACAGCCCTGGTTGCGCCTGGACCGCCGGATGCTGCTCGTCCACCCCGTCAACGAGATCGTCAAACTGCTGCCCGTATTGCTGATTTCGCTGGTGATCGGCACCCAGAGCGGCAACCACGTGTGGAGTCTCGTCGCCATCGTCGTGTTCGTGGTGTTCGGCATCTCGCGCTGGTTCACGACGAGCTACCGCATCGGCCCGGTCCACGTGCAACTGCGGCAGGGCCTGTTCCGCACACGCCTGCTGTCGGTACCACGCAACCGCATCCGGTCCGTCGACGTGGAGGCGGGGGTCCTGCATCGCCTGCTCGGGCTGTCGATCGTGCGCATCGGCACCGGCCAGCAGGTGGGTTCCAAACCCGACGCGGCGAAGTTCGAACTCAACGCCCTCTCCACCGGGCTGGTTCCCGACCTGCGGGCCGCGCTCCTCGCCCGGCAGCCCTCCCCCGACGTCGAGCCGACCGCGGTCGCGCGGGAGCCCGCGGTCACCGAGATCGGCCACTGGACACCGGCCTGGGTCCGCTACGCCCCGTTCTCGGTGACGGGCGTGGTGACCATCGCGGCGATCGTCGGTCTCGCGTTCCAGTACGGGATCGGCGCGAAGATCGCCCGCTCGTCGACGGTGGCCGAAGGCATCGAATCCGCTGAGCGCGTCGGGATCGCGATCGCCGTCGTCGTCGGGATCGTCGTCCTCCTGATCGCCGCCAGCGCCCTGGCGTGCATCCGGTACCTCCTGACGTACGGCAACATGACGCTGACGGACAACGGCCGCACCCTGCACGTCAGCCACGGCCTGCTGAAGACCCGCCAGACCACCCTGGACCGCGCCCGCCTGCGTGGGACGACCCTCAAGGAACCGCTCCTCCTCCGGCTCGCCGGCGGCGCCCGACTGGATGCCGTCATGACCGGCGTCAGCGCCGAGAGACGGGAGTCGTCGCTCCTGCTCCCCCAGGCCCCGCGTGCGGAAGCGGAGCGGGTGATGGCCACCGTCATCAACGACCACCGTCAGGCCGCGGTCCCGCTCACCCAGCACGGCCCGGTCGCCCATCGGCGGCGCTACACGCGGGCCCTGATTCCCGCCGAGATCGCGCTCGCCGTCGCCCTGGTCTTCGTGATCCTCGACCGGCCGGTGTTCTGGGCAGCGTGGGCCGCGATCGTCGCGCTCGCCGTCGGCGGTGTGCTGCTGGCGTGGGACCGGTACCGCGGCCTCGGCCATGCGGTGCTTCCCGGGTGGCTGATCACCCGCAGCGGCTCCCTCGACCGCGCCCGGGACAGCCTCGAAGCCGACGGGATCATCGGGTGGACCGTCCGGCAGACATTCTTCCAGCGGAGGGCCGGTGTGGCGACCATCATCGCCGCCACACCCGCAGGCACCGGGAAATACCTGGTGATCGATCTGCCTGCCGACCAGGCGTGGTCGCTCGTCGAGTCGGTGACACCCGGCGGAGGTGACGTGTGGGCGCGGCGCTGACCGACATCGCCGGTCTCGATGCCCAGCTGATCGAATGCCGAGCCTGCCCCCGCCTCGTCGAATGGCGGGAGAAGGTCGCACGCGAGAAGCGCGCGTCGTTCCGCGACGAAACCTATTGGGGACGTCCGGTTCCCGGATTCGGTCCACCCGACGCGTCCCTGCTGATCGTCGGTCTCGCCCCCGCCGCCCACGGCGCGAACCGCACCGGGCGCATGTTCACCGGCGACCGCAGCGGCGACTTCCTCTACGCCGCACTCCACGCCGTGGGACTCGCAAGCCAGCCCACCGCCACCCACATCGGCGACGGCCTCGAACTGTTCGGCGTCCGCATCACGTCCCCGGTGCACTGCGCGCCGCCCGCGAACAAGCCCACCCCGGACGAACGCGACAACTGCCGCCACTGGCTCGACGCCGAACTGCGCATCCTGCAACCCCACCTGCGGTCGGTGATCGTGCTCGGCGGATTCGGCTGGCAGTCGCTGCTCCCCGTCCTCGACGACGCCGGCTGGGCCGTCCCCCGGCCGCGACCCAAGTTCGGGCACGGCGCGCACGTCGAACTCCCCGGCGCCGAACGTCCCCTGCACCTGTTCGGCTGCTACCACGTCAGCCAGCAGAACACCTTCACCGGCCGCCTCACGCCCGCCATGCTCGAGTCGGTGCTGTCCGAGGCCGCCCGCGTCGCCGGCTTGATCGGGTGACCACACCTCGGGGGGCGAACGGTACATCCGACCTGCCTGAAGCGCCGAAGGTGCCGTTCACCCCAGCTACCGCCGGTTCGGGAGTTCCTCGATGATGTATTTGGCCATGCTGCCGAGCCGGGGGCGGGCGGGTTGCATGGTGTCGACGCCGAGGGCGGTGAGGGGCGAGGCGGTCACCGAGCCGACGCAGACGGGTGCGACCGGACCTGCGAATGCGTGCAGGAGGGGCTCGACGCGGTCGGTGTCCTTCGCGGTGCTGAGGAGCGACGACACGGCGGGTGCGCTGGTGAAGGTGACGGCGTCGACCTCGGCTCGGATGATCTGGTCGAGCAGTGTGAGCAGCGGCTGCTGGTTCTCGGGTCTGATCCACCGGTACACCGACACGGCCGTCGTCTCGGCCCCGGCGCCGGCGAGGGAGACGCTCAGGTCGGTCATCGGTTCCCATTCGGTGATGGTGCCGTGCAACTGGACCGCGACTCGTAGACCGCGCACACCCTCGGCGACGAGGTGTTGGTGCACCTCTTCGGACGATTCGGTTTCCGGCGACCACTCCTCGCGCAGGCCGACGCCGCGGACGGCGCCCTTCGCCTTGGGACCGCGGGTGATGATCCGCGCCGATTGCAGGGCGGCGAGCAGTGCGTCCTCCTCGTGCCAGGCCCGCGCCGCGTCCAGCCATCCGCGGAATCCGACGGCGGTGCTGACGACGAGTAGGTCCGGCGGCGACGCGATGATGTCGGCGGTCCGGGACCGCAGATCGGTGTCATCGACGAGCGGCAGCACGTGGATGGCCGGTGTGTGGACGATGGCGGCCCCGTGCCGTTCGAGGAGCGTGATGAACTCGGCGGCCCGGCGTTCGGCGGTGACGGCGATGGTCAGTCCGGAAAGTTCGTCGTTCGACATTCTCCCAGTGTGACGGACGAATCGCACTAAGCTGCCCACATGATCACTGCTGTGCACACATTGGTCTACGCCGACGACGCCGAGGCGGCCCGCGACTTCTTCGACGTGCTCGGCTGGTCACACGTCGACGCCGGCGGCGGTTGGCTGATTTTCCGCACCGGACCGTCCGAGATGGGTGTGCACCCCACCTCGGACGATCGGGGCGGTGAGCCGTGGTCGACGCGGCCGCACCACGAGATCTCCCTGATGTGCGACGACATCGAGTCGACCGTCGCGGAACTCGAGGCCAAGGGTGCCGAGTTCACCCGCGGAATCCGCGACGACGGGTACGGCCTCACCACGTCCGTGAAGATTCCCGGTGCGGGCGAGATGATGCTGTACCAGCCTCGGCACCCGGTGGCGTTCGAGCGTTAGGCCTTCGCCTGCGCGCTGCTGCGCGCCGCATTGGCCTGTTCGCCCGCCTTCGGGTCGGTCTCCGATTGTTTCTTCCCGACACCGTCGGCGATCCGATCGCCGAGGGTCTTGTCGACGTTGCGCCAGTACTCGAACGCCTTCGCCAGAACCGGTTCGCTGACACCGTTCAGCAGGTGCCCGACGATGTTGTCCACCAAGCGGTCCCGGGCGGCGTCGTCGAGCACTTCACGGACCATCGTCCCGGCCTGCCCCCAGTCGTCGTCCTCCCTGTGGAGCGCGTACGGCGAGCGGACCATGTCGCCGGCGCTGTACCAGGTGGCGGTCTCCCCCACCTGCGACGGGTCGGCGTGCGGGCCGCCCTTGGAATTCGGCACGTAGACCGGATCCCCGGGGTTGTGGTGCCGCATGTTGCCGTCCTTGGAGTACGAGCGGACGGGCACGTGCGGCCTGTTGACGGGCAGCTCCTTGTAGTTGGCGCCGATCCGGTAGCGGTGGGCGTCCGGGTAGGAGAACAGCCGGCCGATGAGCATCTTGTCCGGGCTCGGGCCGATGCCGGGGACCAGGTTGCTGGGCTCGAACGCGGCCTGTTCGATCTCACAGTGGTAGTCCGTGGGGTTGCGGTCGAGCGTCATCCGGCCGACGGGGATCAGCGGGTAGTCGCTGTGCGGCCACACCTTGGTGAGGTCGAACGGGTTGAACCGGTAGTCGTCGGCATCCGCGAACGGCATGATCTGCATGTTCAAGGTCCAGCTCGGGTACTCGCCACCTTCGATGTGCTCCCACAGGTCTCGCGTGTGGTAATCGGTGTCCATGGACGCCATCTGGTCGCCCTCGTGCTGCGTGAAGAACTCGATGCCCTGGTCGGTCTTGAAGTGGTACTTCACCCAGAACTTGTCGCCGGCGGCGTTCACCCACATGTACGTGTGGCTGGAGTACCCGTTCATGTGCCGCCAGGTGCGCGGGATGCCGCGGTCGCCCATGAGCCACGTGACCTGGTGCGCCGACTCCGGGGACAACGTCCAGAAGTCCCACTGCATGTCGTGGTCGCGGAGGTTGTTGTCGGCACGTCGCTTCTGCGAGCGGATGAAGTCCTGGAACTTCATCGGGTCGCGCACGAAGAAAACAGGTGTGTTGTTCCCGACCATGTCGTAGTTGCCCTGGTCGGTGTAGAACTTCACGGCGAATCCACGTGGGTCGCGCCACGTGTCCGGGCTGCCGCGCTCGCCGGCCACGGACGAGAACCTGATCAGCAGGTCCGTCTTCTTGCCGGGTTGGAATAGATCGGCTTTCGTGTAGGCGGAGACATCTTCGGTAACTTCGAACCGTCCGAACGCCCCGCCTCCCTTGGCGTGCGGTTGGCGCTCCGCAACGCGTTCGCGGTTGAACTGGGCCATCTTCTCGATCAGATAGTGATCCTGGAGCAGGATCGGCCCGTCCGTCCCGATCGTGAGCGAGTGCTCGTCACTCGGTACCGGGATGCCGGCGTCGTCGGTCGTGAAGTTCTGATCTGTCATCGCGGTGCTCCTTCAGCAGACTGCTGGTCGCTACCGCGTACCCTCGCCCACCGTCGGTGAAACAGATCCGAACGCCGCCTTCGCGCTGACTTTCCACAGGTAGACCGCCGCCGGGACCAGTGAACCGATCAGGAGCAGGAGCGTCCAGACGGACGCGAGCATGAGCACGTCGCCGCCCGGACCGCCGAACATGCAGAGCAGGAAACCGAACCCCCACCCCGTGAGCGGCAGCACGCCCGTGCCCACCCGGCCGGTCGTCGACTTGGCTGCGATCACCAGCGCCAGGTTGGCGACCGCGGCGGCGAGGATGCTGATCGGGAACGGCGTGGCGCCGAGGTAGGTAGGCAGGAAGAGCACCGAGAGGACGGCGCACAGAAAACCGTCGAACACCAGCAGCGCGAGGGTGACCCTCCCCAGAACATCGAGGTGCCCGGGTTTCGCTGCGGTGCCGACGGTCATGTGTCAATAGTGGATCAGGCGACGGGCGGGTAGCCCAGCAGGGTCAGCAAATGGCTCTGCATGTCGGCGAATCCGTACAGCACGCTGTAGTACAGGTCGTGCTGGGCCGGCCACGACGGCCGGAGCGTATCGACGAACGCGACGATGGCGTTCTGAACATCCCAGTTGTACATCTATCGCCTCTCCTGACGGGTGTCACACGGACTCGACCGGGGCCGCTGCGTGACGTGGGCCACAGTGTAATACGTAAGGCTCGTCACAGATACCTGCGGTCAGTGACCGATGCCACCGAAGAGGTCCCGTTCCCTGCCGTCGGCGTCCCGCTCCCCGGCGGCGCCGCGGACCAGCACGAAGTGTTCCTCCGCCAGAATCGGCTGTGCGATGTCGTTGGAGAGCGCGTACTCGGTGCCGCTCGGCGCCACCGTCACCTGGGTGGCGTGCGCCGACAACGCTTCCCTCTTCGCGTCGAGCACGCCCCGCACGTCGATCACCGTCGTCACGTCCGCGTCCGGGACGCTCGGCAATTCGCCGGGCTCCGGCAACCGCCAGCCGTCGGGGATGTCTCCGATACGGCAGATTCCCGACTCGAGCGCGCTCGCCTCGGTCACCGTCCAGTACAGCTTTGCGACCTCCCACGGTTCGCCGCAGTCCGGGTACTGCGCCGAACCCGCCGCCTCGACGGCCGCGGTGGTGACCGTGTGCACCTGGATGTGGTCGGGGTGCCCGTACCCGCCGTCCGGGTCGTAGGTGACCACGACGTGCGGCCGCAGTTCCCGGATGACGGCCACCATCGCGGCGGTCACGGAGTCGCGGTCGGCGTTGACGAAGGCGCGCGGGTTGGCTGCCGACGCCGTGCCCGCCATGCCGGAATCACGGAAGTGCCCCGCCCCCGACAGGAACCGCGGCCTTCCCGCACCGAGACACGACAGCGCGGACGTCAGTTCGCCGATCCGGAAACCGCCGAGCTGATCGGCGGCGTCGGCGACCAGCTGCGCCCACTCGTCGCCGATCACCTCGCCTTCCTCGCCGAGCGTGCACGTCAGGACGTGAACGTCGGCGCCCTCGGCGGCGTAGCGGGCGATGGTGCCGCCGGTGGTGAGGGTCTCGTCGTCGGGATGGGCATGAACCAGCAGAAGTCGCCGCTCACTCATTCCTTGATCCTGCTCCAGTCCGCTGCGTCACTGAATATTCCGACCGGCACGGCCCCCGACAGCGACACCCCGTCGACGCCGGGTCCCGCCGCGACGAGTGTGCGGTCCTGCATGATCGGTAGCACCGCGGCCAGATCCCACAGTTTGCGGTCGGCGTCGGCGAGAGCTTGCGGCACATCACCGACCCCCCGCAGCGCGGCGTCGATGGACGGCTGAAGGGTGGGGTCGCAGACTCCCGACAGATTCGACGGGGCCTCGGCGTCCGCAACCGAATCACGTTCGGGGTCGGCGGTTTCGGTGTTCGGCTGCGTTGCCGCGACCACTGCGGGCGGGCAACTGTGACGGGAGGCCAGCGCCGTCGCCGGGTCGGATCCGGCGCGCGACCAACCCACGACCGCCCCGATCTCACCCTTGCTCAGCGACTCCCCGTACAACTCCTCAGCGGGCAGCGACGTCACGGTGGCGTCGACACCGGCGCCGCGCAACTGGTCGGCGGCCGTGTTGGCGACTGCACTGGCGGTGTCGTCACCCTCGGGTGTCCCGATGGCGAGCGTCAGCGGGACGCCGTCGCGGACGAGCCGGGTCGACGGCGCCACGCCTGTGGGAACGACGGTGCCCGTGGAAGTTTCGGCGACGTATCCGTACTCGGCCAGCTGCGCGAGCACCTGTTCGCGGCCCGGCCGTGCGGGTGCGGTCGCGGTGTAACCGGGATCGGAGGGGGCGTAGACCTGCGAGCGCGCCGGGACCGCCGCCGCCTCACTGCCGGCCCCGACGACGGCGAGCAGGTCGGTGTCCAGCAGCTCCAGAAGACTCTTCCGCACCCGGACGTCCGCGAGTTCGGGAACCCGGCCGTTCAGCGTGAGGTCGAGTCCGCGCGGTTGGAAAGACGAACCCGTCCGCACCGTCGGGATCGCCGCCAGCTGGGCGGAAGTGGCTGTGCCCCCGTGAATCTGGACGATATGCGTGTCGTTGTTGCGCATCGAGTCGGCGAGCTGCGACGGGGTGCCGTCGCGGCGCATCAGGATCTGGTCGGGCGTCGCCGGTTTGTCCCAGAACCGGTCGTTGCGCTCGAGCAGGATCTCGTCGCGTCCGCGGTCGATCGACTTGATGTGGAAGTGCCCGCCCGACACCGGGATGTTCTCGGACAGTCCGGTCGCGAAGCCGCCGGGGGAATCCTTGATGAGATGCGACGGCAGCAGGTCGGTGAAGAGTTCACGCCACGCCGGGTAGGCGGCCTTCATGACGACGCTGACCGTCTTGCCGCCACCGGACGACCTGACGTCCTCGATCAGCTCGTAGCCTGCGGGGTCGACCACGCCGGGGGCACTGATCATCTGCTGCCACAGGTAGCGGAAGTCCTCGGCGGCGATGGGCGCGCCGTCGGACCACTGCGCCTCGTTCCGCAGCTGGTACGTGACGGTGAACGGTTCCTGCGACGTGACGTCCGCGGAGATCACCAGCGAGGAGTCGGGAATCCAGGTGCTGCCGCCTGGGCGGGCAGTATCGGGCACCGGCCGGAACGGGCTCGGCAGCACGAGGGCGCTGACCGCGGAATTCGCCGGCGACTGGTCCGACAGGAGGTGCGGGTTGAATCCGCTGCCCACGTCGTCGATGGCGACGACGACGGGCTGCTTCTCGGTCGGCGACACCGTCGGCTTGGGGCTGTCGGTGCTCTCGACCGGCGGGGGCGGATCGGCGGTGCACGACGTGAGCATCGCCGTCGACACTGCCAGCAGGAGCGCGGTCACCGCCGCACCGTTCCCGCGCCTTCGGCCCCGTACTCCTCGAACTCTCGCGAGTCGACCCCCAGCAACCACCGCGCCGCCTTTCCTCAGAGATACCGGAAGGCTCCGGAAACCCACGAGCGAATGTACCTTCGGCCGGCGATCGACCGAAGGTACATTCGCCCGGTTGTGTATGACGTGGTCGGACGTGCCGACTACAGAGCAGCCTTGTCGCGGGCCTTGGAGCGTGAACGCTCACGGGCACGGTCGGTGGCCGACAGGTGCACCTTGCGCACGCGCACGACCTCCGGGGTGACCTCCACGCACTCGTCGCCGGCGCAGAACTCCATCGCGCCTTCGAGCTCGAGCTTGATGGGCTTGGCGAGGGTCTCCATCACGTCGGCGGAGGACTGACGCATGTTGGTCAGCTTCTTCTCGCGGGTGACGTTGATGTCGAGGTCCTCCTGGCGCGGGTTGATGCCCACGACCATGCCCTCGTAGGTGTCGGCGCCGGGTTCGACGAAGAACGTTCCGCGATCGGCGAGCTGGATCATCGCGAACGGGGTGACCGAACCGGTGCGGTCCGAGACGAGCGAGCCGGTGTGGCGGGCGCGGATCTCGCCGGCCCACGGCGCGTAGCCGTGGAACACGGCGTTCGCGATGCCGGTGCCGCGGGTCTCGGTGAGGAAGTCGGTGCGGAAACCGATCAGGCCGCGCGACGGGACGATGAACTCCATCCGGACCCAGCCCGCGCCGTGGTTGGCCATCTGCACCATCTTGCCCTTGCGGTTGGCGAGGAGCTGGGTGATGGCGCCGAGGTACTCCTCGGGACTGTCGATGGTGAGCTCTTCGAAGGGCTCGTGCACCTTGCCGTCGACCTGACGGGTGACCACCTGCGGCTTGCCGACGGTCAGCTCGAAGCCCTCGCGGCGCATCTGCTCGACCAGGATGGCGAGCGCGAGCTCACCACGGCCCTGAACCTCCCAGGCGTCGGGGCGACCGATGTCGAGGACCTTGAGCGAGACGTTGCCGACGAGTTCCTGGTCGAGACGCGACTTCACCATGCGGGCGGTCAGCTTGTGTCCGCTGACCCGGCCGACGAGCGGTGAGGTGTTGGTGCCGATGGTCACCGAGATGGCGGGCTGGTCGACGGTGATCCGCGGCAGCGGGACCGGGTTCTCCAGGTCGGCGAGGGTGTCGCCGATCATGATGTCGGGGAAACCGGCGACGGCGACGATGTCACCGGCGACGGCCTTCTCGGCGGGCTGACGCTCGACGCCCTTGGTGGCGAGCAGTTCGGTGATCTTGGCCTTGGTGACGACGGGCTCGCCGTCCACCTCGCGACACCAGGAGACGGTCTGGCCCTTGGTCAGCTCGCCGTTGTGGATACGGACCAGGGCGAGGCGGCCGAGGAACGCGGAGGCGTCGAGGTTGGTGACGTGGGCCTGCAGCGGCGCGTCGACGTTGCCCTTGGGTGCGGGCACGTAGTTGAGGAGCACCTCGAACAGGGCGTCGAGGTTCTCGGCGTCCGGTGCGTGACCGTTCTCGGGCTGAACCTTGGACGCCTTGCCCTCGCGGCCCGAGGCGTACAGAACGGGAAGGTCGAGGGCGAGCTCGGCGGCTTCCGCGGCCTCGTCGTCGAGGTCGGACGCCAGGTCGAGCAGCAGGTCGTGGCTCTCGGAGACGACCTCTTCGATGCGGGCGTCGGGACGGTCGGTCTTGTTGACCACGAGGATGACGGGCAGCGACGCGGCGAGCGCCTTGCGCAGCACGAAGCGGGTCTGGGGCAGCGGGCCCTCGGATGCGTCGACGAGCAGGACGACACCGTCGACCATGGACAGGCCGCGCTCGACCTCGCCACCGAAGTCGGCGTGACCGGGGGTGTCGATGACGTTGATGACCGTGACACTGCCGTCGGCGTGATGCTTGTGGACGGCGGTGTTCTTCGCGAGGATGGTGATGCCCTTCTCGCGTTCGAGGTCGCCGGAGTCCATGACGCGATCGACCAGTTCGGCGCGCTCCTCGAATGCCCCCGACTGACGCAACATGGCGTCGACGAGAGTGGTCTTGCCGTGGTCGACGTGTGCGACGATGGCAACGTTACGGAAGCTGGTGATGGTCACGCGGTGGCTCTCCTGGCTGAGTTGATTCGGCCACGCGAAAGTTCCCTCGCACGGCTTTCTGGCGGCCGCCTTGTCATCTCGATTCAGAATCCTCGTCGAGGCGATGGTAAATCGCCCAGTGCAGGCATCGCGGCCACGTGAATACTACCCGCCCGAGCGGCTACTTCGCGCATCGCCGGCTGCCCGAGCCCTGCCCGACCAGCGTAAAGTGATCTGCGCCACGTCGAATTCGGCCCGAATCGCGCGTGAGTCGGGGCCGAAAGCTGAGGGGACGCTAACCTGGGTGGAGCCGGCGATACCGGTGTTCCCCGTAGTAGGAAGGCCGAGCCGAGTATGGGCAAGGTGAAGGCCAGCAAGGTCTCGGGTCTCAAGCCGAAGAAGAAGTGCTGCCGCAGCAAGACGCGCTGCATCAAGTGCCCGGTGGTCATCATGCGCATGAAGAAGCTCGAGAACGAGGGCGCGTCCAAGAAGGAACTGAAGAAGGGGCTCAAGAAGGCCCGCGCGGCCTGAGGTCAGCCCCACCCGTTCAGGTGCAGCCGCAGGTCCGGCACCCACCCGCGGTCGTTGCCGACGAGGTCGATCTCCCCCAGTTCCCGTCCGTCCACCCACCGCAGGTCCGCGTGGTCGAGCGCGACGGGTGTTCCCGACACCAGTTCCACCCGGTACGCGCGGAGCACCCGGCCGTCGGGCAGCGGCACGTCGTCGCCGATCCGGTCGCCGCCCGACACCTCGATCCCGAGTTCTTCCCGCAGTTCGCGGCGCAGCGCGTCCTCGGCGGTCTCCCCCGCCTCCGCCTTGCCGCCGGGCAGCTCCCACAGTCCCGCGAGTTCCGGTGGCCGCGTCCGCTGCGCGAGCAACAGCCGGCCGTCGACGATGATCGCGGCCGCCACCACCTCGCCGGCGTGGTCGACAGGCCTTGCACGTTCCACTGGCACCGCACCATCATGGGGTATGGCCGAGTTGCTGTCAGACGGAGAGATCGACACCGCGCTCGCAGAACTGCCCGGGTGGCGGCGGGCGGGTGATTCCCTCGTCCGCACCGTCGAGTCGCCGAGTTTCCCCGAAGCCGTCGAGCTGGTCCGGAAGGTCGCGGAGGCGGCGGAGGCCGCGAACCACCATCCGGACATCGACATCAGGTGGCGCAAGGTCACCTACACGCTGTCGACGCATTCCGCGGGCGGGCTCACGCAGCTGGATCTGGATCTTGCTGCGCAGATCGACTCACTGGCGGGCTGACCGGGGCGGCGGCCACGGCACGCTTCGGGCGGCGCCCGGCGTAGGCCACCCAGGCGTAGACACCGAACGCGCCGACCACGTCGACCGTGCCCAGCCACGCGAGTACCGCGGGCCGGGAGATCAGCCAGATCGAGTCCTGGAAGAAGCTGAGCACCCACGGCACGCCGATGAGGGTGGTGACGAGCCAGTATCCGGCGAGGATCCGGGTTCCCAGCATCGATCCGTAGGGGCCGTGCAGCAGCCAGATCAGCATCGGAATGACCCACACCCAGTGGTGTGACCACGAGATCGGTGAGACGAGCAGCCCCAGGAGCTCGACGATGACGAGGGTGCCGAGCCGATCGTCCCGGGCGATCGCCCGCCAGGCCAGGACGGCGAGGACCACCGTGACCGCCACGGCCAGCAGCCAGAGGGCGCCCGTCTCGACGTCGTACCCGAGCAGCCGCGACAACGCGCCGCGCAGGGACTGATTCCACACCGAGCCGACCGGCCCGATGCGGTCGGCGTCGCCGAGCAGGTGGGTGAAGTACTCCCGCGCCTCCGAGCCGATCAGGAGATAGCTGACTCCGACGGTCGCGGCGAACGCGACACCCGAGAAGACCGCGGCCTTCCATCGGCGCTGCATCAGGAAGTAGAGGCCGGTGATCGCGGGGGTCAGCTTGATCCCGGCGGCGAAACCGACGAGCGCACCGGACAGCCACCACCGGGAGCTGCGGACCGCGGTCATCACGAGCAGCGCGAGGAACACGTTGATCTGGCCGTAGTCCAGCGTGGTGCGCACCGGTTCCACCCACACCCCCACCGTGGTCCACAGCACCGCGACCGCCCGCCAGTGCGGGCTGCGCGCGGCGTCACCGAGCACGAGCCCGAGGCTCATGCGCGCCAGCGCGTACAGGGCGAGGATGGTGAGCAGTTGCCAGCCGACCCCGACCAGCGGGAACGGCAGGTAGTGCAGGGGAAAGAAGACCAGCGCGGCGAACGGCGGGTAGGTGAACGGCAGCGGAAAGTCCGGTGTCACTTCCGAATAGGTGAAGTCGTAGAGACTGCCACCGCGGAGCGCCTCGGAACCGTCGACGTAGACGTGCAGGTCGACGAGGTTCATCCCGTTGGGACTCAACAGCGTCCACGCCATTCGCCCGAGCACCGACAGCACGAGAAGTACAGGCGCGCACCGTAACAGGCCGTGCAGGGCGGACGCTCCCCGGGACGACGTGGGAGAACGCTCGGATGACGGGTCGTCGGAGGCTGCTCCGTCGTCGGACGCTGCATGGTCGGACACAGTGTGGTGCTCTCCCCGTGAGGTGTGTAGATGTCTCAGCCGATCCCGAAACGGTCCCGCACAGCGTAGACGGCGCCCGCCGCGGACCCCGAGGTGTCCGTAGCCGCGCGTAACAGTTGCATCACCAATCACACGAACCACACGTGCCACAAGCTATGGTCACCGGAAGATCACCGTCGGGGTCTGTATGCCATACACTCCCACCGGGATGCCGCAGCTATCGGTGAACGAACTCGTGAGCTGTACAACCCGGGGGCGCTGTACATAGAGTGACCCCCCGAGCCGTCAGACGTGGATTGAGTTGTCGTCCACGCTGTTATGACTAAGGATGGGGAGACTGTGCTTCGAACCCGAGGTATGCGCAGAGCAGTAACTGCTCTCGCTGTTGCCGCAGCAGCCGCAATGGCAGTGCCGGCCCAGGCGAATGCGCAGCCGACGCCGCCGCCCGTGCCCGAAGGCATCCCCGTGGAGATGCTCGCATCGTTCGCACCCGCGATCATCGGCGCAGCCGCTGGTACCGAAGACATCGCCGCAGGACCTCAGGACGCGATCCTGGACCAGGCCCGCATCCTCCTCGAGTCCCCCGGCATCCCGCCGGAGCTCAAGTCCACTCTCGAGCGCGTCATCACGTTCCTCGACGGCAGCGGCGGCGGCGGCCCCGAGATCCCGCAGGAGAACGCACCCGTCATCGCGCAGTTCCTCTACCCGACGATCGGCAAGGGCTGCATCGGAGAGGGCGCCGACTCCGTGGGCACCGCACTCGCGGTCCCCGGTCCGGCCCAGCTGCCCCCGCCCGGACCCAAGGCAGGTCAGGCCGGTTTCGTGTTCACCGCCCTCGGAACCAGTTCCGTTGCCGCCGAACAGCCCGAGCCGCTGACCGTGACGTGGATCAACCTGGACAACCAGCGCCGCGCCACCCAGAACCTCACCAACGAGGCCAAGATCAACCCCGACGGACCGGCAACCCTGTCGGCGATCGCGGACACCGGCCCCGGCCGCGTCCTCGCGGTCGTGTCGGGTGGACTGACCACGCAGAAAGAGGGCGCCGCGCCGATCACGTGCAGCTTCCTCCCCACCGTCGGCATGTTCCAGGTCGCGTAACTCCTCACAGCTGACGAGTGAAGGGCCCTCCGGAAAATTCGGAAGGGCCCTTCACTCACGTCTGCACCGGTTCACTGTTTGCCGACGGCACCACCGTGGTAGACCGAGGAATGCCCTCGACGCATCACTCACCCGACCACTCACTGCGATCGCGACACGCCCGGCGTTCGATACTGTCGATCCGTTCGGAGGGGTCGATTCTCTCGATCGGCTCCGCCTACTCCATCCTGTCCATCGGGAGTGTCGGCTCAGTGCTCTCGATCGGGTCGGTCGGGTCGGCCGGCTCGGCACTGAGCACCGCCTCGTTCGCCAGCCTCGGGTCTGCGCTGTCGGGGCTGTCGCGGTGGTCCCTGATGTCCTGGAGGGGGTGGCACCACTCGCCGCCGGAACACCCTCACCTCACGGTCATCGCCGAGGAACCGGACCTCGCCCGGGACGCGACCGCGCACGTCCAGTCCTGACTCGGTCCGGTCAGGACGTCCGCCCGGTGCGCGGCCAGGAGTTGCCGTCGTACTTCTCGATTTCGCCGTTGAACTTCGTCAGCAGCCGGCGCAGCTCGCCCCGGTCGTGGTCGCTCCACTCGGCGATGATGCGCTCGACGCCTTTTCGGCCCAGCGCCCGGTCGGCGTGAAGCTGTTCGAGTCCCAGCGCGGTGGCCTCGACCTTGCGGGCCATTCCCCCGTCCGGGTCGGGGACGCGTTCGACGAGGCCGCGCTTCAGCAAGGCGCCGATCTGCCGGTTGATCGTCGAGATGTCGAGCCTGAAGGCCTCGGCGAGCTGTTTCAGGCTGAGCGGATGTTCCAGTTCCAGTCGTCCGAGGAGGAGGTAGGCGGAACGGTCGAGTTGGAATCCCGCCCGTTGCGCATGGGCGTGATAGCGCGACAGCAATGTCAATTCGTTCTCGACAGCAGCCGCCACCTCGTCGCGTTCGGACACCGACACCTCCCGTAGTTACCGTCATTCTGCCCGAGGCATTATTGTGCACCATACACAAGATGTGTAGCGTGCACATCCCGATCAGGACCCGTTGACGAACAGCGCGGTGTAGAGGACCGAGGCGACGGTGTACACGAAATTGACGAGCAGCTCCATGGGAGAACCTCCGGGTTCCAGAGTGAAAAGAGTGACAACAGGTAATCGGAGTTGCGCCGAGGAGCGTTTCACGCCGTCCCATCCACCGGAAAATGCCCCACCCACGAACTGAAACGTGTTCTTATTTCCGGAGGCGCTCGCGCTCGGGTGCCGGACGAGAGAAGGGGATGCACACATGCCGTGGAGTCGTGCCGAGCTCGAAGAGGCCTTCGCGCACTACCAGCGAACCGTCAGCCGCTGCGTCGAACTCGGAGACTGGAACGGCTTCGCCGACCTCTTCACGGAGGACGCCGTGTACGTCGAGCACGCCTTCGGACACTTCGACGGACGCGAGGCCATTCGGAAATGGGTCACGCGCACCATGTCGGCCTTCCCCGGTAGCCGGATGACCGCGTTCCCGGCGAACTGGTACGTGCTCGACGAGGACCGCGGATGGGTCATCTGCGAGATCGACAACCCCATGGAGGATCCCGGCGACGGTTCGGAGCACGCCGCAGCGAACATCACGATCCTGCACTACGCCGGCGACAACCTGTGGTCGCGTGAGGAAGACGCGTACAACCCGATGAATTTCCTCGCCGCGGCCAAGAAGTGGTGTCGCGCAGCGGAAGCCGCCGGCACGCTACCCGACGACGCCCGGGAGTGGCTCACGAGGATGGGCGGGCAACCGGCGGCCTAGCGGTCACCACTGGCCGTAGTCGGGCTTGAGGATGTCGTTGAGATCGATACCGATCCCGTCGACGTTGCTCGCGTCGATCTCGTACTGGTGCAGGTGCGCCGACGGGTGGACGTACCCCTCGGGTGTGCCCCAGTCGTGCTGCCAGTACCACGACCCGAGGCCGGCGAGCACCGCCAGATCCAGCGTCGTGGAGTTGGCGTAGATGCCGGTGTTCGCCTTGCCGACCACTGACTCCCACCCGGCGAGGTACGGGGCGATCATGGTGAGGAAATCGGCGGGCGTGGGATTGTCGTCGATGGACGCGTAGATGGGTCGATCCTCGGAACCTCCTGCGGCGAGATGCAATTCGAGCCCACGCTCCGCGTGCCGCTTGCCCGCCTCGAGACCGCCGCGCCAATCGGCCGTCGGACCCTTGCCGAACTGATAGCACGAGACGACCGACAGTCCGGCGTCGAGCAACGCCTGCGCCTCGTCGGCGAGCATCGGCTTGCCTTCCATCCATTCGGCGCCGGGACGGCGGTCGGACACGTAGCGGATGGCGCCGGCATAACCGGCCTCGAGGATGGCGTCCGCCGACGGCACCCCACCGGCGTAGTCGATCAGGATGCCGAGACTGTCCGCCTTCGCGACGGCGACCGAGGACGTGGTGGACGTGAGCGCCGCGATCCCGGCCACGGCGGATCCCGCTGCCGCGTACCGGAACAGGTCTCTCCGAGAAATCTGCACTGTGGCCCCCATATCCGATCGGTCGCGCTCCGGCGTGTCTCCGACATTCACTCTCGCTCAGTCGGTATGTTGTCCGGTTTGCATTCCACCACACTCACACGGGTCCCGCCAGCCACTTGGACTACATCCGTCACATCGGACACTCGCGACCCGCGCCGAACCGGGCGGCGCAACGCGTCAGCGGAAGAACACCGCAGCCTGGTCGGCCAGATCGAGTGCCCCCTGCGGCAGGATTCCGAGCACCACCGTCACCACCACTCCGACCGCGATGGCCGCGGCGGTGAACATGCTGGGCACCACGATCGTCGGGGCGTCGCTCTGCGGCTCCGAGAAGAACATCAGGACGATGACGCGGACGTAGAAGAACGCCGCGATCGCGCTGCTGACGACACCGACGAGGACGAGCGGAACGGCACCGCCCTCGATGGCGGCCTGGAAGACCGCGAACTTGCTGACGAACCCACTCGTCAGCGGGATTCCGGCGAATGCGAGCAGGAACAGTGCGAAGACCCCGCCGACCAGTGGCGAACGCCGACCCAGCCCCGCCCACCGCGACAGGTCCGTCGCCTCGCCCCGGCTGTCCCGCACCAGGGTGACGACGGCGAACGCGCCGAGTGTGCTGAATCCGTATGCCAGAAGGTAGAACATCGTGGACGACAGACCCGCCCGGTTGGCCGCGATCAGACCGGTGAGGATGAAGCCGGCGTGCGCGACCGACGAGTACGCGAGCATCCGCTTGACGTCGTTCTGCGTGACGGCCATGACCGCACCGACCACCATGGTGAGGATGGCGACGCCCCACATCACGGGCCGCCAGTCTGCGCGCAGGTCGGGCAGAGCCACGTAGAAGATGCGCAGCATCGCGCCGACGGCCGCGACCTTGGTGGCCGCCGCCATGAAGGCGGTGATCGGAGTCGGCGCACCCTGATAGACGTCGGGAATCCACGAGTGGAACGGGACGGCGCCGATCTTGAACAGCAGGCCCACCGACAGGAGCGCGGTACCGATCAGCGCCAAAGTCTTGTCGTCGGTGCCCCGGGCGAGCGCGTCCGCGATCCGCGGCAACTCGACGGTGCCAGCGTAGCCGTACAGCAACGCCACACCGAACAGGAAGAACGCCGACGAGAACGCCCCGAGCAGAAAGTATTTGAGGGCCGCCTCCTGCGACAGGAGACGGCGACGCCGCGCCAGCCCGCACAGCAGATACAGGGGCAGCGAGAGCACCTCGAGCGCGACGAACATGGTGAGGAGGTCGTTGGACGCCGGGAACAGGAGCATCCCGCCGACCGCGAACAGGGTGAGGGGAAAGACCTCGGTATGCCCCGGGGCGTTCTTGGTGGCCTCCCGTTCGGCGACACTGCCGGGGACGGCGAACGCCTGCGGGGTGAAGGCGTCGGTTCCGCCTTCCGGCTCGGCTCCGCTCGCGGCCGTGACCTCCGCGGTCGCCACTCGGACCCCACTGTCGACGCTCCGCTCGGCGATCAGCAGGATCGCGGGTATCGAGATCAGCAGGATCGTCCCCTGGAGGAACAGCGTCGGACCGTCGACGGCCACCGCGCCCCCGACTGCGGAGTCGCGGGTCCCGGCGAGCATGACGACGGCCACGAACGCGGCGGTCAGTCCCCCGAGCGCGAGGACGAGATGGCTCGAGTAGCGGCCGCGCCGGGGCAGGAACGCCTCGACGAGCACACCGGCGACGGCCACGCCGAACACGATCAACATGGGTGCCAGCTGACCGTATTCGATGTCCGGCGCGCGCAGCGTCGTGGACTGGGCGAGTACGAGTTCGGAGGTACTCATCGGTGTGTGCCTCCCTCTGGGTCCTGCCCGGCGACGGTGGGTGCAGGATCGTGCTGACCGACGGTGACGAGGACGTGGCCGACCGCGGGGGTGATGACGTCCAGCACGGGCTTAGGGTAGACGCCGAGGACGAGCAGCAGTGCGATCAGCGGTGCCACCACCGCGATCTCACGGCGCACGAGATCGCGGACGGTCTCGTTGCCCTCCTTCAGCGGCCCGGTCATCATCCGCTGATAGAGCCACAGCACGTAGATCGCGGCGAGGACGAGCGCGAAAGTCGCGACCACGGCAGCGATCTGGTAGCGCGAGAACGTGCCGACCAGGACGAGGAACTCGCTGATGAACGGTGCCAGCCCCGGCAGCGACAGCGTTGCGAGGCCCGCCACGAGGAACGTCCCGGCCATCACCGGCGCGACCTTCTGCACGCCGCCGTAGTCGGCGATGAGGCGGGTGCCGCGCCGCGACACCAGGAACCCCGCGATCAGGAACAGCGCCGCGGTCGAGATGCCGTGGTTGACCATGTACAGCGTCGAACCGGCCTGTCCCTGGCTCGTCATGGCGAAGATGCCGAGAATGATGAACCCGAAGTGCGAGATCGACGTGTAGGCGATCAGTCGCATCACGTCGGTCTGACCGATGGCCAGTACCGCGCCGTAGATGATTCCGATTACCGCCAGCACCGTGACGAACGGAGCGAAGTATGCGGACGCCTCCGGGAACATCTGCAGGCAGTACCGCAGCATGCCGAACGTCCCGACCTTGTCCACCACGGCCATCATGAGCACCGCACTCGCAGGGGTGGCTTCCACCGCGGCGCCCGGCAGCCACGTGTGGAACGGCCACAACGGCGCCTTGACCGCGAACGCGAACATGAAACCGAGGAACAGTGCCTTCAGCACGCCGGGGTCGGCGTCCAGCCCTTCGGCGACGATCACCCGGAAGTCGAAGGTGCCGCCGCCGAAGACGTCCTGACGCGCCGTCACCACGTACACCCCGATGACCGCGGCGAGCATGATCAGGCCGCCGAACAGGTTGTAGAGCAGGAACTTCACCGCGGCGTACGACCTCCCCACCCCGCCGAATCCTCCGATCAGGAAGTACATCGGGATGAGCATGGCCTCGAAGAAGATGTAGAAGAGCAGGACGTCGAGGGCGGTGAACGACACGATCACCATCGCCTCGACCATCAGCGTCAGCGCCACGTACGTGTGGGCCATCCGCCGCTGCCCGTAGTCGGGCGCGGTGTCACCGTCGTTCCACCCCGCCAGCAACAGCAGCGGCACCAGAACGGTGGTGAGGAGCACCAGGACGAGCGCGATGCCGTCCAGGCCCAGGATGTACCGGGTGCCGAACGCCGGGATCCAGGCGTGGGATTCCACGAACTGGTACTGCTCGCCGGTCGGATCGAACCGGATCGCCAGCACGACCGCCAGGCACAGCACCACCACGGACACGCCCACGGCGACGGATTTCGCGAGGGCGCGCTTGTGGACGGGCAGAGCCAGGACCACACCGGCGCCGACGAGTGGCAGCACCCAGAGGGCGGTCAGCCACGGGAAGCCGCTCACCACAGCCTCACCAGCATCGTGGCGACCAGGAGGGCCGCACCCGCGAACATGAACAGCGCGTACGACCGGACGAACCCGGTCTGCAGGCGCCGCACCCGCATCGACGTTCCGCCGACGAGCGCGGCGAACCCGTTGACGGCACCGTCGACGCCGCTGCCGTCGACGGTCACGAGTGTTCGCGTCAGTTCCTGCCCGGGACGCATCAGCGCCGCCTCGTTGAACGCGTCGCCGTACAGGTCCTTCCGGGCCGCAACAGTGAACGCGGTGACGTCGGCAGGCGCGACCTCGGGGATCGGCTGCCGGGCGTACTGCCGGTAGGCCACCGCGACTCCCGCGAGCACCACCACCAGCGTGAGTGCGGTGATCGCCCACACGGGCAGGGCGGGCTCGCCGTGGTGGGCACCGACCACCGGTTCCAGCCAGTGCTGCAGGGAGGAGCCGACGGCGAGTAGGGCGCCGGCGGCGACCGAGCCCACCGCGAGCAGGATCATCGGCACCGTCATCACCCCTGGCGATTCGTGTGGGTCGGCGACGGGAACATCCCCCTTTCCGTCGCCCGCCCCGGAAGCCCACCGCGGTTGTCCGAAGAAGGTCATCAGCATCACCCTGGTCATGTAGAAGGCGGTGAGTCCCGCGCCGAGCAACGTGACCGTTCCGAGGACGACGCCCTGGACGCCCTCGGCGGCGAACGCCGCTTCGATGATCTTGTCCTTGGAGAAGAAGCCAGAGAACGGCGGAATCCCGATGATGGCCAGGTATCCCAGCCCGAACGTGACGAACGTGATCGGCATGACGGTGCGCAGACCGCCGTAGCGGCGCATGTTCACCTCGTCGTTCATGCCGTGCATCACCGAGCCGGCGCCGAGGAACAGGCCGGCTTTGAAGAAGCCGTGGGTGAGCAGCAGCATGATCGCGAACGCGTACCCGGCCGGTCCCAGACCGGCGGCCAGCACCATGTACCCGATCTGGCTCATCGTGGACGCCGCCAGCGCCTTCTTGATGTCGTCCTTCGCGCAGCCGATGATCGCGCCGAACAGCAGGGTCACCGCCCCGACGATCACCACGGCGAGCTGGGCATTCGGGGCCAGGTCGAAGATCGCGTTGGACCGGACGATCAGATACACACCCGCCGTGACCATGGTCGCGGCGTGGATGAGCGCCGACACCGGTGTCGGGCCCTCCATCGCGTCACCGAGCCAGGACTGCAACGGGACCTGCGCCGATTTGCCGCAGGCGGCGAGCAGCAGCGCGAGCCCGATCGCGGTGAGCACCCCCTCCCTCGCGGCGTCGGCACGCGTGAACACGTCGGCGAATTCGATCGAGCCGAAAGTCGAGAACATGATCATGATCGCGAGGACCAGGCCCATGTCGCCGACGCGGTTGATCACGAACGCCTTCTTCGCGGCCGCCGCCGCGGACGGCTTGTACTGCCAGAACCCGATGAGCAGGTACGAGGCGAGACCGACGCCCTCCCAGCCGACGTACAGGCCCAGGAAGTTGTCGGCCAGCACCAGCAGCAGCATCGCCGCGAGGAACAGGTTGAGGTAGGCGAAGAATCGCCTGCGCTCCGGATCGTGCGCCATGTAGCCGACCGAGTAGATGTGGATCAGCGAACCCACCCCGGTGATCAGCAGAACGAAGCACACGGACAGCTGGTCGAGTTGGAGACCGAAATCCACCTGGAGTTCGCCGACCGGCACCCAGCTGAACAGGGTCTGGTGCACGACCCGCTCGGCGGCGTCCCTGCCCAGCATGTCGACGAAGAAGACGACGCCGAGCGCGAAGGAGACCAATGCCGTCGCGCAGCCGAGGAGATGGCCCCACGCATCGCTGCGGCGGCCCGCCAGCAGGAGCACGGCGGCGCCGAGTAGGGGCAGAACCGGCAGCAGCCACACGGCCGACGAGAGCGTTCCGCTCATGCCGCACCGCCGATCGGGGCGTCGTCGTCGGGCAAAGTCACCTTCTCGAGGATGTGCGTCATCGGGGACCCGTCAGTTCTTGAGGAGGTTGGCGTCGTCGACGGAAGCCGAACGGCGGGAACGGAATATGGTCATGATGATCGCCAGACCGACCACGACCTCGGCGGCCGCGACGACCATCGTGAAGAACGCGAAGACCTGACCGTCGAGGTTGCCGTGCATCCGGGCGAACGTCACGAACGCTAGATTCGAGGCGTTGAGCATCAGTTCGATGCACATGAACACGATGATCGCGTTGCGCCGGATCAGCACCCCGGCCGCACCGATCGTGAACAGCAGCGCCGACAGGTAGAGATAGTTCTCGGGGTTCATCGCCGACCCTCCTCGTCTGTCGCACCGGGTTCGGGAGTCGCGACGTCCGCGGTGCCCAGCGCCCGCGCGGGCAGGCTCGGCCGCCGTTCGAGCGACCGGCTGACGGACAGCTCGGAGAATGTGCCGTCGGGCAGCAACGCCGGTATGTCGACCGCGTTGTGCCGCGCGTACACACCCGGACTGGGCAGCGGTGTGACCCGGGCCCCCTCGCGGACGCGGTCCTGGGACAGCTCGCGCTGGTCCTTCCGCCGCTCGAAACGCTCCCGGTGGGCCAGCACCATCGCACCGATGGTCGCGGTGATCAGCAACGCGCCGGTGAGTTCGAAAGCCCACACGTACCGGACGAACACGAGTTCGGCCAGCCCCTCGACGTTGCCTCCCGCGTTGGCCTGATCGAGACCGGTGAACGCGGAGACGGACGCACTGCCGATGCCGCCGATCAGCAGGAGTCCGAATCCCAGCCCCGCCGCGATCGCGGCCACCCGCTGACCGCGGAGGTTCTCGACGAGGGATTCGGAGGAATCGACACCGATGAGCATGAGCACGAACAGGAACAGCATCATGACCGCGCCGGTATACACCACGATCTGTACGACACCGAGGAAGAGCGCGCCCTGGGCGATGTAGAACACGGCCAGGATGATCATGGTCGTCGCGAGGAAGATCGCCGAGTAGACGGCCTTGGTTGCGCTGACCACCCCGAGCGCGCCGATCACCGCCACGGTCGCGAGGACCCAGAACTGCACACCCTCGCCCGTCGAGGTCTGGGTGAAGGGTTCAGCGACCAGTTGGACCGCGGACGGCATCGTGTTCACCACGTCGGCTCTCCTCCCTCGATCACGGCCTGTCCCCCGCCGTGTCCTCGATCTCGGACTCGTCCTGAGCCGCAGCCGCCGCTCCCCCGGTCACCGTGCCGCGGTAATAGTCCTCGGCGGTGGTGCCCGGGGCCATCGGGTGCGGCGACTCGACCATGCCGGGCTCGAGCGGGGCCAGCAGCCGGTCCTTCTCGTAGATCAGGCCGGCCCGGTTGTCGTCGGCCATCTCGTACTCGTTGGTCATGGTCAGCGCCCGCGTCGGGCACGCCTCGATGCACAGCCCGCACCCGATGCAGCGCAGGTAGTTGATCTGATACACCTGGCCGTACCGCTCGCCGGGCGAGAAGCGTTCCTCGTCCGTGTTGTCGGCGCCCTCCACGTAGATGGCGTCGGCGGGGCACGCCCAGGCACACAGTTCGCACCCGATGCACTTCTCCAACCCGTCCGCGTAACGGTTGAGCTGGTGCCTGCCGTGGTAGCGGGCCGCCGTCGGCACCTTCTCCTCCGGGTAGAACTCGGTGTTCGATTTCTTGAACATCGTCGAGAAGGTCACGCCGAAACCCGCTATGGGGCCGAGGAATTTAGTCATCGCTGTTCTCCTGGGTCGATCCGGTGGAGTGCGCGCCGGCGACGGAGACGGGCGTGCGCCGGAACGCAGGCAGCGTCTGACCCGGCATCGGAGGAACCGGGTATCCACCGGCCATGGGATCGAACGGTTCGAGTGTCTCCGGGGACAGTTCGGCGCGTCCGCGCGGCTCGACCGGCTTCTCGGCTGCGCGAACGCGACCCGGGCGCAGCCGCTTCCACAACAGCACCACCACGACGAGGGCCACGACGAGGCCCGCGACGACGAGCGCGATCGTCCGGGCGTCGTACCCCTCGTTGCGGAAGGCCCGGACGGTGGCGACGATCATTACCCACACCAGCGAGATCGGGATGAGGATCTTCCAGCCGAGACCCATGAATTGGTCGTACCGCAGCCTGGGCAGCGTGGCGCGCAGCCAGACGAACACGAACAGGAAGCCCCAGACCTTCAGCGTGAACCACAGCACCGGCCACCACCCGGAATTCGCGCCGTCCCACAGGCTCAGCGGAAACGGGGCGTGCCAGCCGCCGAGGAACAGCGTGGTGGCGAGCGCCGAAACCGTCACCATGTTCACGTACTCGGCGAGCATGAACATCGCGAAGCTCAGCGAGGAGTACTCGGTGTGGAACCCGCCGACCAGTTCGCCTTCGGCCTCGGGCAGGTCGAACGGCGCCCGGTTGGTCTCGCCGACCATCGACGTGACGTAGATGAGGAACGACGGCAGCAGCAGGAAGACGTACCAGGTGTGTTCCTGGGCGGCGACGATGCCCGACGTTGACATCGTTCCGGCGTCCAGGAAGACGGCCGCGAACGACAACGCCATCGCGATCTCGTACGAGATCACCTGCGCCGTCGAGCGCAGCCCTCCCAGCAACGGGTACGTGGAGCCGGACGCCCAGCCGGCGAGGACGATGCCGTAGACGCCGATCGACGTGGCCGCGAGGACGTAGAGGACGGCCACCGGGAGGTCCGTCAGCTGTAGTGGCGTGTAGTGCCCGAAGATCGACACCGCCGGGCCGAACGGGATCACGGCGAACGCCATGAACGCAGGTACCGCGGCGATGACCGGCGCCAGGATGTAGATCGGCTTGTCCACACCCTTCGGGACGATCCCCTCCTTCAGCGCGAGCTTGATGCCGTCGGCGAGACTCTGCAACATTCCCCGCGGGCCCACCCGGTTCGGGCCGACGCGCATCTGCATCCACGCCATGACCTTGCGTTCGGCCAGGATCGTCAGAAGCGGGGTGAGGACGAGGAACACGAAGATGGCCAGGGCCTTGCCGAGCACCAGCCACCACGGGTCGTGCCCGAACAGCGCCGGGTCGGGGTAGACGCCCTCGATCGTCACAGCGGACCTCCCGGAACCATCCCGTTGGTGCCGGCCGCCCGGCGGACGTTCACGACGTCCCCCGCCCGGGCAGCCAGTTGCGGGTAGACAGCGGATCCGGGCGAGTTGAGCGGCAGCCACACCACTCGATCCGGCATGTCGGTGATCACCAACGGCAGGGTGACGGCGCCCCGTTCCGTCGTCACGGTGACCGGATCTCCGTCACCGGCACCCGACTCGGCCGCCGAGGCCGCGGACACCCGCACGACCGGCGTCCGGGCAGTGCCCGCCAGGTGCGGTTCCCCGTCCTGCAGTCGTCCCGAGTCGAGCAGCATCCGCCAGGTGGCGAGCACCGCCTCCCCCGGCCCGGGTTCCCGCCGCGGCGGGTGCGGGTGGCCGGGCGGATCCGGGAAGTCACCGTCCCAGGCGCCGAGCCTCTCCAGTTCGCGCCGTGCGGTCGCGGCGTCCGGAAGACCCAGCGGAACACCCATTTCGCCGGCGATCGCGTGGAGGACTCGCTGATCGGGCATCGACCCGGTGGCGCGGAGGGCGGCGTCGAAATCGCGTGCGCGCCCTTCCCAGTCGAGGAAGGTGCCCGGCTTCTCCATGACCGGTGCGATGGGGAACACCACGTCCGCGCGCTCGCTGATCGCACTGTGCCGCAGTTCCAGGCTCACCACGAAACCTGCCGCCTCGACGGCGGCCAACGCGGCCTGCGGGTCGGGGAGATCGTCGGCCTCGACACCGCCGATCAGGAGCGCCCCCAGCGTCTTCGCCTCGGCCGCGGCGAGGATGCCCGCGGTATCCCGGCCTGCCGTCTCCGGCAGATCTGCGACGTTCCACACCGACGCGACCTGGCGCCGCGCCTCCGGATCGTCCACCGGTCTGCCACCCGGGAGCAGTCCGGGCAGCGCGCCCGCCTCGAGCGCACCGCGTTCGCCGGCCCGTCGCGGCACCCAGGCCAGCCGGGCCCCGGTCTCGTCGGCCAGCCGGACCGCTGCAGACAGGGCCCCCGGCACCCCGGCGAGTCGTTCCCCGACCACGATGACCGCACCCGGCCTGCGCAGCAGCTCGGTGACACCGGAGTCCAGATCACCCGTGCGGAGTCCGTCGAGGACCTCCGCCTCCGCATTCGGCGCGGACCGGAGCAGCCGGCCGGACGTCTTCTCCAGGCCACGGGATGTGTACGGCGCGATCGAGTAGACCGGAACGGCCTTCGCCCGCGCGGCCTTGCGCAGGCGGAGGAAGACGATCGGTGATTCCTCCTCCGGCTCGAACGCGGCGAGAAGGACGACCGGAGCGGCGTCGAGATCGTCGTATGTGACCGCGAGTCGCTGCCCCGCCACCCGGGCGGCCAGGAACTCGGCCTCCTCGCCGGAGTGCGCGCGACTGCGGAAGTCGATGTCGTTGGTGCCGAGCGCTGTTCGCGCGAACTTCGCGTAGGCGTAGGCGTCCTCCCATGTCGACCGACCCCCGACCAGAACACCCGCGTTGCCCCGCGCGGCGGCCAATCCCCGCGCCGCGACGGCCAGGGCCTCGGACCAGGAGGCGGGTGCCAGCGTGCCGTCGTCGCCGCGGACCAACGGGGCGGTGATCCGGTCGCGCTCGGTGGCGTAGGCGAACGCCCACCGCCCCTTGTCGCAATTCCACTCCTCGTTGACCTCGGGATCGTCGCCCGCCAACCGGCGCAGCACCTTCCCCCGCCGGTGATCGGTGCGCTGGGCGCACCCGCTCGCGCAGTGCTCGCAGACGCTGGGGCTGGAGACCAGGTCGAACGGGCGGGCCCGGAACCGGTACGCCGAACCCGTCAGCGCACCCACCGGGCAGATCTGGACGGTGTTGCCGGAGAAGTACGACTCGAACGGTTCCTTCGCGTAGATCCCGACCTGCTGCAGCGCGCCCCGTTCCATGAGTTCGATGAACGGGTCGCCGGCGACCTGCTGCGAGAACCGGGTACACCGCGCGCACAACACACACCGCTCGCGGTCCAGCAGGACCTCCGTGGACAGCGGAATCGGTTTGGGAAACGTGCGTTTGACCTCCCCGAAGCGCGACTCCGCGCGCCCGTTGGACATCGCCTGATTCTGCAGCGGGCATTCGCCGCCCTTGTCGCACACCGGGCAGTCCAGGGGATGGTTGATCAGCAGCAACTCCATCACACCCTTCTGCGCCTTGTCGGCGACGGGCGACGTGAGCTGGGTGTGGACGACCATGCCGTCGGTGACGGTCGTGGTGCAGGAAGCGAGCGGCTTACGCTGCCCCTCCACGTCGACGAGGCACTGACGGCAGGCGCCGACCGGATCGAGCAGCGGGTGGTCGCAAAACCGCGGGATCTGAATGCCGATCATCTCCGCGGCACGAATCACTAACGTGCCCTTGGGAACACTGACCTCGACACCGTCGATGACAACGCTCACTGCGTCAGGGCTCGTATCATGGCTCGCTACGCTCGCCGGCGCGGAGCCCTTCACGCGCGCCCTTCCCTCGTCGCTCATTCGCTGCGCTCCCTCGCTCCTCGGTCCAGAACGCGCGGCCTCCGCGCCGTAACATCGCTCGCTACGCTCGCTGGCTTCATGCATGTACTCCCGCCATGAGCGTGGACTGATGCGGGTCGAACGGGCAGCCGCCCTGCTCGAAGTGTGCGAGGTACTCGTCGCGGAAGTACTTGATGGAAGACATGATCGGGCTGGCCGCACCGTCACCGAGAGCGCAGAACGACTTGCCGAGAATGTTGTCGGCGATGTCGAGCAGCTTCTCCAGATCGGCGTCGGTCCCCTCCCCTCGCTCGAGCCGCTCCAGGATCTGCACCAGCCAATAGGTGCCTTCCCGGCAGGGCGTGCACTTGCCACAAGACTCGTGCGCATAAAACTCGGTCCAGCGCAGCACGGCACGTACCACGCACGTGGTCTCGTCGAAGATCTGCAAAGCCTTGGTGCCCAACATCGACCCGGCGGCCCCCACACCCTCGTAGTCGAGGGCGACGTCGAGGTGCTCGTCGGTGAAGATCGGTGTCGAGGAACCGCCCGGAGTCCAGAACTTCAACCGGTGCCCGGCGCGGACTCCACCCGCGTACTCGAGCAACTCCCGCAGGGTGATTCCGAGCGGGGCCTCGTACTGTCCGGGCTTCGCCACGTGCCCGGACAGGGAATACAGGGTGAAGCCGGGCGACTTCTCGCTGCCCATCGACCGGAACCACTCGATGCCGTTCACGATGATCGGCGGGACGCTCGCAATCGACTCGACGTTGTTGACGACGGTCGGTGACGCGTAGAGACCGGCCACCGCAGGAAACGGCGGACGCAACCGAGGCTGACCGCGGCGACCCTCCAGCGAATCGAGCAGCGCCGTCTCCTCCCCGCAGATGTACGCCCCCGCACCCGCGTGCACGACCAGTTCGAGGTCGAAACCGCTGCCCAGAATGTTCGTGCCGAGGTAGCCCGCCGCATACGCCTCCGCAACCGCGGCCTGCAGCCGGCGCAGCACCGGCACCACCTCACCGCGCACATAGATGAAGGCATGCCCTGCGCGGATCGCGTACGCCGCGATGATGACGCCCTCGACGAGCGCGTGCGGCGTCGCCAGCATGAGCGGCATGTCCTTGCAGGTGCCGGGTTCCGACTCGTCGGCGTTGACCACGAGGTAGTGCGGCTTGTCGTCGCCCTGCGGGATGAACGACCATTTCATCCCGGTCGGGAACCCGGCACCACCACGACCCCGCAGTCCGGCCTCCTTGACGGTCGAGATGACCTCGTCCGGGTCCATGCGCAGCGCCTTCTGCAGGCCCTCGTACCCGTCGTGGCGACGGTACGTGTCGAGGGTCCACGACTCGGGCTCGTCCCAGTAGCGGCTCAGGACAGGGGTCAGCGGCATGTCAGTCTCCCTTTCGACCCGGGTCGGTGGCCGCCGGATCCGTCTCCGAGGTGGACCGCTCCGCAGGCACCGTCGCGGACGGGGCAGGCGCCGGCTGGTCCTTCGCCGATTCCGCCGCCACCGGCTCGGTGTTCCGCGACGACGGCTCCGGGATCAGCGACGTCTCCGCCGGATCCGGCGCCGTCATGCCCCGTTCGTGCGCCACACGCAGGCCGGCCAGTGTGGCGTCGCCCGCGGTGCCGCCCTCTGCCGACGCGCCGGGACGCTCGTCGGGGAACCCGGCGAGAATGCGGGCCGTCTCCCGGAACGTGCACAGCGCCGCACCGCGGCTCGGCGACACCCGCTCCCCCGAACGCAGGGAATCGACGAGTGATCGAGCCGACTCCGGGGTCTGATTGTCGAAGAACTCCCAGTTGACCATCACCACCGGGGCGTAATCGCACGCCGCATTGCACTCGATGTGCTCCAGCGTCACCTTGCCGTCCTCGGACGTGCCACCGTGCGGCAGGTCGAGATGCTCCTCCAGCGCGGCGAGGATCGCGTCGCCGCCCATGATCGCGCACAACGTGTTGGTGCACACTCCGACGTAGTAGTCGCCCGTCGGGTCGCGCCGGTACATCGAATAGAAGGTCGCCACCGCAGCCACCTCCGCGCCGGTCAACCCGAGCCGGCCGGCACAGAACTCGATCCCCGCCGGTGTGATGCACCCGTCCTCCGCCTGCACCAGATGCAGCAGCGGCAGCAGCGCGGACCGCGAATTCGGGTAACGCCCGATGACGACGTCGGCATCGGCGTCCAGCCGCGCACCGACCTCCGGCGGATACTCCTCACGCGCACCCGGCCGCACCAACAGCCCGTTCTCCTCCGGCCGGGGTCCGAACTCGATGAAGACTTGTGCGCTTCGGCTCGCTACGCTCGCGGGTCCCTGGGCTTGGTCGTGCGCTCTTCCCTCGATACTCACTCGCTGCGCTCCCTCGCTCCTCGATCCAGACCACACGGCCCACCCACCGAGCTCCTTGGCAGGGGCCTCATCGGTCCACGCCCCCCATCACCGGATCGATGCTCGCAACCGCCGCAATGACATCCGCAACCATGCCGCCCTCACACGTAGCCGCCACCGACTGCAAGTTCGTGAACGACGGATCCCGGAAATGCACCCGGAACGGGCGGGTGCCGCCGTCGCTCACCATGTGCACACCGAGCTCACCCCGTGGCGACTCCACCGCCACATACACCTGCCCCGGCGGCACCCGGAAACCCTCCGTCACCAACTTGAAGTGATGAATCAGCGACTCCATCGAAGAGTCCATGATCTCGCGGACGTGCCCGGGCGAATTACCCAGACCGTCGGGACCCAACGTCAGATCCGCCGGCCACGCGATCTTCTTGTCCTCCGCCATGATCGGGCCCGGTCGCAACTTGTCGAGGCACTGCTCGACGATCTTCAGCGACTCCTTCATCTCGTCGACCCGGATCAAATAGCGGCCGTACGCGTCACACCCCGTATCGGTACTGACGTCGAACTCGTAATTCTCGTAACCGCAATACGGCTGCGACTTCCGCAGATCGTGCGGCAGACCCGTCGCCCGCAGCATCGGACCCGTGATACCGAGCGCCATGCACCCCGTGAGATCGAGATACCCGATATCCTGCGTACGCCCCTTCCAGATGCGGTTGTCGTTGAGCAGATTCTCCATGTCCCGCAGCCGTTCCGGCATCAACGCGAGCAACTCGCGCACCTTCTCCACCGCACCCTCCGGCAGATCCTGCGACAACCCGCCCGGCCGGATATACGCATGATTCATGCGGAGACCCGTGATCATCTCGAACACGTCCAGAACCAGCTCACGTTCCCGGAAACCGAACAACATCGCCGTGACCGCCCCCAACTCCATACCACCCGTGGCCAACGCCACCAGATGCGAGGAGATGCGGTTGAGCTCCATCAACATCACCCGGATGACACTCGCCCGCTCCGGCACCTCATCCGTGATGTCCAGCAACTTCTCCACACCGAGGCAATACGCCGTCTCGTTGAAGAACGGCGACAGGTAATCCATCCGCGTCACGAACGTCACGCCCTGCGTCCACGTCCGATACTCGAGGTTCTTCTCGATCCCCGTATGCAGATAACCGATACCGCACCGGGCCTCCGTGACCGTCTCACCCTCGATCTCCAAGATGAGCCGCAACACCCCGTGCGTCGACGGATGCTGCGGACCCATATTGACGACGATCCGCTCCTCGGCGCCCTCCGAACCCGCATCACCCGACGACGCCTTCACCGCATCGACGACCTCGTCCCAGTCCTGACCGGCGACAGTGAAAACCGTGTCCTCGCTCATCAGTTGTACCCCCGCCGCTCGTCCGGCGGCGCGATCTCCGCGCCCTTGTACTCGACGGGAATGCCGCCGAGCGGATAGTCCTTCCGCTGCGGATGACCCGGCCAGTCATCCGGCATCTCGATCCGGGTCAACGACGGATGACCATCGAACACGATCCCGAAGAAGTCGTACGTCTCCCGCTCGTGCCAATCATTCGTCGGATACACCTCATACAACGACGGGATGTGCGGATCCGCATCCGGTGCCGCCACCTCCAAACGAATCCGACGATTGTGCGTGATCGACAACAACGGATACACCGCATGCAACTCCCGGCCCGCATCCTGCGGGAAATGCACACCATTCACACCCAGACACATCTCGAACCGCAGATCCGGCTCATCACGCAATGCCCGCGCCACCAACGGCAAAAACTCCCGCCGCACACCGAACGTCACCTCACCCCGAAACACCACAACCGACTCGATCGCCACCTCGAAACCCACACCCGAGTCCGCCAACGCCGCCCCCAGCCCATCCGCGACCTCGTCGAAATACCCGCCATACGGCCGCGGCGTACTCCCCGGCAACAACACCGGACGCACCAACCGCCCATACCCCGACGTATCCCCACTACCCCGCACCCCGAACAGTCCCTTGCGCACACCGATCTGTTCTGGGACATGGCTCGCTTTGCTCGCGGGTGCCGGGGCTTGGTCGTGCGGTCTTCCTTCGTCACTCACTCGCTACGCTCCCTCGCTCCTCAGTCCAGACCGCACGGCCCCGGCACCAACCGCTCGGTTCGCTTCGCTCCCTCGAACCACGGCCCGGCTCCAACCTGCCCGGTTCGCTTCGCTCCCTCGTTTCCGCGCCGGTCATCTCAGGAGGCCCTTCATCTGGATGGTGGGGGTGGCGGCCAGCGCCGCCTGCTCCGCCGCCCGCGCCACTTCCTCGCGGTGAACGCCGAGCGGCATCTGCTGGATCTTCTCGTGCAAGGTGAGGATCGCGTTCAGCAGCATCTCGGGCCTCGGCGGGCACCCCGGCAGATAGATGTCCACCGGCACGATGTGGTCGACGCCTTGCACGATCGCGTAGTTGTTGAACATGCCGCCCGACGACGCGCAGACGCCCATCGCCAGCACCCACTTCGGCTCCACCATCTGGTCGTAGATCTGCCGAAGCACCGGCGCCATCTTCTGACTCACCCGGCCCGCCACGATCATCAGGTCCGCCTGCCGCGGCGACGCCCGGAACGCCTCCATGCCGAAACGGGCGATGTCGAAGCGTCCGCCTGCGGTGGCCATCATCTCGATCGCGCAGCAGGCGAGCCCGAAACTCGCCGGCCACAGCGAGCCCTTGCGGACATAGCCCGCGAGCCCTTCGACCGTGGTCAGCAGGAAGCCGCTCGGCAGCTTCTCCTCGATGCCCATATCCGACTCTTCTCTTCCGACTTAGCTTTTGGATCGCTGACGGGACCGATCAGTCCCAACTGAGACCGCCACGCCGCCACTCGTACGCGTAGGCGACGGAGACGTTGAAGATGAACAGGGCCATGGCCCCGAGACCGAAGAAGCCGAGAGCATCGAAGTGAACTGCCCACGGATAGAGGAACACGATCTCGATGTCGAAAATGATGAAGAGCATGGCCGTCAGGTAATACTTCACCGGGATGCGGCCGGCACCCAGAGGCGAGAGTGTCGGCTCGATGCCGCACTCGTAGGCGTCGAGCTTGGCACGGTTGTAGCGCCTCGGACCGACGATCCTCGCCACGATCACGGAGAAGACCGCGAACGCGACCGCAATCGCCCCGAGCACGAGGATCGGCACATAGACATTCACGCCGTCTCAGCTCCCCTCTTCCCGAGCCTGTCCGCCCGATTCCCGGACGGTCGTTTCCGAAGCTACGCTCTTGTGAGTTATGCCACAGCGTACAAGGGAAGTCGTCGAGCCCGGTCGATTTGACCGTGCGAGTTCCAGGCGATCTCGAAGCACGGAAAACCCCTGCGGCACAGGCGCTCGATGCACCTTCACGCGGCGGGAAACGGAGTCAGGCGAGCCTAAGCTGAGAGGCGGGTGCGCAGCAGCGCTATGACCGCTTCGGACAACCGGATCGGGTCGAGCGGGTGCGGCACCGCGGCCTCGGCCCGCGACCAGGTGGCCAGCCAGGCGTCGTCCGGGCGGCCGGTCAGGACCAGGATCGGGGGGCAGTCGTCGATCTCGTCCTTCAACTGCTTCGCGATCCCCATCCCGCCCGCGGGCACCGCTTCCCCATCGAGGACGGCAAGGTCGATACCGCCGGCATCCATCTGCCGGATCACCACGGCTGCGGTCGCCACCTCGACGTACTCCAACTCCGGAAGGTCGGGGTGCGGACGCGTCCCCAGCGCCAGAACGACCTTCTGGCGGGTGTTCGCATCGTCGCTGTAGACGAGGACACGCAACCGATCAGGACGGCTGGTGTGGGCGGTCGCGTCGGTCACGGACCCGATGCTACCGGTACCCCGCCCTCCAGACCGGCGGCTCGCGTCGATCGAAAAACGGCGCGTCGACATCGAATTGGTTCCACCGGCGGCGCGAGCCGCCCGGCTACAGCTTCTCGGCGATGGCGAGCGCCGTCGAGCCGAGCTTCGGCAGGCGGAGATCTGCGATGGGGGTCAGCATGTTGCCGAGCCGGTTGGTGACGAAGGCGATCGACAGCCCGGAGTCGGCGTCGGCGAACGCACCCGACCCACCCAACCCGTAGTGCCCGAAAGTATTCGACGGCTGCCTGCGGCGTGCCACCATCCCCGCGTGGTAGCCGAGCCGCCAGTTCATCGGAATGCCCAGGACGTAGTCGCGGGCCGTCGTCTGCACCTGACTCAGCTGCGCCACGACGTCCGGCGGGAGGAACTCCCCACCGCCGACGGTTCCGCCGTTCGCCAGCGCCCCGTACATCCGCGCCAGCGCGCGGGCGCTGAACACGCCGTTCCACCCGGGCATCACGCTGTCGTGGATCGCGGGGTTGCGGACGAGGGCATCGAATCCGGCGGGCATGCCGGCGTCGGCCACGTTGCGCAGACCGGGCAGCCGCGACATCGCGAACGACGTGGCACCCCACGGAACGCCGAACGGGTTGATGTGCGGGAAGGTCCTCGCGATCCGGGCACGCTCGGCCGGCGGCACCTCGTACCAGAACTCCTTCACCCCGAGCGGTTCGGCGACCTCGGTGCGGACCAGTTCCGTGAAGGGTTTCCCGGCCGCGCGGGACGTCAGTTCGGCGACGAGCGAACCGAACGTCACCGCGTGATAGCCGGGGACCTTCAGCCGCCGCTGATCCGGGGTCGCCGCGGCCAGTGCGGCGCTGACCAGGGAATGGTCCATCAGACTCAGCGGTCCGGGCACGAGCCCGCGTACCCGGTGCAGCCCGGCGCGATGCGACAGCAGTTCGCGCACCGTGATCTCGTCCTTGCCCTCGGCGGCGAACTCGGGCCAGTACTGCGCCACCGGCGTGTCGTAGTCGACGATCCCACGTCCCGCGAGACGGTGCAGCACGGTGGACGCGACACCCTTGCCGGTGGAGAACGTGAGGGTGACGGTGTCGTCCTGCCAGAACGTGTCGCGGCTGGCCCATCCTGCCCACACGTCGACGACCGGTTCACCGTGGAGATAGACGGCCAGCGCGCCGCCGCCCTGGCTGCTGTCGTGGAAAAGTCGGAAGAACTGGTCGACGAGCATCCCGAAGCGACGGTCCGCGAGCATCCCGGCGGGCGGCCGTGCCCTGTGGCCCTTCAACGGCCACGGCGCCGTGGTCGTCATTACGACTTCCCTCGATCGTCTTTCACGTCAGCGACATGTGTATTTAACCTCCTCTTTACACACGAGAAGACGCTGTCGGCACCGCTTCAGGGCCTGCGTGATCGCTTCGTGGCCATACCGCAACGGGAAAGAGTGTCCGGGCGCCGGGTAGGTGACCCGGCGCTCGTCATTTCGGCTCCAGCGAGTGGAAATAATCGGACCTGACCTCGACGTCCTCGACGAGACGCGTGGTGGTCTGGACACCCAGTGAATGCTCCTTCAACAGGTCGCACAGCCGGTCGCCGTCGATGAGGTCGATCGGCGGCGCACCGTCCCTCTTGGACTCCGTGCGGGCGTCACCGGTGAAGGTTCCGGTGGTGATGAGCAGGCCCTTCTCGCCGCGGCCCGCCATCGCGCCGCGGAAATCGCGCACCGCACCCGCCCCGACGCTGCCGCTGTAGCGCTTGCACTGGAAGAACACGGGGAAACTGAGCAGCGACAACTGGTACACGCCGAGTCCCTCGATGTCCCCGTCGCCGCCGCGACCGGTGACGGATGCGCTCGAGAACCCGGCCTCCCGCAGCAACCGCTGGGTCAGCCGCTCGAACGCGGGCGGCGACATCTTCAGGACCGTGTCGAGCAGGAGGTCCTTCCAGTCGGCGTCGTTCTCGGCCTCGGCGATGTTGGCATCCGGTTCGTCGTTGCGTCGGGACGCCGCCTTCGCCGATTTGCGGGCAGCATTCTTCTTGCGGTTCTCGGCGGAGAACTCGGCGTGCAGGGGGCGGATCTCGCTCTCGGCGACCTCGCGGCCCTTCTCCGTCACGCTCCACACCCCGCGCCGGCTGTTCGTGAGCAGACCCATCCCCTTGAGGTAGGTGCGTGCCCACGCCAAGCGGTACTCGATCTCGGTGCTCGGACCGTCACCGTGCAGCACCCCCTGCACGTCGGACGAAAGTCCTTCTCGCTCAACGACGGCGCTGTCGAGTTCCTCATTGGACGCCGAACCACCGAGAGCAATGGCAGCCTGAAGCGCTGGCCAGAGGAGGTCGACGTACTGAGGAACGTGAACAGTCATGGCCACAAGCATGCCGGAATCCACCCGGCCCTCCACACACGGACCCCGATCCGATCATCCCGGGGCGAGCCGAGCCTCCGCGCGGTTCTCGAGCTGCGCCCGGTAGATCGTCTTCCCCGATCGGCGCACGATGAGATAGGCGAGGCCGACGGCGATCATCCCCGGCACCAGCACACCGACGCTTCCCGTCATCTCCGCGACCATCAGCATCACCGCGAGCGGCGCGCGGGCGATGCTCCCGAAGCAGGCCATCATTCCGACGATGACGAAGGGCGCCGGATTGTCGGGGACGCCCGGGGCGATCGGTTCCAGCAGTCGCCACACCGCGGCGCCGGTGAACGCCCCGATCACCATTCCCGGGCCGAAGATGCCGCCCGATCCCCCCGAGCCGATGGACAGCGACGTCGCGAGAATCTTCGCGAACGGCAACAGCAGCACCACCCACAGCGGGATGGCCGTGAGGTCGCCGCGGGCCATCGACTGCTGGATCCAGCCGTAACCGCTGCCCAGCACCTCCGGCAACACGAGCGCCATCAGCCCGACGAGCAGTCCGCCGACCGCCGGTTTGACGATCCGGCTGCCGGGCAGCCGGTGGGTGAGATCGACGGCCGTGTAGAACGTCCCGCTGTACAGCAATCCGATCAGGCCGCCGAGCACACCGATGAGCGCGAACCACACCAGCTGGACCGGGGTGTCGAAGACGTAGTCCTGAGCGGCATACCCGAACAGTGGACCGAAACCGAGGAAGCTGCCGAACACGGTGTAGCTGACGATCGACGTGACCAGCGCCGGCACGAGCACCTCGAAATCGAAGTCTTCCTTGTAGGGAATCGTGCAGCACAACACCGCGCCGCCGAGCGGGGCCCCGAAGATCGCGCCGATGCCGGAGCCGATCCCGATCGCCACGGCGATCCGACCGTCCCGTGCGGACAGGTCCAGCCTGCGGGCGAGAAGCGATCCGAAACCCGCCGAGATCTGCGCGGTGGGTCCCTCGCGACCGCCGGACCCGCCGGACCCGATTGTGATCGCGGACGCGACCAGCTTCACGAGGACGACGCGGACGCGGATCATCCGAGGGTCCCGGTGAACGGCGTCGATCGCCGCGTCGGTGCCGTGCCCCTCGGCCTCCGGCGCCAGCGTGAACACGATGATGCCCGACACCAGACCACCCAGGCACACCACGAGCGGGATCGCCCACGGTCTCGTGAACTCCCGGCTGCCGACCGCCCCACCATCGCCCGCCGCAGTGGGCGGGGTGTAGCCCCCGATGCCGACGATCAGCAGTTGCGTCGCCTCCCTCAGCGCGACGTAGAACACGACCGCTCCGAGCCCGGCGACGATCCCGATCACGACGCCGAGAACCAGCCATTTGCGGGTGTAACCCGAAGTCCGGATCCACTTTCCGGCTGACGTCCCGATCGACCGCAGAGCCCTCGACCCGGGCGCCACCCGGATCACTCCAGCTTCCCGAAGACCGTCCGACCCTCCAGGATCGTGGCGAGCACCTCGAGGTCCGCGATGTCGTCGGGATCCACCAGCAGTGGATTGGCCGACAACACGACGAGATCGGCGTGCATACCGGGGACGATCGCCCCGATGGCGTCCTCACTCCGGAGGTGCCACGCCGAGTTGATCGTCTCGGCCCGCAGGGCGTCCGGGACGGAGATCCGTTCCTCGGGAGCGAGCACACGTCCCGACCGGGTGCGGCGGGTGACGGCGTCGGCGATGTTGCGCAGCGGGTTTGTCGGGGTGACCGGGCCGTCGTTGTGGAACGAGATCCGCTGCCCCGCCTTGATCGCGGAACCTGCAGCCGCCCAACGTGCTCCGCGCTCGAGACCGAACAGATCGTCGACGAGGACGTCGCCCCAGTAGTAGAGGTGGTCGACGAAAATGCTGCACGTGACGCCGAGTTCGGTCGCTCGGCGGAACTGGTCCGGGGTCATCGCACCGACGTGCTCGAGCCGGAGCCGGTGATCTTCACGTGGGGAGTCGGCCAGCATCCGCTCCCATGCGTCGAGTACCAGGGTGACCGCGGCGTCGCCGTTGGCGTGACAGGAGATCTGCCAGCCTTTCTCGAAGTACGGCTTGCTGATCTCGAGAATCTCGTCCGTCGTGTAATTGGCCTCACCACGCGTTCCGGCGAGGCCGAGCGACCGGGTGACGTCCGTGTCGAGGTACGGAAAGCTGGTGGCGGCGTTGCCCACCCACGGCGAGCCGTCCGACCAGATCTTGATGCCCACCTGGCGCAGCAGGTCGTTTCCGACTCCGGGTGACACGTCCGTGGCGCGCTCCGGGTTCGACATCTCGTACAGCCGCAGCCGGGTGGTGAGAGCGCCGGACCGCGCGAACGCGGTCAGGGCGCTACGGAAGCGTGGGTCGAACGCCATCTCACTGGCGGTGGTGATCCCTGCCGCGTTCATCCGCGCGCATTCCGCGGCGAGGAGCTCCGGGAGCCGGGTGCTGGCGCCGGCGAGGATCGTGGCGGCCACCGCCATCACCGCGGGCGCCTCGAACGCCGAACCGTCCAGTTCACCCGACTCGTCGCGGCCGAAACTACCGCCCTCGGGGTCCGGCGTGTCCTTGGTCAATCCGGAATCCCGCGCGGCGACGTCGTTGAAGTAGGCCACGTGGCCGGTGTTGTGCAGGATCACCAGGGACGTGTCGGGAGCGATCGAATTGAGCCATTCACGGGTCGGTTCGGGCAGTCCCTTCTGGAGCAGGGGATCCCAGCCGTTGAGGACGGCGCCGTCGGGGTGTTCGTCGACGGCGCGGCGCACGGCGTCGACCACCTCCCCCGCATCGGCGATGGTCACCGGCCTGATGTCCACCACCGGTTCGCCGAGCAACACCGCGGAGTTCAGCGGGTGGCCGTGCGCCTCGATGAAGCCCGGGAGTATGCATGCGCGGTGCAGGTCGACCGTGATCGTTGCCGGTCCGATCAGCGGGAACACCGCGGAATCGTTGCCGACGGCGGCGATCCGCCCGTCGCGCACCGCGACTGCCCGAGCGCGTGGCGCGGCGTCGTTCATGGTGACCACGTCACCGAACAGCACCAGATCGGCAGGTTTTCCGTCGTTCGTGCCCATCAGTGCACCCTCCCGTCAGACCGGGCGTGGGCGAGAGCCCACGCGCCGGCAGCGAGTGTCGACTGTGACTTCAGATTACAACTACACAGCAGGCCGTACGCAGGAATAGTGCGTAACCAAGATCAGTTGCAGACAGGCATGACCGAAACACCGCTACCCGTGGACGGGCTCTTCGAGTCGTTCGCCGTCAAATCTCTCCGGCTACGGAACCGCTTCGCGATGGCACCCATGACCAGAGCTTTCTCCCCCGGCGGCGTTCCCGGGGACGATGTGGCGGCGTACTACCGCCGACGCGCGGCGGGCGGGGTCGGACTCGTCATCACAGAGGGCACGTACATTCCCGACCCGGCCGCCGGATCGCACACCCGGGTGCCGGTCCTCTACGGGCGGGACAGCCTTGCGGGCTGGAAATCGGTGGTGGACGCGGTCCACGACGAGGGCGGGCAGATCATCCCGCAGCTGTGGCATCTGGGCGTCGAACGCGGCCCGCAGCCCCGCATGAATCCGGACGTGATCACCGCCAGCCCGTCCGGACTCGCCCTGGACGGGACCCGCCTGGGACGCGAATTCACCGCGTCCGATCTCGACGCGCTGCGCGAGGCCTGGGTGGCGGCCGCCGTCAACGCGCGCGACGTGGGCTTCGACGGCATCGAACTGCACGGGGCGCACGGCTACCTCCTCGACCAGTTCCTGTGGGATCGGACGAACGTCCGCTCCGACGGCTACGGCGGATCCCTCGAGGCCCGCACCCGATTCCCCGTCGAGGTGGTTGCAGCGATTCGCGAGGCCGTCGGCGAGGACTTCGCGATGGTCTACCGCTTCAGCCAGTGGAAGTCGAACCACTACGACTCGCGGATCGCGCAGTCCCCCGACGAACTCGCGGCCGTGCTCGCACCCCTCGTCGACGCCGGTGTCGACGTGCTGCACCCCTCCACCCGCAGGCACTGGGAACCTGCCTTCCCCGAGCTGGCCGGTGACGACGGGGAACTCGGTCTGGCGGGTTGGACCAAACGGCTGACCGGACTACCCACCATCACGGTCGGTTCGGTGGGTCTCGACGACGTGTTCACGACGGCCTTCACCTCGGACGGCGCGTCGAACACCGCCGGTATCGACCGCCTGCTCGCGCAGTACGAGAACGGCGAGTTCGATCTCGTGGCCGTCGGCCGCGCACTGCTGTCCGATCCCGAGTGGGTGCTCAAACTCCGCGACGGCAGAACCGCCGAGCACATCCCGTACAGCAACGAGCACCGGGCGGTCCTGCACTGACCGGGCCGGTCAGCTGTCCTCGACGGTGATCTTCGCCTGATCGACGTTGACACCTTCGGGCGGGTTGGCCGTTCCGTCGACCGAGATGCGGCCCTTGTCGACGCCCTGCGCTTCGAGCGCGTTGGCGACGGCCTGGGCGCGCTGATCGGCGAGTAGTTCGGCGGCCGCTTCGTCCGAGTTGGTGGCGTACGCCTCGATCTCGATCTTGCTGTCGCCGGCCTTCATCGCGGCGGCCACCGCCTTGATCGTCACGTCCGAGACGGCGTTGAGCTCGGCGGTTCCCGACTCGAATCCGATCGGGACCGCCGCGATGGCCGAGTTGATCGCGTTCTGGGTGGCCTCGCGCGCGGTGTTGACGGCGGACGACGCCGTGGCTTGCACGCTGCTGATCGCGCCCTCCACCCGTTCGGACGCCGACGAGGTCGTCGTGGTCGCGATCGGGGCCTCGTTCGAGTCGTCGGAACAGCCGGCGGCGCCGAGCAGCGCGATGGCCGCGACCGCGATACCGGTGACGATTGTCTTGCGCATGATGGATTCCCCTATACGTCGGTATGTCCGGAAGGCGCTACACGTCGTGGGACGAGGATAGCCCCGCCGACGCTCGTCGACGGCGGTATTCGGGCAGTGTCCCGGCTCCCACATCGTGGGATCCGAGTCGTCGGATGTGAATCCGGACACGGGCTTCTCACCTGGTCGGAACCCGGTAATTCAGCCCGCGTTTCATTTCGGTTAAACCTTCGGATTGCGATCTCATTTCAATAACGGTAGGAATGAATCCGGCGCCCGCTCAGCGCCGACATAAATGCCCACAACCGAGCAAGGAGTTAAAAGCATGGATCTCGCCTTCCTGTCCGAATTCTTCTCCGCCTTCTCCGACCTCGCCGGTGCCCTGGACTTCTTCTCGGGTTCCGCCGATGCATTGGGCGGTGGCGCAGACGCCGCAACCGCGGCCTCGGCCACGATTGGCTAGCATTTCCGCTGGCACAAGACTTGAACACCCGAGACGGGGTTCGCACGCTCCAGGCGCGCGAACCCCGTCACGGCGTTGCGGGCGCCCTTCGATCGACTCAATCACGTATCTATCACGACGAGTAATCCCAGGGTGAACATGTTCATTATCCGCGTCACCAGCATTTTCGCCGGAATTGGTCGGGCGACCAATTGAGCCGAGCGTTGAAGATCAGGTTTTCCGCTTCACGGTTGATTTATTCTCGAAATAATCGACTGCACTGCATATTCTCGACACTTCCGTAACACGCGCACATCTCAGTGCACATGCGTACACTCAAATTTCGTGACCGATGCGCAGATCAGACGCCGCTCCGAGGTACGGGCCCTCGCCCGGCTGGCCCTCGAGGAAATCGGAGGCGCCGCCACCGGCATCGGCAGCATCCACCGCGCGATCTCGGATCGCGTCTTCGCCGGCGTCCGGCTCGGCGTCGGCTCCCACGCCCTTCCTGCCAAGCTGCTCCACGACGAGATCTCGGGCGCCGTGTACGCACTTGTCGCCGACACCGCGCGTCTCGGCGGCTCCCTCGCAGGTCGGTTCTTCGACCTCCCGTCGTCGGAGAACCTCGCCCCGTCCCAGACACGCCGCGGAGCCCAGGCCATCGCCGCGATCCAGGGGCTGATCGGTGACGTACTGGAAGCCGAGGGATCGCCGCTCGCCGAACCCCTGGCGATACGGGTGAACGGTGTCGCGCTCGCGCCGGACAGATCCGCGCTCGCCGACGCCTTCCCGCACGCCGGCGGCCGCATCGTCGTCTTCCTGCACGGACTCGTCGAGACCGAGGACGCGTGGGCGCTGGGCCGCCGTCCCACCTACGGTGAACGGCTCGGAACCGACCTGGGGTACACGGCGCTGCAGATCCGGTACAACTCCGGCAGGCACATCTCGGACAACGGCAGGAGCCTGTCCGAACTTCTGGACGCGGTCACCGAGAACTGGCCGGTCGAGGTCGAGTCGATCGCACTCGTCGGGCATTCCATGGGAGGCCTCGTGGCCCGCAGCGCCTGCCGGATCGCCTTCCTCGACGACCGGCCGTGGGTGGACCGGGTTCGGCACGTCGTGAGTCTCGGCTCACCCCACCTCGGCGCCCCGTTGGAGCAGGCCGTCCACTATGCGAGTGCCGGCCTGGCCGCACTGCCGGAGACGCGTGCGATCTCCGGGCTGCTGCGCAGAAGGAGCGCCGGCATCCGGGATCTGAACCAGGGTTCACTCGTCGACGAGGACTGGCGCGATCGCGATCCGGACGCACTCCGCGCCGCGGCGTGCAGCGAGGTCCCACTCCTCGACGGCGTGACGTACTACTTCGTCTCCGCGACCATCACGCGCAGCCCGAGGCATCCGCTGGGTCGCCTGCTCGGCGACGGCATGGTGCTCGTGCCGAGCGCGTCCGGCCGGAACAGGACGCGGATGATCGGCTTCCGCGCCGAGCACGGCATGCACCTCGCGCCCGCGAACCATTTCACGATGCTCAACCACGAGTCGGTGTACGAGAAGCTGCTCGAATGGCTGGGCACGCCGCAAGCCGGCTGACGTCCGGACTCAGGCCATGGTCGTGTGCCACACGATGGCGGCGGCGAGCGCGCCCGCACCGTTCAGTGACCAGTGCAGCGCGATGGGCGCGATCAGACTGCCGCTGCGGCGGCGGAGCCAGGTGAACACGACGCCCGCGGCGGCGGTGGCGACGACCGCCCCCAGGATGCCCAGCACCTGACCGGCAACCCCGCCTCCGAGGAACCCGGATAGCCCCTTGTTACCCGACGTCAGTCCCAGCGACGACGCGATGTGCCAGAGACCGAACATCAGCGATCCGGCCGCGAACACGCCACGTGCGCCGTAGACCCGGCCGAGGGTGCCCTGCAGCACGCCGCGGAACGCGAGCTCCTCGGGGATGACGGTCTGCAACGGGATGACGATCATCGACGCGACGAGCGCACCGGACAGGGTGGCGTACCGGTCGGCCATGAAGAAGGGGCGGGTGATCGGCAGGGCCGCGCCGATCGCCACGACGCCGATCACGAGTCCCATCGCCGCCAGCGCGTACAACGAACCCTTTCGCCAGTGCCGGGGCGAGAGCCCCAGTTCGACCCAGCCGAGTCCGCGGCGGCGGGTGAGCACGAGCAGCACGACAGCGGCGATGGGAACGGTGGCGATGCTCGCCCACGCGGTGGTGAAGTGTGCGATCAGATTCGTGGCCACGAGGACGACCACCACGATCGCGATGTCGAGGTAGGCATGCAGCACGGGCCGCTTCGCGCGTGCACCGGACGTCTCGCCGTCGACAGCTCCGGCGTACTGGACTTCAAGGGTCATTCGGCCGGCCGATCTGGTTCGTGAACACGCATCAAGTCAAGTGTACGGATTCGTCTGTGAAACCTCTGTGAGCCACGCCACTGCGCAGGTCGAAGCATGCCCCCGCGTCACAGGGCCGCCGGAGCCCGCGTCTAGCCTGGATACGAACTTCACACAACCCGCTGTCCAGGAGATAGAATGGCCGACTTCCTCTACGAGGACTTGCTGCCCATCGGTGAGGACCCCACCGAATATCGGCTGCTGACCACCGAGGGGGTGTCGACCGTCGAAGGACCCGACGGCCGCACCTTCCTGTCCGTCGAGCCCGAGGCGCTGCGCCTGCTCACCGAGACCGCACTCCACGACATCTCGCACTACCTGCGCAGCGACCATCTGACGCAGCTCGCGAGCATCCTCGACGACCCCGAGGCATCGGGCAACGACAAGTTCGTGGCACTGGATCTGCTCAAGAACGCCAACATCTCCGCGGCCGGCGTGCTGCCGATGTGCCAGGACACCGGCACCGCGATCGTCATGGGCAAGCGCGGCCAGCACGTCCTCACCCCCGGCGACGACGAGAAGGCCATCGCCCGGGGCGTCTACGATGCCTACACCCGGCTCAACCTGCGGTACTCGCAGAACGCGCCGATCACGATGTGGGACGAGAAGAACACCGGAAGCAACCTCCCCGCCCAGATCGAGCTCTACGCCGACACGGCGACCGGCCACGAGAACGCCTACAAATTCCTGTACATGGCCAAGGGCGGCGGCAGCGCCAACAAGTCCTACCTGTTCCAGGAGACCAAGGCGATCCTGAACCCGGACGGCATGATGCGGTTCCTCGAGGAGAAGATCCGCGCCCTCGGCACCGCAGCCTGCCCGCCGTACCACCTCGCGATCGTCGTCGGCGGCACGTCCGCGGAGTTCGCGCTCAAGACGGCCAAGTACGCGTCCGCGCACTACCTCGACGAACTCCCCAACGAGGGAGCGATCACGGGCCGCGGCTTCCGCGACCTGGAACTCGAGGAGAAGGTGCTCGAGCTGACCCGTCAGATCGGCATCGGCGCACAGTTCGGCGGCAAGTACTTCTGCCACGACGTCCGCGTCATCCGCCTGCCCCGCCACGGCGCGTCACTGCCCGTCGCTCTCGCCGTGTCCTGCTCGGCGGACCGCCAGGCCAAGGCGAAGATCACCCCCGAGGGCGTCTTCCTCGAGCAGCTCGAATTCAACCCCGGCCGGTTCCTCCCCGAGGTCACCGACGCCCAACTCGACGCCGAGACCGACGGCGTCTCCGGCACCGGCAAGGGCGCCGCCGTGAAGATCGACCTCACCAAGCCGATGCCGGAGATCCTCGCCGAGCTGTCCAAGCACCCGGTGAAGACACGGCTGTCACTGACCGGCCCGCTCGTCGTCGCACGCGACATCGCCCACGCCAAGATCAAGGAACGACTCGACGCCGGCGAGGACATGCCGCAGTACCTCAAGGACCACCCGGTGTACTACGCCGGTCCGGCCAAGACCCCCGACGGCATGGCGTCCGGTTCCTTCGGACCCACCACCGCCGGTCGCATGGACTCCTACGTGGAGCAGTTCCAGGCCGCGGGCGGCTCGATGGTGATGCTCGCGAAGGGCAACCGCTCCAAGCAGGTCACCGACGCGTGCAAGTCGTACGGCGGCTTCTACCTCGGGTCCATCGGCGGTCCCGCGGCGCGTCTCGCCCTCGACTGCATCAAGAAGGTCGAGATCGTCGAGTACGAAGAACTCGGCATGGAAGCGGTCTGGAAGATCGAGGTCGAGGACTTCCCCGCGTTCATCGTGGTCGACGACAAGGGCGAGGACTTCTTCGCCGGTGTCTCCACCCCCACCCTCACCATCGGCAAGCGTCCCGGCCTGTAGGCGGCTCCGCCGCCCGTGCGCCTTTTTGGTAGCTGGAGCAACCAGAAAGGCGCACGGGCGCTACGCGCCTACGGCGATCTCGATGACCGGATTCTTCGCGGGGTCGAGCCGGCCGAGGAGTGAGGTCAGCGTGTCGCGGTCGATGGCGACGCACCCTTCGGTGGTGGTGCCGTCCGTGACGTGCAGGAACATCGCCGAACCCAGGCCGGGAATGCGGGCGGCGTTGTAGCCGATCGCGACCGCGTAGTCGTACAGCGGTCCAGCCGCGTAGAGGTTCTCGCTGTTCCCACCGGGGCTCGCGTCCTGACGGACGTGCGTGTTGTAGGTCGGCGAGAGCGGATTCGCATCCCACCAGTCACGTCGATCGGACTGGAAGTACGGCATCGCCGTCTCAGGTGCGGGCTGCCGGCCGAATGCCTGCGACAGCGGGAAGACACCGGCAGGCGTGCGGGTGGAGAATTCGTTCGCCGCGCCGATTCCTTCCGCGCCGACGTCGGCGGGGACGGGGCCCGCGAACACCTGCCACGTGCCGTCCGCATTCCGTTCCCAGGCGGTCAGTTCGGCGACCACTGCCCCCGCGGACGTGGCGTAGACGGTGATCACCTGGTCCGATGCGCCGGAGAAGACTGCTCGGTCCGGTGCCGCGGAGGCGCCGGGTACGAGCACCAGCCCGATCAGAGCCACCATCAGTCCCGCCAACCACAGTCGACCCACCCGTAACGTCGTCATGGGGCGAGTGTTCCATCCTCGGGCACTCGTCGCGAGATTTTCCCCCCGCGCTACTACACGCGGCAGAGGATCTCGCTGTGCAGGAGCGCGAACCAGCCGTCGTCCTCCCGCACCCACGAACGCCAGCCCGCAGCGATGAGTTCCAGGTCCGCCCCGCTGGCGAGCCCCAGTTCGAGCGCCCGGTCCGCGTAGTTCGACTGCACCGAGCGATCGGCCCAGGATCCTCCCCACCATTCGCGATCCTCGTCGGAGGAGAAACACCACGTGCTCGCGGTGTTCACGACGTCGCCGAGACCCGCCCCATGTGCCCAGGCCCGCAGGCGTCGACCGGCGTCCGGTTCACCACCGTTCGCCCGAGCGATCTTCTTGTAGAGCGTCAGCCATTCGTCGAGTTCCGGTGTCGCCGGAAACCACGTGAAGGTGCCGTAGTCCGCATCGCGGGCGGCGACGATCCCACCGGGCTTGCACACTCGCTTCATCTCGCGCAGTGCCTGCACCGGGTCACCGACGTGTTGCAGGACCTGATGCGCGTGCACGATGTCGAAGCTGTCGTCGGGAAAGTCGAGGGCATGGACATCCGACACCACGGTCAAGACGTTCGGGACTCCCCGCTTCGCGAACTCGTTCCGGGCGAGGGACAGCGCCTCGTCGTTCATCTCGACGGCGGTGACGACTCCGGGTGCGACGAGTCCGGCGAGGTCGGCGGTGATCGTGCCCGGCCCACACCCGACGTCGAGCAAGGTCATGCCTGCGCGCAGGTGCGGGAGCAGATAACCGGCGGAGTTCTCGGCGGTGCGCCACCGATGGTTCCGCAGCACCGATTCGTCGTGACCGTGGGTGTAGACCGTCTCGTCGCCGTTCATGTCTTCGACGCTAGCAATGTCGACCAGATAATGGGATAGTCCTCTCACCCTTCAAGATATCGTGAATTCCGGTAGCGGCGGGTCGTGAGTGTTACGTTGTTGCACACCAACGCGGCAACCGAGGGACTGCCATGACTTTCAGCCTCGCTCTCACACCGGCGCAGAAAGACCTCGTCGAGCGGACGCACGCCTTCGCGGAGAATGTCATCCGGCCGGTGGCGGCCGAGCACGACCGCGCGCAGGAGTTCCCCTGGGACGTTCTCGAGAAGGCCGCGCAAGAGGGCTTCTACAGTCCGCTGTTCTACCGCGACCTCATCGGCGACCCGACCGGGCTGTCCCTCCCGCTGTTCATGGAGGAGTTGTTCTGGGGTTGCGCCGGAATCGGGCTGGCCGTCGTGATGCCCGCGCTGGCGCTGTCGTCGATCGGGCAGGCCGCCACGCCGGAGCAGATGCTGCGGTGGGCACCGGAATGCTTCGGCGAGCCCGGCAACCTGAAACTCGCCGCACTGTGTATCTCGGAACCCGAGGGCGGCAGCGACGTCCGCAATCTGCGGACCACCGCGACGCGCGACGGCGACGAGTGGGTGATCGAGGGCCACAAGATGTGGATCGGCAATGGGGGCATCGCCGACGTGCACGTCGTGAACGCGACCGTCGATCCGGATCTGGGCCATCGCGGGCAGGCGCTCTTCGTGATCCCCGGAGGAAGCCCGGGTATCGAACTCGTCCGCAAGCTCGACAAGCTGGGCTGCCGCGCGTCGCACACGGCGGAGCTGAAATTCCATCAGGTGCGGGTCCCCTCCGACCATCTGCTCGGCGGCGACGACAAGCTCCAAAACCGCATGCGGAAGGCCCGTGAGGTGCAGGAGGAGGTGGCCACCGGCGCGCCCCGGCGGAAGTCGGCCACCCTCGGCACGTTCGAGCAGACACGCCCCATGGTCGCCGCTCAGGCGCTGGGCATCGCCCGCGCCGCGCTCGAATACGCCACCGAGTACGCGAACCGCCGCGAGGCGTTCGGCGGCCCGATCATCGACAACCAGGGCATCGCGTTTCCGCTGGCCGACCTCGCAACCCAGATCGACGCCGCGCGACTGCTCACGTGGCGGGCGTCGTGGATGGCGGCGGCGGGCGTGGAGTTCCGCCACGGCGAGGGCTCGATGGCGAAACTCGCGGCGTCGGAGGTCGCGGTGAAGACCACGGAACGCGCACTGCAGACGATGGGCGGGTGGGGATACATCAGCGACCACCCCGTCGAGAAGTGGTACCGGGACGCCAAGCTGTACACCATCTTCGAGGGCACCAGCGAGATTCAGCGGATGGTGATCGGGCGCGCACTCGGCGCCGCGGACGGGGCCCCGCCCCTCCACTTCGATCAGCCGACCGAGGGATCCGCCTTCAACCGGCGGTTCGGCAGGGGCACGTCCGTGCGCACGAAGGCGGGCGAGTTCGCGATGTCGATGAAAGACCGGATGCCCGAGTCCGCGCAGCGACTGGCGATGAAAATACTTGCCCCACCGAAGAAGTGATACACGCCCGAGATCAGGTCCAGAGGGCGGCCACCAAGACGGTGACGATGCCGAGCCCACCGGTCACGTGGACCAGGTTCGGGTTCTCCTGCCCCTTCTTCTGCTTGCCCCGGACGATCTCGGCGAGCGCGACCACCACCAGTGAGAGCAGAAGCTTCACGCCGATCTTGACGTGGTTGTAGTCCTTGTCCAGCACCGCCTCGCCGAGCCCGACCAGGATCAGTCCCGTCACGAACTGGAGCCGCGCACCCCACACCATCACCTCGGAGATCCGCGGCGCTTTGAGCACCGCGAAATAACCGCCGACGAGGGCAGCCATGCCGAGCAGGTGGCAGACGAGGAAGAGGTTGTAGACGACGGTCATCTCCGCAGCCTAGCGATCTGCCCGGTCAACCGGAGACGATTCCCGCCTCGATGGCCGCCTCCCGGTACGACGCGGCCAGCGTGGCGACTGTTTCGTGAGCGTTGAGCCCGCTGGGATTGGGCACCAGCCACAACTCCACGCCCTCGAGATCGCGGGGTTGCCTACCCTTCTTCGCGGCACGCTCCCCGAAAGCCGTGCGATAGGCGGTGATTCCGGCGACGGCGACCACCCGGGGAGCGGTGTCGCGGACCACCGCGCGCAGGCGCTCGGCGCCGACGGCCAGTTCCTCACCGGACAACTCGTCCGCCTTCGCCGTGGCCCGCGGGGCCAGGTTGGTGATGCCGACGCCCCGCCCGATCAGGTGATCGCGATCCGCGTCCGACATCCCGGCCGTCGGATCGATCGGACGCTCGATGATTCCGGCGGCCAGCAGGGCCGGATAGAAGCGGTTGCCCGGGCGTGCGAAATGCGCCCCGGTCGCGGCCGTCCACAGTCCCGGGTTGATGCCGACGAACAGCAGACGGCAGCCCGGTCCGATGAGGTCCGGAACCTCGGCGTCGCGGAACGACTCCAACTCCGCACGCGTAAAGCTCACAGTCGGCCCGCCTCCGCTAATCCCGCGACGGTGTCGGCCAGGGTTTCCGCCGAATCGCGGTACTTCACACCCAGTTCGCTCTCGCTCGGCCGGTCGTCGGTGTCCGGCATCCGCGTGTAGTACTCCATCGCGGCCTCCGAGATCGGGGTGTCGATGGGGACGAACCGGTCGACGGCGTCGACCAGCCTGCCCACCAGGCGCAGCGCGGCGTCCGGAACCGGGAACACTCCCATCCACTTGCCGGTGATCACGCCCAGCATCTCGGCGATCCCCGCGATCGGAATCCGGGGACCACCGAGCATGTACCGGCGGGCCACACGTCCCGGCTCGAGGAGGGCGGCGTGCGCGCTCGCCACCTCCCGGACGTCGACCATCGTCCACGCGGCGCCCCGCCCGGGCAGACCCCGCAGGTGGACGGCGGCCTCGACCGCCTGGGCGGCCTCACCGAACTGGGTCCCCGCCGGCGGGCCGACGATCATGCCCGGATAGGTGATCGCGATCGGTCCGCCGTCGGCCTGAAGGTCGCGGGCGTACTGCTCCACACGTGCCTTGCTCCGGCCGTACGCGTCGGGTGGCCCGCACACCGGCAGGTCTGGAGTGAGCAGCCGGGCCCCCGGCTGGAACAGCGCGGCGATACTCGAGACGTAGACGATCGGATCGAGGCCCAGCTCGACCGCGGTTCCCAGCACGTTCTGCGCACCTGCCAGGTTGGTCTGCAGCATCTCCTCCGCCCGTCGCGGGTCGACCGCGACCACGGCCGCGGCGTGGATGACGGCGTCGCAGCCGTCGAGCGCGCGGCGCACGGACTCGGCGTCCGTGATATCACCGACCACGTGATCGGACGTGTCGAGTCCGAGTGCCGCGGCACTGGTCACGAGGCGAGCAGGATCCCGCACGAGGAAGCGCACCCGGTGACCGGCGTCCACCGCCGCCTTCGCGCTCCACGCCCCGACGAACCCTGTTCCCCCCGTGACCAATACCAGCAAGGTGAACTACACCGTCCTGGCGAGACGGTTGGCGAGCATGGTGGTGAACCGGGCCGGATCCTCGAGTTCGCCGCCTTCGGCCAGCAACGCCATCCCGTAGAGGAGCTCCGCGGTCTCCCCCAGCGCCGGATCCTCGTTGCGTTCGCCGTGCGCCTCCCGCAGCCCGGTGACGAGCGGGTGGGTCGGGTTCAGCTCGAGGATGCGCTTCGTGACGGGGACGGGCTGCCCGGATGCCCGGTACATCCGCTCCAGTGCCGGCGACATACTGAACGCATCGCCGACGATGCAGGCCGGGGACGTGGTCAGCCGCGTCGACAGTCGCACCTCCTTGACCTGCTCGCTCAGGGCGTCGGCCATCCAGGAGAGCAGGCCGGCGAAGTCCTTCTCCTGCTCCTCCCGCTCCGACTCGTGCGCCTTCTTGTCTTCCTCGGTGTCGAGATCGACCTCGCCCTTGGCGATCGACTGGAACGACTTGCCGTCGAATTCCGGCACGGCGCCGACCCACATCTCGTCCACGGGATCGGTGAGCAGCAGCACCTCGAAGCCCTTCGCGCGGAAGGCCTCCATGTGCGGTGAGCTCTCGAGCAGTTGCCGGGATTCGCCGGTCGCGTAGAAGATCTGCTCCTGACCGTCCTTCATCCGTGCCACGTAGTCTTCGAGCGAGGTCAGCTCCTCCTCGCTGTGGGTGGACGCGAACGACGAGATTCCCAGCAGCACATCCCGATTGTCGGTGTCCGACATCAGGCCTTCCTTGACCGCGCGGCCGAACTCCGCCCAGAACGTGCGGTAGTCGTCGGGCCGCCCGGCCTTGAGGTCCTTGATCGTGGTGAGGACCTTCTTGGTGAGCCTGCGCCGGATGGCACGAATCTGGCGGTCCTGCTGAAGGATCTCACGAGACACGTTGAGGGACAGGTCCTGAGCGTCGACCACACCCTTGACGAAGCGGAGGTACTCCGGCATCAGCTGGTCGCAGTCGTCCATGATGAAGACGCGCTTGACGTACAGCTGCACACCCGTCTTCCCGTCCCGCATGAACAGGTCGAACGGGGCGTGGGACGGGATGAACAGCAGTGCCTGGAACTCGAACGTGCCCTCCGCCTTCATCGGGATGACCTCGAGCGGATCGTCCCAGGCGTGGGCGATGTGCTTGTAGAACTCCTTGTACTCGTCCTCGGAGACGTCGTCCTTCGAGCGCGCCCACAGCGCCTTCATCGAGTTGATCGTCTCGGACGTCGTGGTGACCTCGTCCTCGCCGTCACCCTCCGCGGGAACCGTGCGCTCGATGTTCATCCGGATCGGCCACGCGATGAAGTCGGAGTAGCGCTTGACGAGTTCCTTGATCTTCCGTTCCGACGTGTAGTCGTGCAGGTGATCCTCGGCGTCCTCGGGCTTGAGGTGCAGGGTGACGGAACTGCCTTGCGGGGCGTCGTCGACCGCCTCGATCGTGTAGGTGGCCTCGCCGCTCGACTCCCAGCGCGTGGCCTCGCTCTCGCCGGCCTTCCGCGTCAGCAGCGTCACTTTGTCGGCGACCATGAACGTCGAGTAGAAGCCGATGCCGAACTGTCCGATCAGTTCCTCGGAGGCGGCGGCGTCCTTCGCTTCCTTCAACTTGCGGCGCAGGTCTGCGGTGCCGGACTTGGCCAGCGTGCCGATGAGGTCGACGACCTCGTCGTGCGACATGCCGATGCCGTTGTCGCGGACGGTCAGCGTGCGCTGCTCCGCGTCCACCTCGATCTCGATGTGCAGATCCGACGTGTCGACGTGGAGCTCCTTGTTGCGGAAGGCTTCGAGCCGCAACTTGTCCAGCGCATCCGACGCGTTGGAGATGAGCTCCCGCAGGAACGAGTCCTTGTTGGAGTACACCGAGTGGATCATGAGGTCCAGGAGCTGGCGGGTCTCCGCCTGGAACTCCAGTTGTTCGATTTTCGTGCTCACTTCGATTCCCTTCGACAGCAGAACCCTCGACACCAGATTCGTCGTCGGAATGATAGCCCGCGGCCGAATACCGGATTCATCGCGGCGAGAGGTCCGGATATAGCTGCGCCAGGGCGGCGAGGACCTCCGGCGCCGACCTGGACCGAGACCGTCAGCCGGCGGCGTCCTCCTTCAGGGTGTGCGCGACCACCGCGTTGGCGTGGCCGTGACCGAGGCCGTGCTCGGACTTCAGCCAGCTCACCAACTCCATGTGCTTGGTCAGCTCGGACGACCGGATGAGCGTCTGCCATTCACTGATCGGCCGACCGTACTTCTCCTCGATCGACGGGAAATAGGACGCGGGGCCCTTCACTGGTTCAGCCATGCGCGACAGGCTAGCCGAACCCTCCGACACATACTGTCCGACAAGCATCTTCGGATGTAGCGACACTCAGACGGGACGCGCCCAATCGGCGAGCTGCCGCGACACCTCCCGGTACCCCCGCTCCCCGCTCGACACAGCGATGACCAAGTCGTACGCCGGATCTTCGGGAGCATCCAGGTCGTAACCGTTCAGTCCATAGAACACGTGAACCGCCAGCCAGGACAGCCTCTTGTTCCCGTCGACTAGCGCATGGTTCCTGGTCAGGGACTCGAGCAGAACGGCAGCCTTGTCGTGAATCGACGGGTACGCCTCCTCGCCGAGCAATGACGCCTGCGGACGATGAGCCGCCGAGTCGAGCAGTCCGAGGTCCCGGACGGACGCAACGCCGAGATCCTCAGCCAGCGCGAGCAAGTCCTCGAGAGTCAGGTAGTCGATCGTCACTGAGCGAGGCGGTCCAGCAAAGTGGCATACCGGTCGCGGCCGCGACGGGACAGCGCGCGAACCCGCTCGTCATGGGTGTGTCGGGCAGCAGCCTCCACGATCGCGCGGACGGTCGCCTCTTGTTTGCTGACACCTTGAGCGTCGGCGAGAAGCGTGAGCGCGCGCTCCTGCTCCTCGGTCAGTCGCAATGTCATGGCCATGTACCAATGATACCAAAGTGGTACCAGCTGACGGCACCTCCCGGCGAATCACCACGAGCCGCCGCGAACCGCACGACTCTTTCGCGACGGAAGCCTTCTCGGGTTTGCTCGGGGATCCGTAGGCTGAGCGTATGTATCCGTCACGCGCGAAGAGAATTCCGGCAAGGTGACGCCGTGGCGGAGCTGATTCTGGGGCCACTGCTGAGACATGTCGGCACGTGCGACGCGACGGTGTGGGTCGAGACGTCGGAGGCGTGCACCGTCCGGGTCCTCGGCCACGAGGAACGCACGTGGAACGTGTCGGGTCACCACTATGCGCTCGTCGTCGTGGAGGGTCTGGAGCCCGGGTCGACCACCCCGTACGAGGTGACGCTCGACGGCCGCCCGGTGTGGCCGTTGCCGAGTGCCGTCCCGTCGATGATCCGCACGCTCCGGAAGGACGACGACACGCTGGTTCTCACGTTCGGGTCGTGCCGGTTCGCCACGATGTCCACGACGGAGGGCAACCGGCACCTCGGCGCCGACGCCCTGGACGCGTATGCGGTGCGGATGGCCGAACAGTCCCCGGACCAGTGGCCCGACGCCCTGCTGCTGCTCGGGGATCAGGTGTACGCCGACGAACTCTCCCCCGAGACCGAGGCCCGGGTCGCCGAGATCCACGACGTGAACGAGCCACCGGGGCCGCAGGTGCGCAATTTCGAGGAGTACACCTGGCTCTACGCCGAATCGTGGACGGACCCTCAGGTGCGCTGGCTGATGTCCACCGTGCCGACGTCGATGATCTTCGACGATCATGACGTCCGGGACGACTGGAACACCTCGGAATCCTGGCGCGACGAACTCGAGGCCACGTCGTGGTGGGAGGAGCGCATCGTCGGCGCGTTGTCCTCGTACTGGGTGTACCAGCACCTCGGGAACCTGGCGCCGAGCCACCTAGCCGAAAACGAACTGTATCAACGGGTTCGGAAGCACGGTGGCGACGTCGAGCCGATGCTCCGCGAATTCGCGTCTGCCGCCGACGAGGAAGCGGACGGGGCCAAGGGCACGCAATGGTCGTATCGCCGGGACCTCGGGGTCGCGCGGCTGCTCGTCATCGACTCGCGGTGCGGGCGTGTCCTCTCCGGCGGTCGCCGCGAGATGGTGTCCGACCCCGAATTCTCCTGGATCGAACGTCAGACCGAGGGCGACTACGACCACCTGCTCGTCGGGACGTCTCTGCCGTGGTTGCTGCCCCGCGCCCTTCACGACCTGGAGTCCTGGGACGAACGGCTCGCCGCCGGGTCCCGCGGCCCGCGGGTGGCGGCCGTGGCGGAGAAGATCCGGCGGGGGGCGGACCTCGAGCACTGGGCGGCGTTCCGTGACTCGTTCGACCGGTTGGCCCGCCTCTTCGCCGAGGTCGGCGCGGGCCGCAAGGCCGGGCCGGCCGGGCGGGCGCCGTCCACCATCTCGGTGCTGTCCGGGGACGTCCACCACGCCTACGTCGCGCAGGCGCACTACGCCGAGAAGCTGCAGTCACTGGTGTATCAGCTGACGTGCTCTCCCCTGCACAACTACGTTCCGGCCGCCATGAAAGTGGCATTCCGGATCTCGTGGCGGCGCGCCACCGAGCGGACCGTGCGTTTCATCCTCGGCCGGGTGTCGCGAGTGCCACCCGTACCCATCCACTGGTCGAAGGTCGCCGGACCGTTCTTCGGCGATCAGGTCGCGACGCTCCACCTGAACGGACGGACCGCCCGCCTCGTGATGGAACAGGCACGCAACGACCGCGACGGCACGCCGCGGTTCAAGACCATGACCGACCTCGAGTTGACGACGGGAAACGACTACTGACGCTGCTCGGCCGCCGCCTTCAGCTGGGCGAGCCCCTTCTCGAAGTCCTTGCCCACCATCTTGTCCATCGGGAAGAGGACGCCCACGATCTTGAAGAAGCGGTTGGTCTTGCCGGTCATCTGCCAGCGGACGGTGGTCCCGGCGCTGTTCGGTTCGAGGAGGAACGTCGTGACGTTGTCCGCCTTGAACGGTTTGAGGAACTTCAGGTCGAGCACGACCTTCGAACCGGGCACCGACTCGGTGATCACCATCGACCCCGCCCCCGCCTTGCGATTGCCCTCCCAGGCGTAGGCAGCGCCGACACCCGAGGCCGGGCCGGAGTACGTGCGCTTCAGGTCGGGATCGACGTTCTCCCACGGCGACCACGACTGCCACAGCCGGAAGTTGTCGAGGAGCGGCTGAACGGCGTCGGGGCTCGCATCGATGACGGTGGAACGCTCGACGAGGAAGTCGTCCGAAGCCATGCCGGTCTCCATTCGGTGTCGGGTGTGGTGGAACGGGGTCGCGCCCACCTGTCCAGGTGGAAGATAACGCCTCACCGGCGGTCGCTCGCGCGGTATCGTCGGGAGCGACCCAACGACAGTGCTGTGGTGGGGGTAGCAGTGACGACCGAGACGGATCTGATCCGCAATATCGCTCTGATGGGACATCAGGGTAACGGGAAGACGACGCTCGCGGAGGCGATGCTCTTCCGCGCCGGTGTCGTCACCCGGCCCGGACGCGTCGAGAGCGGTAACACCGTGCTCGACACCCAACCGGAAGAACACGACCGCACGCAGTCGCTGGCGCTCGGCCTGGCCTCCTTCTCGTGGGGCGACTACCGGATCAACCTGCTCGACCCGCCGGGCTACGCCGATTTCGTCGGCGACGCGATGACCGCGCTCCGGGTCGCGGACGTCGCCGTGTTCGTGATCGACGGCGTCAGCGGCCTGCAGGTGAACGACGAATTGCTGTGGCAGGCGGCCGGTGAGCGTTCCATTCCGCGCATCCTGTTCGTGAACAAGATGGACAAGGAGCGGGCGTCGTTCGACGTCGTCCTGGCCGGGATCCGCGACCATTTCGGGTCCGGGGTCGAGCCGGTCGACCTGCCCGTCGGCGAGGCGTCGGCGTTCACCGGGGTCGCGGATCTCCTCACCGAGCACGTCATCCTCTACGACAGCGGGTCCGCGAACACGAGCGACGAACTGCCCGTCGACATCGCCGACCGCGAGCACGAACAGCACGAGCATCTCGTGGAGGACGTGGTCGAGATCGAGGACGACCTGCTCTCGAAGTATCTCGACGGGGAGGACATCTCCGTGGCCGAACTCGAGCACGCGCTCCGCGCGGGTTTCGCGGCGGGCTCGCTGTGGCCGGTGCTGTGCGGGTCGGCTGTCGATGCGATCGCCGTCGACCGGTTGCTCGACTTCGTGTGCCGGATCGCGCCCGCACCGTCGGAGGTCCCGGGCATCGAGGTTCACGGCGACGGGGTCGCCGAGGTGCGGTGCGATCCGTCCGGCGACCCGCTCGCGTACGTCTTCAAGACGCAAACCGACGAATACGTCGGGCAGGTGGCGTTGGTGAAGATCCTGTCCGGCACCGTGCACGCCGACGACATTCTCGTCAACCAGCGCACCGGCGCGAAGGAGCGCCTGCACAACCTCCTTCGCGTCCTCGGTAGCAAACACACGGCGATCGACACCGCGGAAGCAGGCGACATCGTCGGCGCCATCAAGCTGACCGACGTCTCGACAGGCGACACCCTCGCCCCGATCGGCTCGTCCCTCACCGTGCCTCCGATCGTGCACCGGCGTCCCGTCTACGGGATCGCCGTGGCCGCCGAGAGCGCGGGCGACGAGGACAAACTGGCGACGGCCCTCGCCGAGCTCGTCAGCGACGACCCGACGCTGGAGGTGACCCGCGACAGCGAAACCCACCAGACGGTGGTCCGGGGCGCCGGCGACGTGCACGTGCAGGTCGCGCTGACCCGGCTGAAGCGGCGGTACGGCATCACCCTCCAGACCGAACCTGTCAAGATCGCGTACCGCGAGACGCTGCTCGGCGCCGTGGAGACGGAGGGCCGCCACAAGAAGCAGAGCGGCGGCCACGGCCAGTTCGGGGTGGCGACGGTCCGCTTCGAGCCGCTCCCCCGCAACGAGGGCTACGAGTTCGTCGACGAGACCCGCGGTGGCGTGATACCCAAATCCCTCATCCCCGCGGTCGGCAAGGGGATCGCCGAATCGATGGGACGCGGAGGCCGGCACGGGTTTCCGCTCGTCGACCTGCGGGCCACCGTTCTCGACGGCAAGCATCACTCGGTCGACTCCGACGATTTCAGTTTCCGGATGGCGGGGGCACTCGCCCTCCGTGCGGCCATCGACAAGGTGGGCACCCTCGTCCTCGAACCCGTCGACCACGTCGAAGTCACGGTGCCGTCGGCGCTTCAGGGTGACGTGATGGCGGATCTCGGACGGCGCCGCGGCCAGATCGAGGGCACCGAACCGGCAGGCGACGGCGAGGTCACCGTGATCGCGTCGGTGCCGACGAGCGAGGTCACCGACTATCCGGTCGCCCTGCGCTCGATGACACACGGGCGTGGCCGTCTCGCACTGAGTTTCAAGTGTTACCAGGAGCGGCCCGAACCGCGCTGAGTCGCCGTGGAGGGCGGGGCCGGTTCGTGAGCCGCCGCTAGTGCTCTCGACCGGTCCGCAGCCGAGCGGCGAGTTCCGCGCGACTGCGGACCCCGGCCTTCGCGTACACCGATTTCAGGTGGTCCTGGACGGTGTTCACCGTGATGCCGCGGCGGTCCGCGATCTCGGATGTCGCGTAGCCGGCCATCACATCGGCGCACACGTCACGCTCGCGTGCGGTCACCGCATACGCCGCGAGCAGCAGTCCCGTCAGCTCGCCGTCGACGGCGGGTTCGAGGGTGACCACCGTCTGCGGTTCGTCGCCGCCGATCAAGGCCGTGGCGCGCACCAGAATCCAGCCACCTTCCGCGTCGCGCACCCGCGCCTTGAAGATCCCCGACCCGCTCGACCGCGCCCCGAACGTCGCGGCCCGCAACACCACGGTCAGCCTGCCCGGGGCGACCTCGTCGAAGCGGTCCTGCCAGCCGCGGGCAGCGGCCGTGAGCGCAATCGGATCGCCGGCGGCGTCGGTGACCACTACCGCGGGACCCTGGTCGCCGCGACCGGAGACCGCCGGGGGGTGTACGGACGCGGCCCGCGTCGCGACCGCCAAGCCGGGAGCCACGAGTGTGAGGAACTCGAGCTCACGGTCGGTGAAATCCGGCCCGGACCGCACGAATCCGGCTGCACCCCAGCACACGCCATTGACGCGAAACACGATTCGGACCTCGCTGCCCAGCCCCAGCGGCGCCCACACCGCGCCGTGGCGGAGGCTGTGCGCGACCTCGTCCGCGGGTAGGTCCGAGGCCCGCGCGACGGTTCGGCCACTGCGGGCGAGTTCGGCGAACGTGCCCGGATCGTCGCCGTTGTACTCGGATTCGGCGAGCAGCGGTTCGTACTGCTGCGGTATCCGGCTGCGCCCACTGGTCATCGAACTGATCGCGAGTGTCTCCGGGTCGAGCATCGCCCAGCACGTCAGGTCGCTGCGCACCGTCTCACCGACCAGTTCGATGGCGCGCTCGTGCAGCTGCGTGACACCGGCGCCCGATCCCGCGACCGCGAGCACCTCCCGGCGCAGCTTTTCCGCCCGGACCTCCAGCATGAACACAGTATGCGCTGGTCACAGGCACACCACCATCCCAGATTCCGGGGATGGGCAGCGGGGTGCACCGGTCCTACCGTCGCAGTATGTCCACCCACGTTCACGTAAACAGAGCAGGCGACGGCAGGCGCCTCACCGCGCCGGACGCCGACATCACGCTCCTGGTCGGCGGCGATCACACCGGCGGGGCGTACGAAGTCTTCCTCGTCGAAGCGTCCCGGACCGCACCGGACGGCCCACTGCACGCCGAGCCGTGGTCGAAGTCCTACCACGTGCTGCGCGGCCGGATACTGGTCCAGGCCGGAGACACCGGGTACGAACTCGCGGCGGGGGAAACCCTCGCCATCGAGGCGGGAACGATGAATACGTTCACGGTCCTCTCCGAGTCCGCCGGCTTCCTCCTCGTCTCCGCCGGGGCATCCCACAGCCGCTTCTTCGGTGATCTCGACGCAGTCGGCCGTGACAGGCACGCGCCGGGGGAAATGGACCGGCTGCTGCACGAGGTCTCCGAGCGGTACGGCGTCGAACTCACGGCCGGGTCGGGTGCGCCGTGACCATCGTCGCGCAGATCGCCACACTGGTCGCCGCGGGCGTGCACCTGCTGGCGTTCGTGTGGGAATCGGTCCTGTTCCGCAGGCCGTCGGTGCACGAGGGCATCTTCCGCATCCCCGGCAGCGATGTGCCCGCCGCCCATCTGTGGGCGTTCAACGTCGGCTTCTACAACCTGTTCCTCGGTTCCGGCGCCATCGCCGGCGTCGTCCTGTGGTGGGCGGGTCACGACACTCCGGGTCGCACCCTCGTCGTCTACACCTGCCTCTTCATGTTCCTGGCCGGCATCGCCCTGGCCGTGTCGGACCGGATGGCGCTCAGCCGACAGCGCGGGGACGGCGTCGTCGGCGCACTGTCGCAGAGTGTGCCCCCGCTGGTGGCCTTGATCGCGCTGGCGATCGGGTGACAACCCACGGCGTCCGATTGCCAGGAACTTCTCAGGGTCGACCGAACGGATCCTTACTCGCGGTCGGCATGATGGGAGCCATGTTCCAGGTGACCGTTCTCGCCGTCGGTGGCACCGGAGAGTCCCACCCCGATGACCACCGACGCCACGTCTCCGGACTGTTGCGTGACGTCACCGATGCCCTCGACGACCGGTTCGTGTCGCGGTGGGTCGGCTATCCGGCGTCGTACGGGCCGGTCGCCGCGGGTGGGCTCAGCTACCGGCAGAGCACCGAGGTCGGCGTCCGCCGCTTGATCGACGCCATGGAGGACGCTCCGGGACCGGTCATGCTGATCGGCTACTCGCAGGGATGCACCGTGATCCGTGAGGTGCTCGGGCAGATCGCCACCGGCGCCCTGCGCGCCGACAACCTCTCCGCGGTGGGTCTCGTCTCCGACCCCGAGCAACCCGCGGGGGTGGTGCCGGGCTGCCGCGGGCGCGGTGTCGCGGGCGACGGCGCCCCGATCCCCGACTCCGTTCCGGTCCAGTGGATCGCGCACCCGGACGACATGATTTGCAATGCCAGCGAAGACAGCTACGTCCGCGACATCGCGGACCTCACCCGGTGGATGTCGTTTCGCGCGCTGCGGACGTGGCTCGCCCAAACGTGGGAACTGATCCGCAACAACAGCTTCCAGAACGCGACCAAGACCCGCGTCAGCCCTCGGCAGTGGCGCACCGACCTGCGTCGACTGCGGACCGCGGCGATCGAGGTGCTCGGCTACCTACCGCCGCGCCTCGCCTGGCGCGGTGTGCGCGTCGTCAATGCGCGGGGCGGGCGGCACGTCGCGTACGCCAGCGAACCCCTCGATGCGAGCGGGCTCACCGGATGCCAGATCCTCGCCCAATGGCTGCAGGTGCGGGCGACGTTCGAACCGGCCCTGCCCGTCGCGGCGTAAGGGTCGCGCCGATCAGGCGTCGCTGCGCGGACGCAGCGGAGTGAGCATCCGGCGGGGTGCACGCAGGGCCACGGCGACGGCGTCGCTGCGGGGACGGACGGCCTCCCCCGGCCCGGGCGCGACCACCAGGTCCTCGGGGCCCGGGATCGTGCCGCAGTCGGGGCATCGCCCGAAACGATCGAGTTGCGTTCCGCACTCCGCGTGCGAGAACACGCGGCCCGGGTAACTGCCGGGCGACACGTACTGCTCACCCCATTGCGACAGCGCATAGATGCTCGGCCACAGCGCCTTTCCGGCCTCGGTGAGCTCGTACTCGGGATGACCGCCGTCGGCGACACGGACGAGGACACGGGCCTCGACGAGAGCGGTCAGCCGATCCGTCAGGACGGCGCGCGAGATGTCGAGATGGGCGAGCAGATCACTGAAGCGGCGGACCCCGTAGAAACAGTCGCGCAGCACGAGCATCGTCCACCGCTCACCCACCACTTCGAGGGCGCGAGCGAGGTTGCAGTTCTGCTGCGAGTACCCGGTTCCCAGTGCCACGCCCACATGCTATCGCAATTCAGTCTTGTCACCAGACCAAATTGGTTCTAAGTTCAGTCTTGTGAACAGACCAACTGCGGTTGCCCCACCGATCCGCGCACGCACACCCCGCCCGAGGACCACGCTGGCCGTCGCGTCGCTCGGGACGTTCGTCGCCCTGGTCGCGTTCTGCGCCCCGCTCGGCAACATGCCCACCGTTGCCGCGGCACTGTCGGCAGGGCCGGCAGCGCAGACGTGGATTCTCAGTTCGATGAGCGTCGGCCTCGCCGCGGTCCTACTGACTGCGGGCGCACTCGCCGACGACTACGGCAGGCGCCGGGTGTTCCACTGGGGTGCCTGGCTTCTCGCCCTGGGCGCGGTGGTCGGCGCGGTCAGTCAGGAACCCGTCCTGTTCATCGTCGGACGACTGATCCAGGGAGTGGCGGGCGCGGCACTGATCGCGGCCAGCCTCGGCGCCGTCGCACACGCCTTCACCACGCCGGCGGCAAGGGCGACGGCTAGTGGAATCTGGGGCGCGAGCGTCGGCGCCGGCATCACCGTCGGTCCGGTCCTCGCCGGCCTCCTCGACCTCGCCGGGTGGTGGCGCGGCCTGTACTGGGCACTCGCCGTCGCATCGCTCGTGATCGGACAGGTCGCGACGCGTGCGCTCGCGGAGTCACGCTCCGCCGTCCCGAAGCGGATCGACGTCCCGGGAGCGGTCACGCTGTGCGCCGCGATGGTCCTGGTGCTCGTCGCACTCGTCGAGGGCAGGCAGGGCAACCTCGCCGCCACCGTGCTCTGCGGCGTCGGCGCTGCCGTGTTCACCCTCGCCTTCGTCGCGGTCGAGCGGCGACGACCGTTCCCGATGCTCGACCTCGCGTTGTTCCGCCGACGCGACTTCCTGGCCGCCACCCTCGCGGCCCTCGCGACCGGGGCGGGCATCATCGGTCTGATGTCGTTCGCGTGCACGTTCCTGGTCAAGACGATGCACGTCAGCACGCTGGCCGCAGCCGGGGTGATCGCGCTGTGGTCGGGCACCAGCGTCGTGGCATCGCTGCTGGCGCGGACACTGCCGGCTCGGCTCGCCGGGTCACCGCAACTCGTCCTCGGACTCGCCGGTGTCGGCCTCGCGATGCTCACGATGACGGGCCTCACCCCCGACTCGTCCCTGCTGCGCCTCGTCCCGGGACTGCTGCTCGCCGGCGTCGCCAGCGGGCTCCTCAACGCCGGCCTCGGCCGCCAAGCAGTCGCCAGCGTGCCCGCCGATCAGGGCGGACTCGGCAGCGGCGCCAACAACACCGCCCGCTACCTCGGCTCGTCCATCGGCGTCACCGTCGTCAGCATCATCGCTCTCGACCCGGTAGGCACCGTCGACGGCATGGTGTCGGGCTGGAACTACGCCGCCGTCACCACGGGGCTGATCTCACTCGTCGGCGCAGGGGTGGTCGGCGTGCTCGTGCGAGGAACCGCCGTCAGACGTTGAAGCGGAACTCAGCGCTGGGCGTTTGCTGGAGTTGGCGATTGTTGGCAAATCGCACCTACCTGCGACTTCGACCGTTGATAGCGTTGGCGAGCACCGACAGGCCTCGGGAGTGCTGCGTACCCGCTGCGTACCGAGCGGTGCCACACCACTGCACTCCGATCACCCGGCGATGATCCCCATCCTCCACAGTTGATCCACTACGTCGACCAGCCAAGAAGTGACCACCGGTGGAAACGGCGACCACATGCTCCAGCTATCCCCGACCAGGTGAGTGAAGGCATCCATCTCGATCTCCCTTTCGTTCGGCACCTACCCGATCCCCATCCACTCCCGGAAGCCGGGGATCGGGATGTACCAAACGTGGTCGCCGAGCTGCTGCCAGATCCACATCTGCAGTTGCATGGTTCCTCCTTCGTTGCTGTCACCGAGAAGGGCTGGTCAGTGCCAGGAGTTCCACCACAGCACGAGCGGCACAAGGAACGGGAACCAGTAACTCCAGTCCGGGCCGAATCCGATCATCGGAATACCACCTATCTCGCGGTCACCCCGACCTGTTTCGATTATCGACCTGTCGGCGTCCGTGTGGCGACGAATGCTCGACAGCACGCCCCCGTCCATCGTGCGGACGAGGGCCTTTGCCGCCTACGGCCCTTTGACCAGGAGCTGACTGTTGTTGTAGACCGTCCAGGTGTTGCCGCCAGTGGCGAGCTTGCGGTGCCGCAGGAGCACGCTGTGTACGCCGGGCGTGAGCCCGGTCAGCACCCAGGTCTTCCGGGGCAGCATCCGCGTGGCGCTGGTCGACTGGACTGCCAGGTTCGGGCTCTGCGCGACGCTGTCGAGGTAGAGGGTCGCGACGTACACCGTGACGCCGCCGGGGGTCTCCAGGTCCATCTCGGCCGCGACCTCGTAGGTCGTGCCGTCGACCGGCACGGTGAACGTAAACCCCATACCGGCGATGTCCGCGGCCGTCGTGCTGTCGGGCATGGTGCCCGTCGACGTCGCGCCCGCCTTGCGGAGCCTGGCCGTACTGGGGATGGGGGTCGCCGATCTTCCCGTGGTTGCCCGTGTTCAGCCCGTAGAAGTCGGTGCCTTCGATCCGCTCGACGTTCTTCACAGGACACCCCCGTCGGACGCGGTGACGACGTGCGGCTTTTTCATCCACGTCTGCTTCGTGTAGGCCATCCTTCATTCCTCCTGTGTGTGGCTGTGCTGCTGGGGATGTCGCCGTTATCGCCTGGAGAACGACGCGACTTGCTGCGCCTGCATGAGTTGGAGCTGACGACGCATTTCCTCGAGGCTCATCGTCTGGACCTGACCGATGTTGATCGAGTTGTCGATCTTCTGCGGTGCGCCCTGCTCGACTTGGGCCTTGTCCATCTCGGCGCGCTTGTCCGCGAATCCCTTCGCGACGTCGCGTGCGGCCTGCCAGTACCGGTGCCCCGGATCGAGCAGGGTGCCCTCCATGCCGAAGATGTCCGTCGCGGCCGAGGGCACGATGTCGCCGACCTTCTCGATGAACTTCGGTCCGACCTCGGCGAGCGTTTTGTTGAACGCTGCGAAAAGGTTCCACTGGTCGTTCGTGAGAACGGCCTCTGGCTTGCCGGACTGATTGATGCCGATCGAGTTGTTCGAGAAGATCCCGCCGTTGTCGTACCAGTTGTGGTTCTCCCAGAACGCCTTTGCTGCGGTCGGGAGGCCGTACCGGTCGCGGATGTAGCGGGCGCCGGCCGCGCCCTGAATCCCTGGGTTGGGGTTCTCGTCAGGTAGGTAGGCGTCCTTCGTCGAGCCGAGGAACTGGAAGAGGCCGAACGCTCCCGAGCTTGGGTTGCGCGCGAGGGGGTTCCAGCTCGACTCCTGTCCCACGCTCGGTGCTGCGCGCAGCGCGCCGAGACAAGGTCCTCGCCGAAGACCCGTCCGAGAAGATCGCGCTCCCCCGCCGGCGCCGCGCCGATTCCGCGATGATCATCCCCACCGCAGAACAGGTCGGCGCGCTCGTCCAGGCCGCCGACGTGGACTTCGACGCGTTCGTCGGGCTCTGCGCCTCCGCTGGCCTTCGACTGGGTGAAGCCGCGGCGCTACAGGTCGGCGACGTCGACTTCCTGCGTCGCGAGGTCAACGTTCGGCGTCAGGTGCAGCGAGCCAACGGCGGGGCCGTCGAGCTCCGGGCACCGAAGTACGGCTCCGAGCGCGTGATCCCCGCACCCAACGGGCTACTCGAGTTGCTGTCGCTCCACATCGCCCACTGGCGCGCTGGCACCGACCCTGCCGGTTGGATGTTCCCCGGCGAGGGCGAGCACCCCTGGCACCAGAACTCGGTCGGCTACAGATGGCGCAAGACGCGCAAAGCCGTCGGAGTCGACGATCTGCATCTCCATCACTTTCGGCACTTCTACGCGTCCGGCCTCATCGCGGCGGGCTGCGACGTCGTGACGGTGCAGAAGGCGCTGGGGCACAGCTCCCCCACCGTCACGCTGAACACCTACGCCCACCTGTGGCCGGACGCGAGCGACCGTACTCGCAACGCGGCCGAGGCACTCTTCCGGTCGTCGCTGCAGTCCGCTGCGTACCCACTGCGTACCGAGGACCCAAAACAGGGTGGTGACCAGGGGTTCTAAACGTTGAAGCGGAACTCCACCACGTCGCCGTCCGCCATGATGTAGTCCTTGCCCTCCATACGGACCTTGCCTGCGGCCTTGGCGGCAGCCATGGATCCGGCGGCGACGAGGTCGTCGAAGGAGACGATCTCGGCCTTGATGAAGCCGCGCTCGAAATCGGTGTGGATGACGCCGGCGGCCTGCGGGGCGGTGTCGCCCTTGTGGATGGTCCAGGCGCGGGATTCCTTCGGACCTGCGGTGAGGTAGGTCTGCAGGCCGAGGGTGTGGAAGCCGGTGCGGGCGAGTGCGTGCAGGCCGGGCTCGGACTGTCCGATGGAGTCGAGCATCTCCTGCCGGTCCTCTTCGTCCAGCTCGAGCAGCTCCTGCTCGACCTTGGCGTCGAGGAACACGGCGTCCGCGGGGGCGACGGAGGCGCGCAGTTCGGCGACCTTCGCGTCGTCGGTGAGCACAGCCTCGTCGGCGTTGAACACGTAGAGGAACGGCTTGGTGGTGAGCAGGCTCAGCTCGCGCAGCAGCGCGAAGTCCAGCTTGTCCTTCGCGCTGAACAGGGTCTTGCCCTCGTCGAGGACTTCCTGCGCCTTCAGCGCCTCCTCGTGGATGGGCTTGAGTTCCTTGTTCTTCTTCGCTTCCTTCTCCAGGCGCGGCAGGGCCTTCTCCAGCGTCTGCATGTCGGCGATGACGAGCTCGGTCTCGATCACCTCGATGTCGGATGCCGGGTCGACGCGGCCGTCGACATGCACGACGTCGTCGTCGTTGAACACGCGAACCACCTGGCAGATGGCGTCGGCCTCGCGGATGTTGGCGAGGAACTTGTTGCCGAGGCCGGCGCCCTCGGAGGCGCCCTTGACGATGCCGGCGATGTCGACGAACGACACCGTGGCGGGCAGGATGCGCTCGGAACCGAAGATCCGGGCGAGCTCGGACAGCCGCGGATCGGGCAGTTCGACCAGGCCGACGTTGGGTTCGATGGTCGCGAACGGGTAGTTCGCGGCCAGCACGTCGTTGTTGGTCAGCGCGTTGAACAAGGTGGACTTGCCGACGTTGGGCAGTCCGACGATTCCGAGGGTAAGGCTCACGGTCGTTGGATTCTACGGCGTCGGCGTCCGATCAACGACCATCGGCCTCACCAGCTGGAGGTATTGCTGTTCGCGACGAGGGCGATGATCAGGATGGCGTACCCGATGACGAAGACGACGATCAGCGCCACCCAGATCCACAGGGCGATCTTGCCGAGCGTCTTGGCGCGGTCGGACGCGTACTGGGCGCCCTGGTAGTCGCCCATCGCCCACTTCGGGTACACGTCGTGGACGTGGTTGAACGCGGCGAATGCGAGCGGCCAGAAGAAGAGGACGGCGGCCACCGCCCACCCGGCGTTCGAGGGCGGCAGCGGCGGTGGGCCGTACTGGCCCGGGTACGCCTGCGACTGCGTCGGCTGCTGTTGCGTGGGGTACTGGTAGCCGTACGCACCCGTGTCGCCGGGCTTCGGCGGCACCGGATTGCTCGACGATTCCGGATTGCTCGGTGACTCCGACATGACATCCCCCTGTCGTGGCAGCTGACCTCGTGCGTCCACTATCCCACCTGTCTCCCCCGTGAGTGGGAAAGTGCGCCGGAGTACGCGTCGGCACTCACGTGAGGTTCTAGTCTCAGCGAGTGACCCGCTGGTTGATCGTCCTCGCGATATGGATCCTCGGACTGGGCGCGCTCGCCGTGACCCTCGGCGTAGCCACCGGGTGGTGGTTCGCCGCGGTCGTCCTCCTCGCACTCGCAGCCCTCGGGACATGGGATCTGCTGCAACGGCGGCACAGCATTCTGCGGAACTACCCGGTGCTGGGGCACGCACGGTTCCTGCTCGAGAAGATCCGCCCCGAGATCCAGCAGTACTTCATTGAATCATCCACGGATGGAACGCCCTTCGACCGCGACACCCGCGACCTCGTCTACGAGCGGGCCAAGGGGACCCTCGCCGAGGAGCCGTTCGGCACCGAGCGGGACGTGCACGCCGTCGGCTACGAGTTCATGGCCCATTCGCTGCGCGCCCGGATGGCACCGCCCGAGCCGCCGACCGTCCGCGTCGGCGGCCCCGACTGCGAACGGCCCTACGACATCGCGCTTCTCAACGTGTCGGCGATGAGCTTCGGCTCGCTCTCCGCGAACGCCATCGAAGCCCTCAACGCCGGGGCCGCGCGCGGCGGGTTCGCGCACGACACCGGCGAGGGCGCGATCAGCCCGTACCACCGCAAGCACGGCGGCGACCTGATCTGGGAGATCGCGTCCGGCTACTTCGGCTGCCGGACGAACGACGGCCACTTCGATCCCGGCAAGTTCGCCGAACATGCAGCCTCAGAGCAGGTGAAGGCGATTTCGATCAAGTTGTCGCAGGGCGCGAAACCCGGGCTCGGCGGTGTGCTGCCCGGGGCGAAGGTGTCGCGGGAGATTGCCGAGACGCGCGGCGTGCCGGTCGGGAAGACGGTGATCTCCCCGCCCTCGCACACCGCGTTCTCCACCCCGAACGAGCTGATCGACTTCATCGTTACCCTGCGAAAGCTCTCCGGCGGCAAACCCGTCGGGTTCAAATTGTGCGTCGGATCGCGCACCGAGTTCCTCGGCATCTGCAAGGCGATGCTCGAACGCGACGTCACCCCGGACTTCGTCATCGTCGACGGCTCCGAGGGCGGAACCGGTGCAGGTCCAGTGGAATTCGAGGACAACATGGGCATGCCCCTCACCGAGGGGCTGATGCTCGTGCACAACGCGCTCACCGGCGCCGGACTGCGGAACCGCATCAAGATCGGCGCGTCCGGGAAGGTCGCCAGCGCATCCGACATCGTCAAACGGATCATCCAGGGCGCCGACTTCACCCTGGCCGCCCGCGCGATGATGTTCGCCGTCGGATGCATCCAAGCGCAGATGTGCCACACCAACCGCTGCCCCGTCGGGGTGACGACGCAGGACCCGGCGCGGACCCGCGCGCTCGACGTCCCCGACAAGGCGGCCAGGGTGTTCCGGTTCCAGAAGTCGACGGTGGCCGGCGCCCAGCAGATGGTGGCATCGATGGGTCTCGACAGCTTCGACCAACTGACACCGTCGATGCTCAACCGCCGGATCGACGGCGTCACCACGCGCACCTACGCGGAACTGTACGAGTGGCTGATGCCCGGCGAACTGCTCGAGGATCCGCCGTCGGATTGGCTCACCGACTGGATCGACGCCGATTCGTCTCGCTTCTGACGTCGTTTTTTCGTCGAACCGAACGTCGGCACAATAGGGTGACGGGGGCCACAAAAGATGTGGCATCTGTCGACGGCGTCACCCCTGGCACACAATGACGACGGGGGCGCTGGGAAGGAGTTCGCGATGGCCCTGAGAGCCGCCCCCGAATCCGAGATCGAGTACCTGAAAACGGATCCGGATCTGCCAGCGGTCGGCGTCGTGGACCGCACCCCCATCTCACCGGCGGCACGGATCACGTTCGCCGTCCTCGGCCTCCTCGGTGGCATCGCCTGGGTGATGATCGCGTTCATCCGCGGCGAGAACATCAACGCCGTCTGGTTCGTGGTGGCCGCCGTCTGCACGTACCTCATCGCCTACCGCTTCTACGCGCGGCTGATCGAACGCAAACTCGTCCAGCCCCGTGACGACCGGGCCACCCCCGCCGAGATCCTGGAGAACGGCAAGGACTACATGCCGACGGACCGGCGGGTGCTGTTCGGGCACCACTTCGCCGCCATCGCCGGCGCAGGTCCCCTCGTCGGTCCCGTCCTCGCCGCGCAGATGGGCTACCTGCCCGGCACGCTGTGGATCATCATCGGAGTCGTCTTCGCCGGAGCGGTCCAGGACTTCCTCGTCCTGTGGATCTCGACGAAACGCCGCGGACGCAGCCTCGGTCAGATGGCCCGCGACGAACTCGGCCTCGTCGGCGGTGTGGCCGCCATGATCGGCGTCTTCGTCATCATGATCATCCTCATCGCAGTGCTCGCCCTCGTCGTCGTCAACGCGCTCGCGGAAAGCCCGTGGGGCGTCTTCTCGATCGCCATGACCATCCCGATCGCCCTGTTTATGGGCGTCTACCTGCGGTACCTGCGCCCGGGCAAGGTCGCGGAGGTGTCGCTGATCGGCGTCGTGCTGCTGCTCCTCGCCATCGTGTCCGGCGGCTGGGTCGCCGACACCGGTTGGGGCGCCGACTGGTTCACGCTCTCCAAGGTGACCATCGCCTGGCTGATGATCGCCTACGGTTTCGCCGCATCCGTCCTGCCCGTGTGGCTGCTGCTGGCCCCGCGCGACTACCTGTCGACGTTCATGAAGATCGGCACGATCATCCTGCTGGCCATCGGCATCCTGGTCGCGCAGCCCACCATCAAGATGCCCGACGTCACGACGTTCGCCATCCAGGGCAACGGCCCCGCGTTCGCGGGCTCCCTGTTCCCGTTCCTGTTCATCACGATCGCGTGCGGCGCGCTGTCCGGCTTCCACGCCCTCATCTCCTCCGGCACCACGCCCAAGCTGCTGGCGAAGGAAAAGCAGATGCGGCTGATCGGATACGGGGGCATGCTCACCGAGTCGTTCGTCGCGATCATGGCGCTCGTCACCGCGTGCATCATCGACCAGCACCTATACTTCGCGCTCAACGCGCCGGCCACCCTCACCGGCGGGACCCCCGACACGGCCGCCGCATACGTGAACGGCCTCGGACTGTCCAGCCCGAACATCAACCCCGACACCCTCTCGCAGGCCGCGGAGAACGTGGGCGAGGAGTCGATCATCTCCCGCACCGGCGGTGCCCCGACGCTCGCGTTCGGCATGTCGGAAGTGCTCAGCCAGTTCCTCGGCGGCGCCGCCCTCAAGTCGTTCTGGTATCACTTCGCGATCATGTTCGAGGCGCTGTTCATCCTCACCACCGTCGACGCAGGCACCCGTGTCGCCCGGTTCATGCTGTCGGACTCGCTCGGCAACTTCGGTGGACCCGCCCGCAAGTTCAAGGATCCGTCGTGGCGCGTCGGAGCCTGGGTGTGCTCGCTGGCCGTCGTCGGACTGTGGGGCGCCATCCTGCTCATGGGCGTCACCGACCCGCTCGGCGGCATCAACACCCTGTTCCCGCTCTTCGGCATCGCGAACCAGCTGCTCGCCGCGATCGCCCTGACGGTGGTCCTCGCCATCGTCATGAAGAGGGGTCTCTTCAAATGGGCATGGATTCCCGGCGTTCCCCTCGTCTGGGACCTGATCGTCACCATGACGGCGTCCTGGCAGAAGATCTTCTCCGGCAACACCGCCGTCGGCTACTGGTCCCAGCACGCCGCGTTCAAGGAGGCGAAGGAAGCCGGCAAGACCAGCTTCGGTTCCGCCAAGACCCCCGAGGCCATCGACGCCGTCATCCGCAACACCTTCATCCAGGGCACCCTGTCGATCGTGTTCGCCGCACTCGTCCTCGTCGTCGTGGTGGCCGGAGCGCTCGTCTGCATCAAGGCATTCCGGGCAGGTGGACTGCCGACCACCGAGTCACCCGAGCAGCCGTCGAAAATCTTCGCTCCCGCCGGGTTCGTCCCCACCGCCGCCGAGAAGGAACTCGACAAGGAATGGAACGAACTCATCGCGTCGGGCGTCGTGCGCGCACCCGGTGCTGCACACACTCACACGGACAGGGCACATCACCATGATGAATAGGGTTGTGGGGGCCGTCCGGACCGCCTGGTGGTGGACGGGGTCGCTGATGGGCGACCACGACTACAGCAGGTATGTCGAACACCTTCGCCGGAACCATCCGGACGCCGAGGTGCCGACCGAGCGCGAGTACTGGAAGGCGCGCTACGCGGACGCCGACGCGAACCCGGGCGCCCGCTGCTGCTGACCTCACCGGGCCGTCCCGGCGTCCCCCAGTACTGTCAGTACTGATCGGCTGAGCAGACACGGCAGGGAGGACCATCTGTGACGGAGAAGGAAGCCCCGGCGCCGTCCGGGACCGCAATCACGAAACCGGACCGCGGGCATCTCATCGGGGTGGGTGCGATGTGGGTGGCCAAGTGGTCGCTGGTCCTCGTGGCCATCTCGCTGGGCGCGTTGTTGTTCGGGTGGATCATCGAAAAGCTGTGGGTGATCGTCCTCCCCGTGCTGCTGGCCGTCGTGGTGTGCACGGTGCTGTGGCCGCCGACGCGGGCGATGACGAGACGGCGTATCCCCCCGGCGGCGGCCGCCGCGACGTCGCTCGTCGTGTTCATCGCCGTCGTCGCCGGAATCATCGCGGGCATCGTGCCGTCCGTCGTCAACCAGGCACCCGAGCTGGCCAACAAGGCCACCCAGGGCATCAACCAGGTGCAGGACTGGTTGAAGGGTCCGCCGATCAACCTGCAGGACGATCAGATCGACCAGGGCATCCACACGATCGTCGTGAAGGTGCAGGAAAGTGGGACGGTCATCGCGTCCGGTGTGTTCACCGGGGTCAGCACCGCCAGCTCCCTGCTGCTCACGCTCGGCCTCGTGCTGGTGCTGTCGTTCTTCTTCATCAAGGACGGCCCGCGGTTCATCCCGTGGCTGCACTCCGTCGGCGGCGGCCGCGCGGGCCGTCACCTCGAAGTGGTGCTGGGCCGCATGTGGGACACGCTCGGAGGGTTCATCCGGACGCAGGCACTGGTCAGCCTCATCGACGCCGTCTTCATCGGCGCCGGACTGCTCATTCTCGGTGTGCCGCTTGCACCGGTCCTCGCGATCCTGACGTTCATCGGTGGCTTCGTCCCGATCGTCGGTGCGTTCGTCGCCGGTGCTCTCGCCGTGCTCGTCGCGTTGGTGGCCAACGGTCTCACCACCGCCGTGATCGTGCTGATCATCATCCTCGTGGTGCAGCAGATCGAGGGCAACGTGCTGCAGCCCGTACTCCAGAGCAAGAGCATGAAACTTCACGCCGTCGTGGTTCTGCTCGCCGTGACCGCCGGTGGCTCCGTGTTCGGGATCGTCGGCGCCTTCCTCGCGGTGCCCACCGCCGCCGTCGCCGCGGTGGTGGTGCGCTACATCGGTGAGCAGATCGACGAGCACAGCGCCGAAAGCAACATCGCCGACGCCGTCGCCGCGAACGACGACCTCGACGACGCCGAACGGGAGGGCGTCACCGTCGACGAGGCCGCCGTCGCGCCCAAGGCGGACTGACCGGCACTCAGCCGGCGACGACCTCCACCGTGGAGCCGGTGCGTCCGCGAATCACGTGCAGCCGGCTCGGGATTCGCTGACGCATCTCGTCGACGTGACTGACGATCCCGACCACCCGGCCACCGTCACGAAGCTCGTCGAGGACGCCCATCACCGAGTCGAGGGTGTCCGCGTCGAGGGTGCCGAATCCCTCGTCGATGAACATCGTGTCGAGGACAACGCCTCCCGACTCCGCCGCGACGACATCGGCGAGACCGAGCGCCAGCGACAGCGACGCCAGGAACGACTCACCGCCGGACAGGGTCTTGGCCGAACGCACCACTCCGGTGTAGTCGTCGCGGATGTCCAGCCCCAGGCCACCGCGGCGGCCTCGCGGACCGGCCTCGTCGCTGTGGACGAACTCGTACCGTCCCGCCGACATCCGGCCGAGCCGCGCGGATGCCGAGACGGCCACCTCTTCCAGCCGGGCCGCCAGCACATACGACCGCAGCGACATCTTCCTGGCGTTCTGGCCACGGCCCGCGATCACCTCGGCGAGGGCGGCCAACTCCTCGTGCGCGGCCTGCATCGGCGCGATCGCCTCGGCGGCCTTGTCGAGTTGACCGACGAACCGTTCCAGATCGAGCAGTCGGCGCTCGGCGTCGGATGCCGCCGCGACGGCGACGTTCACGACCTCCGCGGCCACGTCGTGCGCGTGCTGGACGGACGCCAGTTCCACGGGATCTGCCTCGGCGACGGCAACGACCTCGGGGTCGTCGAGCACGCTGCGCGCCCCGACCTCGGCGTCCCGCGCCGCCGTGAGGACGGCCTCGATCTCACCCTGACGGGCGGCCGTCCGGACCGCGGCCACGGCGTCGGCAGAGCTGTCGAAACCGGCATCCCCGGCCAGTGTTTCGGCCTTGGCCGCGAGTTCACGGGCCGCCGACTCGGCTCCGGCACCGGCGTCCCGCGCGTCGAGCAGTTCGGATGCGGACTCCGCAAGCGCGTCGAGTCGTGCGCGGCGTGCCGCCACGCTCGGGTCGTCGCCCGCCGCCTCGCTCACCCGGGCCCGGATCTCCCCGAGCTGTGTCGTGTTCGCCGTGATCCTCTCGGCCACGGTGGCGGCGTCGACGCCCAGGTCCCGGGACCGTTCCTGCAGGTGACTCTCGCGGTCCCGCAGTTCGGTGAGTGATGCGGACCGACGCTCGACCTCGTCGCCGAGCGCAGTCGCCTCCCCCACCGCCGCCTCCGCGGTCGTGAGTGCCTGCGCGAGTTCGTCCGCGTCACCGTCGCCGCCGCGCTGGACGAGCACGTCGATCGCGCGCTCCACCGCGCCCAGCTTCTCGGTCGCGGTCGTCAGCGCCGCCGCGGCCTTCTGCTCCGCCGCGAGGGCCTTGTCCTCGTCGGCCTTCGTGACCGACAGCTCGGACGGTTCGGCAGGCTGCGGGTGCTCGGGCGAACCGCACACCTGGCACGGGACACCGTCCTCGAGCGTGCCCGCCAATTCGGCGGCCATGCCTGCGATCCGACGTTGCAGCAGGTCGAGCCAGTGCTCGCGCGCGTCCTGGTGCTGTTGCCGGGCATCGAGCACGCCGCGCTCGAGCCGATCACGCTCGGCCCGGCGGGTGCGGAGATCCGCCGCCGCCGAGGCAGCGTCGGCCGCCCGGTCCCGGGCATCGACGAGCGCGGGCACTGCGTCGCGGGCCTTCTGCGCCGAGTCGAGCGCCTTCTCCGCTTCCCTCAGAGCGAGCGGCAATTGTTCCCGCTCCCGGGACAGCGCGTCGCCGGCCTCGGCGAGTTCGACCTGCCGGGCACGTAGCCGCTTCAGTTCGACAGCGAGCCGGTCGGCGGCGACGGATTCGGCGAGTGCCCCGTCGAGGCGCACGATCTCGTCACGCCAGGCCCGGATACTCGACCGGATGTGCTCCCGTTCGTCGGCGGTCGGAGGCCACGGCAACTCCGCCACGAGATCGGCGCCGCCCACCGTCGAACGCAATCCGTCCGTGATCGCCTCGACGTTCCGCGCGGCGGCTGCGGCCTTGGCCCGGGCGGCGTCGGCGTCGCGTGCCACGGTCGCGACCGGTGCGGCCCGGCGCGCATCCGCCAATTCGGCGACGAGGACCGCCCGCCGGTCCGCCTCCGCTGCGTGGGCCTCGAGTTCCGCCTCGGCTCGCCGCCTGCGGTTCTGCAGTTCGAGGACACGGCGCGCCTCCGCGAGCGCATCTTGGGTCACCTTCGCCTGGCTCTTGGCCTTCTGCAGGTCGTCCGCGGCCAGGTCGCGGGTCTCGCGCGCCTCGGCCTCGAGCTTGTGGGCCCAGGTCACCGGATCGGCGTCGGCGCCCCCCTCGATGCCTGCGGCCGTCCCGACCCGCGCCAGCAGGACGTCGACGGCCCGTTGATGCTCGTCCAGGTCGTGGGCGCTGGTACGCCTGCGGGCGAGGAACCACTCCTCCACCGTCCCGAATCGGGTGGTGTCGAACAGCCTCTCCAGAAGCTGACCGCGTTCCTCGTTGTCGGCTCGCAGGAACTTCGCGAACTCTCCCTGCGGCAGCAGGACGACCTGGAAGAACTGGTCGGCGCTCATGCCCATCAGCCGCCCGACCTCGTCGGCGATGTCGGGGATCCGTGACAGGTTCTCCCCGCGGCCGTCGAGCCAGGTGAGCGTGGCCTTCGCGTTCTCCTTGATGGTCCCCGACCCACGGCGCTTGGGACGCTCGAACTCCGGGCTGCGGACGAGTCGCAGATGCCGGCCCGCGATCGTCGCCTCGAGCGTCACCGTCGGAACGGAACCGGCGGGCGCGTGGTCGGACAGGAGGCGCTTGCCGTCCTTCCGTGCCCCGGGCACCGTGCCGTACAGCGCGAACGCCACCGCGTCGAGGACTGTCGTCTTACCGGCGCCGGTATGACCGTGCAGCAGAAAGAGCCCGTCCGCGCCGAGCCGATCGAAGTCGACTTCCACGGATCCTGCGAACGGCCCGAAGGCTTCGACCTCGAGTCGATGCAGCCTCATGCCGTCTGTTCCAGCGCGACGACCTCGGCGGTGTCTTCGCCGGACCGGCCGGCGAAGCCGAGTGCGGCCTCCACCAATCGGATCTCGCCGGTCGACGGTTCGCTGCGCACGTCGGTGAGGAAGCTGCGCGTGATCTGCAGATCGCTGCGCCCGTGCACCTTGTCGCGGTAGCGCAGATCGTCGCCGCCCTCGGGGCGTTGCCACTCGAGGTGCACGGCGAACGGGAATCGGGTCTGGAGTGAGCGCATGGCGTCGACCGGGCGTTCCGGGTCGGTGAGCACCGCCGAGACGTAGCAGTCCTCGGCGTCGCGGAACGCGTCGTCCTCGAGCAACGCCTGCACCGTCCCGGTCAGTTGCCGCAGACCACGGACCACCGGCAGGTCGACCCGCTCGACGGCCCGCAGTCCGTCGGCGTCGAGATCCACGAGGTAGACCGCCTTGCTGTGGGTGCGCTCGCCGAAGGAGTACGGCAGCGGCGAACCCGAGTACCGGATGTTCTCGGTGAGAGTCTGCGGCGAGTGCAGGTGGCCGAGCGCGACGTAGTCGACCCCGCCGAAGGCCGACGCCGACACCGTCTCGACGCCGCCGACGGAGATGGACCTCTCCGATCCGGTGGCCTCCGCGCCCACGACGAACGCGTGCGCCAGGACGACGGACCTGGTGCGCGGACCGGTGTCGTTCCGCCCGTCGAGGTCGGCACGGACACGGTCCATCGCGGCGTCGAGGATCTCGGCGTGCGAGCGGGCGGTCGGCACGTCCAGTTGCGCGCGGGTGATCTCGGGCTCGAGATAGGGAATGCCGTAGAACGAGACGGGACCGTGCGCGTCCTCGAGCACGACGGGCGAGCCGATCCCGGCGACCGTCGTCATGAGGTGCAGCCCGCCCGCGCGGGAGAACGCGGCACCCGCCCCGAGCCGCGCCGCGGAGTCGTGGTTCCCGGACGTGGCGACGATGACCGCACCGGCGTCCCGGATCGCTTCGAATCCGCGGTTGCACACGGTGACGGCGTCGGCGCTGGGGATCGACCGGTCGTACACGTCACCGGGAACGACGACGACGTCCACGCCGTGCTCGGCGACGAGGGCGGCGATCGCGTCGAGCACACGGGCCTGGTCGGTGAGCAGGTCCACCCCGTGGAACGTGCGTCCGATGTGCCAGTCCGAAGTGTGCAGGATCCTCATGTCCCGAGACCGTAGAGCACCGTGCCGACAACCTCGAACACCTCGGCCGCGTGGCGTCCGAGCGATTCGACATGTCGGTGGGGCGGTGCACCATGAGCCACATGAATGCACTCGCTGCACTCGGAATGCTCCTGGCGCTGGCCGCGGGCACCGCCCTCGGGTGGCTGCTGCACGCGGCGCGGAGCGGTGATCGGGCGGCGCGTGCGGAGGCACAGCTCGTCGCGCTGCGCGAGAACGAGGCGCTGCTGCGGCAGTCGCTCGGCGCGGTCAGCGAGGATTCTGCCCGCCGCCACTCGGGTGCGATCGGCGAGCAGATCTCGCGACTGGTCGGGCCACTGCACGAGGCCGTCGGCGCCCTGGCGGAACAGGTGGACCACGTCGAACGCAACCGCCTGCACGCGTATGCGGGGCTCAGCGAGCAGGTCGAAGGCATGCACCGCACCTCTCAGATGCTGTCCACGCAGACGAGCCGGCTGGTCACGGCGCTGCGGGCGCCGCAGATCCGGGGCCGGTGGGGCGAGATCCAGCTGGAGCGGGTGGTCGAACTGGCCGGGATGGTCCGGCACTGCGACTTCGACACTCAGGTGTCGAAGGAGGGTGTCCGTCCCGACCTGCTCGTGTACCTCGCGGGCGGCAAGCAGATCGTGGTCGACGCCAAGGTCCCGTTCGCGGCGTACCTGGACGCCGCGCAGACGGAAGACCCGGCCGCCCGGGAACAGCACCTCTCCAGACACGCCCGGCAGCTGCGGACGCACGTCGACCAGTTGGCCGACAAGACGTACTGGGAGTCGTTCGACCCGACGCCGGAGTTCGTGGTGCTGTTCGTGCCCGGTGATCCGTTCCTGGACGCGGCGCTGACCGCCGACTCCGGGCTGCTCGAGCACGCGTTCTCGCGGAACGTGATCCTCGCCACCCCCACCACTCTAATCGCCTTGCTGCGGACCATCGCGCACACCTGGCGCCAGGAGGCGCTGTCGCAGGACGCCGCGAAGATCCACCAACTCGGCCGGGAGCTGTATTCGCGGCTGGGCACGGTCGGTGCACATCTCGACCGCCTCGGCTCACAACTCGGCAAGGCCGTCGACTCGTTCAATCTCACCGTCGCGTCGATGGAGTCCCGGGTCACAGTCACCGCCCGCAAGCTCCACGACCTCGATGTGTTCGACGGCGATGTCACCGAGGTCAGCGCCGTCGATTCGTGGCCGCGACGCACAAATCTCGAGGATCTCTCAGGCTCTACCGGTCACGCCAACGAGGCTAGTTAACAAGTTGCCGCTACTGTCGTTGTGTGTCTGCAACCCAACGTGCTCGCTCTGGGGTGCCGCTCGACAGGCGGTCGATTGTCCCTACGGTCCCCGGTCTCCCCTGGTGGGGTGTCATTCTCCTGGCCGTCGGAGTCACCTTTGTCGGATTCGCTGTCGATGCGGCTCGTGGCACGGAACTCACGGCTGCGTTCTCCACGTTCTATTTCCTCGGCTGCGTTCTCGCCGTGGCTGCTGCCGGCAATCGGGCGCTGTTCACCGCGATCGTCCAGCCGCCGCTGATCCTGTTCGTCGCGGTGCCGCTCGGGCAGAGTCTCATCGCGGAGGAGAACAGCACCGCACTGAAAGACCTGGCGATCAACGTCGCATATCCGCTGGTCAACCGTTTCCCGGTGATGCTCGCCGCCACCGTGGTGACCCTGCTGATCGGTGGCCTCCGCCTCTTCCTGCTGCAGCAACGCAAGACCGGTCCCGCCCGCACGTCCGAGCGGCGACGCGCGCAGCGGGCGCCACGCGCCGCCCGCCCTCGGCGCGCAGCCGAGGAGTCCGAGCAGTCTCCGCCGTCGCGCCGGGCGCGTGACAGGGACGCTGCGCGGGAACACCCCCGCTCGGGGCGACGGGCAGCCACCCCACCGCCTCGCCGATCGTCGTCGTCGGGGGGACGCACCACGCCCCCACCACCGATGGTCGACCGGGCAGCGCAGGCACCCCGCTCGGCGCCTCCGCGCACCAGTCAGGCGCCGCGTTCGGTCCCGCCGCGGACGACGCCGCGACCCCGGCCGAACCCCGACGTGCCGGCCCACCCCATTCCGCAGGTGCGTTACCGCGACCGGTACGAGCCGCCGTTCGAGACGGAGCAGCCCCGCTAGAGCAGGGACGCGGCAGGTAGCGGGCCGATCAGGTCCGCGCGGCGCGCAGCTCGCGCGGCAGTGCGAAGACCAGCGTCTCGTTGGCCGTGGTGACCGGCTGGACGTCGTGGAATCCGTGCTCGTCGAGCAGATCGATCACACCGCGCACCAGGATCTCCGGCACGGACGCACCGGACGTGATCCCGACCGTCCGGACGCCGTCGAGCCAGGCCGGATCCACTTCGCGCGCGTAGTCGACCAGGTACGACGCCTTCGCGCCCGCGTTCAGTGCGACCTCGACGAGACGAACGGAGTTCGAGGAGTTGCGGGATCCGACGACGATGACGAGGTCGCATTCGGGTGCCATCGCCTTGACCGCCACCTGACGGTTCTGGGTGGCGTAGCAGATGTCGTCGCTCGGCGGGTCCTGCAGATTGGGGAAACGCTCCCGCAGCCGGGCGACCGTCTGCATCGTCTCGTCGACGCTCAACGTGGTCTGCGACAACCAGATGACCTTCGATTCGTCGCGGACCGTCACGGCGTCGACGGAGTCGGGTCCGTCGACCAGTTGCACGTGATCGGGGGCCTCACCGGCGGTGCCCTCCACTTCCTCGTGGCCCTCGTGGCCGATCAGGAGGATGTCGAAGTCGTCGCGGGCGAAGCGCTTGGCTTCCTGGTGGACCTTCGTGACCAGCGGGCACGTGGCGTCGATGGTGCGCAGGTTGCGCGCCGCGGCCGATTCGTGGACCGCGGGAGACACGCCGTGGGCGGAGAACACCAGCAGCGCGCCCTCCGGAACCTCGTCGGTCTCGTCGACGAAGACGACACCCTGATCGGTGAGCGTCTCGACGACGTGCCGGTTGTGGACGATCTCCTTGCGGACGTAGATCGGGGCGCCGTGCTTCTCGAGCGCCTTCTCCACCGTCTCGACGGCGCGGTCCACGCCGGCGCAGTAGCCGCGGGGCTCCGCGAGCAGTACCCGCTTCTCGCCGTCGGCACGCGACGCCCCCGAATCTGCCGAACGTGTGATACCCACATTGAGTGGAACAGCCGAAGACATGGTTCCAGACTACGGGTCACCCCGAACGGACGACACTTTCGCTGGGTCTCGGCCGGGTAGTGTGCGCATCGTCGCACCGAAGTCGTCGGCGCTGTGGGCACGTCGGCTACCCAAACGTGCCGTTGTCAGGCAGGCTGTGGGAATGATTCGTCCCCCCTTCATGGCGCGTGTCGCCGCTGGAATCGCCGTGACGGCCGTCGAAGAGGCCAGGAAGCTGCCGACCACCGCAGCGACCCTGCCCATGACCGCGGTCAGTCAGGTGCTGCAGACCACGATGCGTGTTCAGCAGTCCATGACGGCGCTGGCCATCAAGGGCGACCAGGCTTTCGCACTGATCAACTGGACCCACGACGACGAGCAGCCGGCCTGGGCCGTCTTCGACGACGACACCGATCCGGAACCCGTTGTCGACGGCGTGACCGACGAGCGGCCGGCCGGACCGGGCCGGTTCGCCCTGTACTCGCTGAGCCCGCAGGAAGAGAGCACTCCCGAGAAGGTCTCGACGCCGAAGGCTGCTCCCGCCGCCACGACCAACGGCTCGGCCCCCGTGACGTCGGCGAGCAAGAAGGCCGCGACCTCCGCGCCGACGGTGGCCGAACCCGAGATCGCCGTCGTACTCGACTACGGCACGCTGACGCTCGCCCAGCTGCGGGCGCGCCTGCGCAGCCTGTCCGTCGAGGACCTCACGACGCTGCTGGACTACGAGAACGCGACCCTGGCACGCGCGCCGTTCCAGACCATGCTGACCAACCGCATCACCTCCGCCAAGGCCAAGTGACCTCCGCACAGCCCCGCGCAGCCAGTACCGGACCGAGTACCGCCGAGCAGCCCTGGCCGGTCCGCACCGTGTCGGCCAAGGTCGCACAGTGGATCGACCGGCTCGGGAGTGTCTGGGTCGAGGGGCAGATCACCCAGATCAACGCGCGTCCGGGAACCCGGACCGCGTTTCTTGTACTGCGGGATCCGTCCGTCGACATGTCGTTGTCGGTGACCTGTTCCCCGCAGCTGTTGCAGAACTCCCCCGTCCCGCTCACCGAGGGCAGCCGGGTGGTGATGTTCGGCAAGTTGTCGTTCTACACGGGCCGAGGGTCGGTCTCGCTGCGGGTGACGGAGATCCGCGCGATCGGGATCGGTGAACTCCTCGCCCGAATCGAGCGGTTGCGCGCGCTGCTGGCCGCGGAGGGTCTGTTCGACCCTCGGCTGAAGCGTCCGCTGCCGTTCCTGCCGGGCACCATAGGGCTGATCACCGGTCGCGCGAGCGCCGCCGAGCACGACGTCCTCAGTGTGGCGCAGCGCCGCTGGCCCGCCGTGCGCTTCGAGGTGCGCAACACCCCGGTGCAGGGCGCGACCGCCGTTCCGCAGATCCTCGACGCATTGAAGGAACTGGACGCCGACCCGCACGTCGACGTGATCATCCTCGCGCGCGGCGGCGGCAGTGTGGAGGATCTGCTGCCGTTCTCCGACGAGACGCTGTGCCGCGCGATCGTTGCCTGCCGAACACCGGTGGTCAGCGCCATCGGCCACGAGCCGGACAGTCCGCTCAGCGATCACGTCGCCGACCTGCGGGCCGCAACACCGACGGATGCCGCCAAGCGGGTGGTGCCGGACGCGGTCGCCGAGCAGGCACTCGTCGGCGAATTGCGGTCGCGGAGCGCGGCTGCGCTGCGCAACTGGGTGCAGCGCGAGTCGCACCTGATCTCCCAGCTGCGGAGCCGGCCGGTACTCGCCGACCCGCTGCGCGCACTCGACCACCGGTCGGACGAGGTCGAGCGACTGCGGGAGGCCGGGCGACGCGATGTCAGCCGGGCGATCGCCGCGGAGAGCACCACGATCGAGCACCTTCGTGCACGGCTGACGACCCTCGGGCCCGCCGCGACCCTGGCCCGCGGCTACTCCGTGGTTCAGCGGATCGTGCCCGACGGCGATCCCGAGGTACTGCGTTCGGTCGACGACGCCCCACCGGGCACCCAGATTCGCGTTCGAGTCGCCGACGGCGCAATCCGTGCCGCGGTGATGGGAAAGGACAAGTAGGACATGAGTAAGCCCACCGGAAACGACACCGACATCGCGGAGCTCGGTTACGAGGCGGCGCGCGACGAACTCGTCGACGTGGTCAAGGTGCTCGAACAGGGCGGCCTCGACCTCGACGCGTCACTCGCACTGTGGGAGCGGGGCGAGGCCCTGGCCAAACGCTGCGAGGAACACCTCGCCGGGGCGCGCAAGCGCGTCGAGACGGCCCTCGCCCACGCCGAGGACGAGGGCTGACCCTCCCTCGATCGTCAGGCGGCGAGGATCGGGGCGTCGGCCGCGGCGGTGGTGAGCTGCTCGAACGCCTCGGGTGACGCACTGCCCGTCACGAGGAGCCGGACGTCGCCGAAGTCGGAGACCCAGATCGGCTCGACACCCTCCTCGCCGTACACGATCCAGCTGTGACCTGCGACGTCCTCGGTTCCCGTCGCCGTACGCGGACCACCGGCGACGAACGGCACGAGCACCGTCTCGACGGCATTGCTCTGCGTCAGCTGGACGTAGCGGCCGGCCTCGGTGATGAATCCGACGGTGCTCGAATCGCCGCCGCCGTCGCCGCTGACGATGCTGCGGCTGCCCGAGTTGGGCGTCCAGCCCTCCGGCGTCTCCGGCTTGCGCACCGGGAACGGCAGGTCCTGGGCGTCGTACTTCAGCGCCGCGTCGACGTCGAAGCTGGGGATCGGGCCACTGGTGGGCCCGCCCGGGCTGAACGTGCACTGGCTGGCGATACCCGCGATCAGTACGCAGAACAGGACAAGGGGTACGAGCGACCACACCATGTCGCGGTTGTTGTGCAGGATGCGGGGTTTATCGGATGCCACGCCCACCAGTATCCAGGGTCGGTCCCGGAACAACGATTCTCGGTCCCGTGATTCGCGCCCCAGCAGCGCACGTCACACTTCTTTCTGGGAGAATCAGCAGGCGAGATCCACCCGACACTCGGCGGCCGACGGCCACCGACACAGCGTCGACGTACAACGTCGACCGTGACTGCACCAGGAGGCACTGCCCATGACGGCTAGCACCACTTCGAGTCGCCGCGAGGCCCCGGACCGAAATCTTGCTCTGGAATTGGTCCGAGTCACCGAGGCTGGTGCGATGGCTGCCGGTCGCTGGGTCGGCCGTGGCGACAAGGAGGGTGGCGACGGCGCCGCCGTCGACGCCATGCGCCAGCTCGTGAGCTCGGTCTCGATGCGCGGCGTCGTCGTCATCGGCGAGGGCGAGAAGGACGAAGCCCCGATGCTGTTCAACGGCGAAGAGGTCGGCAACGGCGACGGACCCGAATGCGATTTCGCCGTCGACCCGGTCGACGGAACCACCCTGATGGCGAAGGGCATGCCCAACGCGATCGCCGTCCTCGCGGTCGCCGAGCGCGGCGCGATGTTCGACCCGTCTGCCGTGTTCTACATGGAGAAGATCGCCGTCGGCCCCGACGCCGCCGATGTCATCGACATCACAGCGCCCGTCGCCGAGAACATCAAACGCGTCGCGAAGGTCCGCAAGGCGTCCCCCTCCGACGTGACGGTCTGCATCCTCGACCGTCCGCGGCACGCCCGGCTCATCCAGGAGGTCCGGGACACCGGCGCCCGGATCCGTCTCATCTCCGACGGCGACGTCGCGGGTGCGATCGCCGCCGCGCGTCCGGAGTCGGGCACCGACATCCTGATCGGCACCGGTGGCACGCCCGAGGGCATCATCGCCGCCGCCGCCATGCGCTGTATGGGTGGTTCGCTGCAGGGCCGGCTGGCCCCGACCGACGACGCCGAGCGTCAGAAGGCCATCGACGCAGGCCACGACCTGGACCGTGTGCTCACCACCGAAGATCTCGTGTCGGGTGAGAACGTCTTCTTCTGCGCCACCGGCGTCACGGACGGCGACCTGCTCCGCGGCGTCCGCTACTACGGCGGCGGCGCCTCGACCCAGTCGATCGTGATGCGGTCGAAGTCGGGCACCGTCCGCATGATCGACGCGTACCACCGTCTCGAGAAGCTGCGCGAGTACTCGTCCGTGGACTTCACGGGCGAAGACGGCGCCGTTCCGCCGACGTTCTAGGCAGCTCCGCTGCCCGTGCGCCTTTCCGGTAGCTCCGGCTACCGGAAAGGCGCACGGGGAGCGCCCCACGACGCGCTCGGAAGTGGCATGTTTGACGCATGACCGAGAGCAACGAGCAGCAGTACCGGATCGAACACGACACCATGGGCGAGGTGCGGGTGCCCGTGGATGCCCTGTGGCGCGCGCAAACTCAGCGCGCCGTCGAGAACTTCCCGATCAGCGGTCGAGGTCTCGAGCGCACCCAGATACGTGCGATGGGTCTGCTGAAGGCAGCCTGTGCGCAGGTCAACAAGGATCTCGGCCTCCTCGACGCCGAGAAGGCGGATGCCATCATCGCGGCGGCGGGCGAGATCGCCGAGGGCAAGCACGACGATCAGTTCCCCATCGACGTCTTCCAAACGGGCTCGGGCACCAGTTCCAACATGAACGCCAACGAGGTGATCGCGTCGATCGCCGCGGCGAACGGTGTGGTCGTCCACCCCAACGACGATGTCAACATGTCGCAGTCGTCCAACGATACGTTTCCCACCGCGACGCACGTCGCGGCCACCGAGTCCGCGGTGAAGGACCTCCTCCCCGCCCTCGACCACCTGCGCCTGGCCCTGCTCGACAAGTCCACCGAGTGGAAGACCGTCGTGAAGTCGGGCCGCACCCACCTCATGGACGCCGTCCCGGTGACCCTCGGCCAGGAGTTCGGCGGTTACGCCCGTCAGATGGAGGCGGGGATGGAGCGGGTCGTGGCCTGCCTTCCCCGGCTCGGTGAGCTGCCCATCGGCGGCACCGCGGTCGGAACGGGGCTCAATGCCCCCGACGGGTTCGGCCCGAAGGTCGTCGCCGAACTGGTCAAGGCGACGGGAGTCGACGCCCTCACACCGGCGAAGAACAGTTTCGAGGCGCAGGCGGCGCGGGACGGGCTGGTGGAGGCGTCCGGCGCGCTGCGCACGATCGCGGTGTCCCTGACCAAGATCGCCAACGACATCCGCTGGATGGGATCGGGGCCGCTCACCGGTCTCGGCGAGATCCGTCTCCCCGACCTGCAGCCCGGCAGTTCGATCATGCCCGGCAAGGTCAATCCGGTGCTCCCGGAGGCGGCCACCCAGGTCGCCGCTCAGGTGGTCGGCAACGATGCCGCGGTCGCGTGGGGCGGTGCCGCGGGCGCGTTCGAGCTCAACGTCTACATCCCGATGATGGCGCGGAACCTGCTCGAATCGTTGAAATTGCTGGCCAACGTCACGCGGCTGTTCGCCGACCGGTGCGTCGTGGGGCTCGTCGCGAACACCGAGCACCTCAAGACCCTCGCGGAATCGTCGCCGTCCATCGTGACGCCACTGAACTCCGCGATCGGGTACGAGGAGGCCGCGGCTGTCGCCAAGCAGGCGCTGAAGGAGAAGAAGACCATCCGCGAGACCGTCGTCGCCCGCGGTCTGATCGGCGACAAGCTGAGCGAGGAGGAACTCGACAAGCGTCTCGACGTGCTGGCGATGGCGAAGGTCAAGGACTGACCCTGCCGACGGAGAGGGCCCGCACTCGATCGAGTGCGGGCCCTCTCGCGCAGAAGTGCTACAGCAGCGCGGACAGCTCGTCGCGGGCCTTCTCGCCCTCCGGGCCGAGATCGGAGCGCCCGGCGATGTTCCAGGAGCGGAGCAGCGGCGCGAACACCTTCTCCCCCTGCTGGGCGGGGTCGTAGATGCCGGCCTCGGCGAGCACGGCGGTGCTGTCGGTTCCGCCGGGCAGGGCCACGCTCGGCACGTCGAAGGCCTCGATCCGCGATGCGATGGCCCGCATCGTCTGGTCGGGTACCAGCTCGAACGCGGCCTCGACGATGTTCCGGTAGAACAGCGACTGCAGTTCGTCGTCCGTGGCCAGCCGCTCGGCGATCACGGCCACCAGCGGGTCCTCGCCGAGTGCTGCCGTGTTGTGATGACGCACCGCCGCGGCCTTCTCCTCGAACGCGGAGTTCGCGAGCATCTCGAGCAGGTGCATCGGCGGCATCGCGTAGCCGCGGACCATCTCGTCCATCCGGGCGCGCTCGAGGGCGACGGGGTCGACGGCGCGCGTCACCATCAGGTAGTTCCGGAGCACGATGGAGTGCCGGTTCTCCTCCGCAGTCCAGCGGCCCACCCAGCGCCACCACGGGCCCACCTGGGCGAGGTGCTTGGCGATCTCCCGGTGGTACGCGGGGACGTTGTCCGCCACCAGCACACCCACCGTCAGTGCGAGCGCCTCGACGTCGCTCAGGGTCGACTGATCTGCCGACCAATCCGTTCCACCCATGAACGCGAAGTTCTTGCCCTGGTCCCACGGGACCAGATCGTGCGGCTGCCAGCCGTCCGCCTCGGCGATGTGACGTGTGAGGTTTTCGTCCACCACCGGGGCCAGCTCACTGAGCAGCTGCGAGTCATTCTTTTCAATCGGCATCCGCACACCGTAGCGTCCGCGCCGGGGCACCGGGTCGACCACCGGTGAATTCGACGGGAACAACGGCGGCGTTGTGACGAAAACAGCCTGGTCATGGGCTTGCAGTCGTTACGCTGGCAGTTCACGGTTACCCCGGGCCCGAGCAGAGGATCACCCATGCGCAGACAGCGGAACCTGACGATACTTCTGTCGGCTCTCGCGCTCGGCGGGTCACTGGTGACGGGTTGCGGCTCCGACGCAGACGACGCCGGTTCCGCCTCGACGTCCGGCGCGAACCCCACCTCGGAGTCGTCGCAACCGAACCCGGGGACGGTCGCGGGCGTCGATATCCCGGACGGTCAGATCGACGACGCCGTGGGCCGTCTCGACGACCTGGCGAACGAGCTGATGGAGAGTTCCGGACTGCCGGGCATGGCGGTCGCCGTCGTCCACGGTGGGCAGACCGTGTACGCGAAGGGATTCGGCGTGCGCGAGGCCGGCACCGATCAGAAGGTGGACGCCGACACCGTGTTCCAGCTGGCGTCGATGTCGAAATCGGTGGGGTCCACGGTGGTGGCCCACCAGGTCGATGCCGGTGTCGTCGGCTGGGACACTCCCGTGGTGTCCAAGTCGCCCGGTTTCGCCCTCGCGGACCCGTGGGTCACCGAGCACGTCACGGTGGGCGATCTGTACTCGCACCGGTCCGGGTTGCCCGACCATGCCGGCGATCTGCTCGAGGACCTGGGTTACAACCAGCAGCAGGTGCTCGACAAGCTCCGGCTCGAACCGCTGAACCCGTTCCGGATCACCTACGAGTACACCAACTTCGGCCTCACCGCGGCGGCGGAGGCCGTCGCGGCGGCGTCCGGGACGGACTGGGCCACGCTGTCCGAGCAGACGATCTACCAGCCGCTGGGGATGTCGTCCACGAGTTCGCGATTCGCCGACTATCAGGCCCGCAGCGACCGCGCTGTCGCGCACCAACTCGTCGACGGCAAGTACGTCGCCGACGCGGTACGCGACCCCGACGCCCAGTCCCCCGCAGGCGGGGTGAGCTCCTCCGTCAACGACATGGGCAAATGGCTGGCGATGCTGCTGGCCGACGGAACGTTCGAGGGCAAGGAGATCGTGTCACCCGAGGCACTGCTCCCCGCGGTCAGTCCTCAGATGGTGTCCAGCCCACCGCGGTCGATGGACAGCCGTCCGGGGTCGTACGGGTACGGGTTCAACGTCTCGACCACCCCGGCAGGGCGGGTTTCCCTCAGCCATTCGGGCGGGTTCCAGCTCGGGGTGGCGACGAATTTCGTCGCGATACCGTCCGCCGACGTCGCCATCGTCGCGCTGACCAACGGGTCGCCCATCGGCATCCCCGAATCCCTCACCGCCGAGTTCGCCGACCTCGTGCAGTTCGGGGAGATCCGCGAGGACTGGAGGTCGTTGTACCGGCAGGCCATCGCGCCGATGGACGAGCCCGAGGGCAGTCTCGTCGGCCAGACGGCCCCCACGAACCCGGCACCGCCGCAGCCCCTCCCGACCTACGCAGGCACCTACGGCAACCCGTACTGGGGTCCCGCCGTCGTCACCGAGAGCAACGGTGCGCTGACGCTCCAACTCGGACCCGCCGGGCAGACCTTCCCACTCACCCACTGGGACGGCGACACCTTCACTTTCACACCCCGCGGTGAGAACGCCCCACCCGGAACCATCTCGAAGGCCACGTTCGCCGGCAACAACGTCACACTCGAGTTCTACGACACGGAAGGCCGGGGGACATTCGTCCGCTGAGCCGACACATCGACCGGGAGAAGATCATGAGCACGAACTCGCACGCACCCACGGGAACCGCTCGAACGGACACGGCAGATGTCCAGGTGGTCCGGGCATTCCTGGACGCACTCGTCGCCGGCGACCCGGACGCCGCGCAGCAGTATCTGCACCAGGACATCGTGTGGCACAACGTGTCCCTGCCCAAGATCCGCGGCCTCGGCTCCGTCATGCGGATACTCCGCGGAATGAGCCGCCCCGGTGTCGGATTCGACGTGCGCCTGCACCACATCGCCGGCGACGGTACGGCCGTGCTGACCGAACGCACGGACGTCCTAATCTACAAGCGGCTGCGCAGCGAATTCTGGGTGTGCGGCACGTTCGAGATGAAGGACGGCAAGATCGCCGTCTGGCGCGACTACTTCAGCAGCCGAGACTTCCTGTGGGGCACGCTCAAAGGTATCGTGCGCGCCTTCTGACGTTTCCGCCCGATGCCGCACGGACCGTGCGACATCGGGCGGATCACGCTGCGGGGCAGGCGCCTACGGCGTCGGCCCGAACTCCTCCAGCATCTCCGTCACGAGCGCCGCGATCGGCGAACGCTCACTGCGCGTCAACGTGATGTGCGCGAACAGCGGATGCCCCTTGAGCTTCTCGATCACCGCGGCCACACCGTCGTGACGTCCGACCCTCAGGTTGTCGCGCTGTGCGACGTCGTGAGTGAGGATCACCCGGGAGCCGGTGCCGAGCCGGGACAGCACCGTGAGCAGCACGTTGCGTTCCAGCGACTGCGCCTCGTCCACGATCACGAACGAATCGTGCAGTGACCGTCCGCGAATATGCGTGAGTGGCAACACTTCCAGCATGCCGCGGCTGATCACCTCGTCCATCACCTCGGTGCTGGCGAGGCCGTCGAGAGTGTCGAAGACCGCCTGGGCCCACGGGCCCATCTTCTCGCTCTCACTACCCGGCAGGTAGCCGAGTTCCTGCCCACCCACCGCGTAGAGCGGCCGGAAGACAACGACTTTCCGCTGGGTACGGCGCTCGAGCACCGCCTCCAGCCCCGCCGTCAACGCCAGCGCCGACTTGCCGGTGCCCGCCTTGCCGCCCAGCGACACGATGCCCACACTCTCGTCCAGCAGGATGTCCAGGGCGATCCGCTGCTCGGCCGAACGTCCGTGCAGACCGAATGCCTCACGCTCCCCCCGCACCAACTGCACCCGCTTGTCGGCGTTCACCCGGCCCAGTGCGCTCGACGAACCGCCCAGCAGCCGAATACCCGTGTGGCACGGAAGTTCCCGAGCCTCCTCCAGATCGACGACACCCTCGGAGAACAGTTCGTCGATCGATGAGGACGCCACGTCCAGTTCGGTCATACCCGTCCAACCGGACGGAACGACGTCGTGGGCGTGGTACTCGTCGGCGGGAAGACCCACCGCACCGGCCTTCACACGCAGCGGGATGTCCTTGCTGACCAGGACGACGTCACCGCCCTCGGCCTCGAGGTTCAGGGCGCAGGCCAGGATCCTCGAATCGTTGCTGTCCGTGCGGAATCCGACCGGGAGAACCGACGGGTCGGTGTGGTTCAGCTCGACCTGCAGGGTGCCGCCCTCGGTGCCGATCGGCACGGGCTGGTCGAGACGACCGTACTCCAGACGGAGGTCGTCGAGCATGCGCAGCGATTCTCTTGCGAACCATCCCAACTCGTGGTGGTGCCGCTTCCCTTCGAGCTCGCTGATCACGACGAGGGGAAGCACCACACGGTGCTCGGCGAACCTGGTGACGGCCCAGGGGTCGGACAGCAGTACGGAGGTGTCGAGTACGAATGTACGAACTGCAGAATCCGACGATTTCCTGGGGGCGGCGGACGAACGTCCGACGCGGGCTGAGACGGAGCGTGAAGCAGTCACGTTGGCTCCTAGGTCTGCGTGGCACCCACGCAAACTCGGTTCGCTGGACCGGTCCGTCCCTGGTGTGTCACCACACGAGGGCCGGGCGCCGGCCCCCTCGCACTGAGTGTGTCAGCCACGATCAGGACCTCCCGTACAAGCAACTTCCCCGCTGCCTGTTACCCCCGACGGTACTGCCAAACACGCCGGACGGCCGTGCGAGCGGCGGGCGTGTCGGTGAACATCAAGTTACGCGGAGGCGCCTGCGGCGCCCGTGCGTGGTTAACGAGTCCTTGCACTCGCAGGCCACGCACGGGCGGTGGAGCCGCCTAGATCAGGCGCCAGTCCTCGAGTCCCTCGTACAGCGGGAAGTCGGCGGCGAGCTTGGACACGCGAGACTTCAGCGTCTCGACGTCGGACGATCCGGCGAGTGCGGTGCCGATGATGTCGGCGACCTCGGTGAACTGCTCGTCCCCGAATCCACGCGATGCGAGCGCCGCGGTGCCGATCCGGAGGCCGGACGTGACCATCGGCGGGCGCGGGTCGAACGGCACCGCGTTGCGGTTGACGGTGATGCCGACCTCGTGGAGAAGGTCCTCACCTTGCTGGCCGTCGAGCTGCGAGTTGCGCAGGTCGACGAGCACGAGGTGCACGTCGGTGCCGCCGGTGAGGACGCTGACACCCTTGTCGACGACATCGGCGCCGGTCAGACGCTCGGCGAGGATCTTGGCGCCGGTCAGGGTGCGCTGCTGACGGTCCTTGAACTCCTCGGTGCCCGCGATCTTCAGGGAGACTGCCTTGGCGGCGATGGCGTGCATCAGCGGCCCGCCCTGCTGGCCGGGGAAGACGGCGGAGTTGAGCTTCTTCGCCCATTCCTGCTTGGCGAGGATCAGGCCGGAGCGCGGCCCGCCGAGCGTCTTGTGGACGGTGCTGGACACGACGTCGGCGTAGGGCACGGGCGACGGGTGCAGCCCGGCAGCGACCAAGCCCGCGAAGTGCGCCATGTCGACCCACAGGTACGCGCCGACCTCGTCGGCGATGGAACGGAACGCGGCGAAGTCCTCGTGACGCGGGTATGCGGACCAGCCGGCGACGATGACCTTCGGCTGCGCGGCGACGGCGATCTTGCGGACCTCGTCCATGTCGATGCGGTGGTCTTCCTTGCTGACCCCGTACGACTCGACGTCGTAGAGCTTGCCGGAGAAGTTCAGCTTCATGCCGTGCGTGAGGTGGCCGCCGTGCGCCAGGTCGAGGCCGAGGAGCTTCTCACCCGGGTTCATCAGGGCCATCAGGACCGCCGCGTTGGCCTGTGCGCCGGAGTGCGGCTGGACGTTCGCGAAGTCGGCGCCGAACAGTTCCTTGGCGCGGGTGCGGGCGAGATCCTCGATGACGTCGACGTGCTCGCAGCCGCCGTAGTAGCGGCGTCCCGGGTATCCCTCGGCGTACTTGTTGGTGAGGACGCTGCCCTGAGCCTGGAGGACCGCGCGGGGAACGAAGTTCTCCGACGCGATCATCTCCAGCGTGTCGCGCTGACGGGCCAGCTCACCTGCCATGGCCTGGGCGACTTCGGGGTCGAGTTCGGCGAGGGGGGCCGTGTTGACGTCGGTACCGGGCACAGCGGTCATCGAGGGATCTCCAAGCTGGATGCGGAAACGAATGCTCCCAGTCTACGAAGTATCCGTGAGGACTTCCTAACCGCCCGCGGTGAGGTACCCCTCACCGGCGCGCAGGACGCTGGGAACGAGCGGCTCGTCGAGCAGTCGACGGAACCGCTCCGACCGCTCCGCGCCGACGGGCACCTCGGCCAGCCAGCCGCCGAGCAGGCGGTATCCCTCCACGTAGGTGCTGGTGTACGCCCGCCACAGCGGCGAGGACAGGAACCGCAGCGACTGCCGGGCCCGCTCGGGGGTCGACAGACTCCACCGCTGCAGGAACGCCGCGACGTCGTCGTGGCTGCGACCCTCGTCGTGCAGCATCATCGCCGCGTCCTGCCGCACACCGAGCAGCTGCCCGGACGCCCCGGACAAACGTTGCGCCTGCTCACCGTCGAATCGCAGGCCGAGGTCGGCGTAGATTTCCTGCGCCCACAGCCCCCAGTCGGACCCGACGATCGATTCGAGCGCGAGGTCCGCGAGGCCCTCGGCCATCAGGCACTGCGGGGTGTTGACGACGAACAACGTCTGCTCGAGCTGTCCCGACCCGACGAGTCCGGCTTCCTTGCGGCAGTGCTCGGTGTGGTGGCCGGGGTACGACTCGTGCGCGATCAGCCGCGGCAGGTTCGACATGTGCTGCTCGAGGTCGGAGTTGATCGCGACCCGGGACCGGTAGTCGCCGAGGTAGTAGTTGAACCCCGACCACGGCTTGTCGCCCACCACCTCGTACTCCACGACCTCCGAGTCGGGCAGTGCGTAATGCTCCCGCACGAGGTCGCGCAGGGCACTCGAGAAGGCGTCGACACATTCCTGCAACCGGTCCGCGGGGATCTCGTCCTTCGCGCGGTGGGCCTGGATGCGTTCGGCGAGCGGCCCCGTTCCGGGCAGCACGGCGTCCATCTTGCGGTGCGCCTCCCGGTACTGCTCCTCGTCGCCGCGTTCGATGCGGACGTCGAAGTACGCCTCGACCTCGTCGACGAAACCGACGTCGTCGCCCGCGAACTTTCGCCCCGAGCATTCGAGGGCACGGAGATGGACGTCGAGGAACCGGGTCCGCTCCTCGGACAATCCGGCCGACGGCAATTCCGCGCGGAGGTTCGCCGCCGTGCGCGCGAGGTCGCGCGGATCGGGCTTCGGCGCGTTCTCCACCTGCCTGCGCAGCGCGGGATCGCCGGTATACGCGTCGACGAATCCTTCCTCCAGCCGGTCGAAACCCAGCCCGAGCAGCAAGTATTCGCGTACGAACGAAACGGATTCCATGCCGTCCGACCTTAGTCGCAGACGCGTGTTCCCGACCCGCCGACAGCGCAGCCTGTGGCACCAAGCACAATCCGACTATGCAACCGCTACTCGCCAGCGCAACGACGACGGCAGAGATTCTGGGCATGGACCGCTCACTCCCCCGTGTACCCGAGTGTGAGCGGAACTGATGGCGCGGACGAGCGAGTCCAGTCCGTACGTCGAATTCGACCGGAAGCAGTGGCGCACACTGCGTAAGTCGACGCCACTCGTCCTGACCGAGGAAGAGCTGTACGGACTGCGGGGCCTCGGCGAGCAGATCGACCTCGAAGAGGTCGCGGAGGTGTACCTGCCGCTGTCGCGTCTCATCCACCTGCAGGTCGCGGCCAGGCAGCGACTGTTCGCCGCGACCGCGACGTTCCTCGGCGAGAAGCACCCCGACCAGCAGGTGCCGTTCGTGATCGGCGTCGCCGGCAGTGTGGCGGTCGGCAAATCCACCACGGCCCGTGTCCTCCAGGCCCTCCTCGCGCGGTGGGAGCACCACCCGCGCGTCGACCTGGTGACGACGGACGGCTTCCTGTATCCGACGGCCGAACTGAACCGCCGTGGGATCATGCACCGCAAGGGCTTTCCCGAGAGTTACGACCGCCGGAAGTTGCTGCGGTTCGTCACCGAGGTGAAGTCGGGGGCAGAGGAAGTGGCCGCACCGGTCTATTCACACATCTCGTACGACATCATCCCGGGCCAGTACCACCTGATCCGGCAGCCCGACATCCTCATCATCGAGGGTCTCAACGTGCTGCAGACCGGACCACGGCTGATGGTGTCGGATCTGTTCGACTTCTCGATCTACGTCGACGCCCGCATCGAGGACATCGAGAACTGGTACATCCAGCGTTTTCTCGCGCTGCGGAAGACGTCGTTCTCCGACCCCGACGCGCACTTCCACCACTATGCGGGATTGTCCGACCGGGACGCGACGGCTGCCGCTCAGGAGATCTGGCACAACATCAACCGGCCGAACCTCGTGGAGAACATCCTGCCGACGCGTCCGCGTGCCACGCTCGTGCTGCGCAAGGACGCCAATCATTCGATCAACCGGCTGCGGCTGCGGAAGCTGTAGGTGAGTGGCGAAGTGTGTTCCGGCACGCTTCGCCACTCACGTCAGACGCCGAAGCGGCGGTGCCGGGCGGCGTAGTCGCGGAGCGCGCGGAGGAAGTCGACCCGGCGGAACTCGGGCCAGTACGCCTCCGTGAACCAGATCTCGGAATAGGCGCTCTGCCACAGCAGGAACCCCGACAGCCGCTGCTCCCCCGACGTGCGGATCACGAGGTCGGGGTCGGGCTGGCCGGACGTGTAGAGGTGACCGTCGATGCCGTCGACTGTGATCGATTTCACCAGTTCGTCCCCCGACAGTCCCGCGAGGAGTTTCTCGCTCAGCAGCGACTGCACGGCGTCGGCGATCTCCTGGCGGCCGCCGTAGCCGATCGCGACGTTGACGTGGGTGCCGGTGCGCCCCTCGGTCCCGGCAGCCGCGTCACGCAGACGGCGGGACTGTTCGGAGGGCAGGAGGTCGAGGGCGCCGACGATCTTGACGCTCCAGTTCTTGTCGGGGCCGGAGATCTCCTCGACGACATCCGTGATGATCTCGAGCAGGGTGTCGAGTTCCCCGGGGTCGCGGCGCAGGTTCTCGGTGGACAGCAGGTAGATGGTGGCCATCTCGATGCCCGCGGCGTCGCACCACCCGAGCATCTCGGAGATCTTCAGGGCACCCATGCGGTGGCCGTGACTGACGTCCTCGAAGCCGTTTTCCCGGGCCCACCGCCGGTTGCCGTCGCACATCACGGCAATGTGCCGAGGGTGCTGTAGACCGTCGAGCCGCTTCAGTAGCCGACGCTCGTAGATGCTGTACAGCAGTCCTCGCGCACTCACCTGGAGATCACCATGACACGCAAGAGTACGCCGCACCCGAAGGTGATTCGCGACGGCCGTCACACAGCACACGGCTTGCCGCTACCGACGGGTACGCTCTCACCACAAGCTAACCTACGGTTGCGTAGGTTAGCGCCACGCACAGCGAGAAGAGGTGTTCAGTGACCGCTTTCGGCCTCGACGAACTGCCCGTCAAACCCCGACTGCGAGGGTGGATCCACCTGTGGGCGTTCGGCGTCTCCGTGATCGCCGGCATCGTCCTCGTCACACTGTCGGGCACCCAGGTGTCCGGGAAAGCGGCGCTCGCCACCGCCGTCTACAGCCTCACGGTGTGCGGTGTGTTCGGGGTCAGCGCCACCTACCACCGCATCCACTGGAACACCGTCAAGGCCCGCACGTGGATGAAACGCGCGGACCACTCGATGATCTTCCTGTTCATCGCCGGCAGCTACACCCCGTTCGCGGTGCTGGGGCTTCCGCCCGACACGGGCCGGACGCTGCTGATCGTCGTGTGGGCGGGGGCGCTCGCCGGGGTCGCACTGAAAATGCTGTGGCCGACGGCACCGCGCTGGGTCGGGGTGCCGCTCTACCTGCTGCTCGGCTGGGCCATCGTGCCGGTCGCACCCGAACTGACGCACGAGGTCGGTGTCGTACCGATGGTGCTGCTGCTGATCGGCGGCATCCTGTACTCGGTGGGCGCGATCCTCTACGCCACCAAGTGGCCCAACCCCTGGCCGACCACGTTCGGTCATCACGAGTTCTTCCACGCCGCCACCGTCATCGCGGCCCTGTGCCACTACATCGCCGTGTGGCTGGTGGTGTTCCGCTAGGCCGGACTACCGGCTCAACGCGACACCCAGGTCCTCGATCGTCGTCACCGGGCGGTCGCACACGAACCCGCGGCACACGTACGCCGCGGACGCGCCGCCGACCAGCGGCCGGTCGGCGAGCAGCGGTGACGAGTCCGGTGCGCCGCCTACCACGACGGCACCACCGGGAGCGAGTCTGCGCGCCTCCCGGAGCAGGGCGGAATCGCCGTCGGTTGCGACGGCCACCTGGATCGGGCCGCGCACCGACGCCTCCGCCACTGCGAGCCAGTGCCCGGCCGATCGCGGTGCGCGCTCCAGAAGCAGTGCCACCCGGTCGAGCGATTCGGCGGCCGCGGTCGCGTACCGTCCCGACGCCTCCGCGTCGGCCACCGCAGCCGCGGTGAGCAGCGCCTCGACCAGACACGACGCCCCGGACGGCGTCGCACCGTCGACCGGGTCGCGGGGACGGGTCACCAGGGACTCGGCGTCGTCGGCGGTGTCGAACCAGCTTCCCGGCCGCTCGTCGTCGGCGAAATGGATCAGGGCGCGGTCCAGCAGCGCCTGCGCGTGCGTCAGCCACTCACTGTCGCCGGTCGCCTGATACAACGCGAGGAGGCCCGTCGCCAGGCAGGCGTAGTCCTCGAGTACCCCCGCCGATTCGCCCACCGACGTTCCCAGGGACGCCCTCCGCAGGCGCCCGTCGACGACGTGCAATCCCAGCACCGCACGCGCGCAGTCGGCGGCCGCGGCCACCCACTCCGGCCTGCCGAGCCCGGCACCGGCCTCGGCGAGCGCGGTGATCGTGAGTCCGTTCCAGGCGGTGACCACCTTGTCGTCGCGTCCCGGCTGCGGCCGCATCGCACGCCGGGCGAGCAGCGTGCCCCGGATCCGGCGCCAGCGGTCCCAGTCGTCCGGATCGTGCGGAAGCTGCAGGACGGACGTGCCCGCCTCGAACGTCCCGTCCGCAGTCACCGCGAACACCCGGGCCGCCCACTCCCCGTCCTCGGTCCCGAGGATCTCGACGAGCTGCCCAGGGGTCCACACGTACGTGAGTCCCTCGACACCCTCCGTGTCGGCGTCGAGGGCGGACGCGAACGACCCGTTGTCGGTGCGCAGATCGCGCAGCAGGAACTCGACGGTCTCCTCGGTGACCCGGACGGCCAGGTCCGAGCCCGTGCGCCGGCCCAGGTGCGCGTACGCGCGCAGCAGCTGGGCGTTGTCGTAGAGCATCTTCTCGAAGTGCGGCACCACCCACGCGGCGTCGACCGAATAGCGGGCGAAACCGCCGCCGAGCTGGTCGTAGATGCCGCCGCGCGCCATCGCCGACGCCGTCCGCGCCACGACGCCGAGCACCTCCTCGGCACCGGACCGCTCGTACGTGCGCAGCAGGCCTTCCATCAGCGCGGACGGCGGAAACTTGGGGGCTCCGCCGAACCCGCCGCGGTCGGCGTCCTCGTCCCGCAGCACGGCTCCGGCGGCCGCATCCAGCAGGGCCGCGTCCACTCGGACATCACCCTCGGGGATGCCGCCGGCTCCCCGCCGCAGTTCGGCGACCACCGAGGCGGCCGCGTCGTCGACGTCACCGCGGCGGTCCCGCCACGTGTCGGCGATGGCGCTCAGCAGCTGGGTGAACGACGGCATGCCGCCGCGCGGCTCGGCCGGGTAGTAGGTGCCGCAGTAGAACGGGGCGCCGTCGGGAGTGAGGAAGCACGTCATCGGCCAGCCACCCTGACCGGTCATCGCGACGGTGGCGTTCATGTACACGGCATCGAGGTCGGGACGCTCCTCACGGTCGACCTTGACGCACACGAAATGCTCGTTCATCAGCGACGCCACCGCCTCGTCCTCGAAGGACTCGTGGGCCATCACGTGGCACCAGTGGCACGCCGAGTATCCGATCGACAACAGGATCGGGACGTCCCGCTCGCGCGCCCACTCGGTCGCCTCCGGACCCCACTGCTGCCAGTGCACGGGGTTGGCGGCGTGCTGTCGCAGATAGGGGCTGGTGGACCCACCGAGTGTGTTCTGTGCGCGTGGGTCCATCTCCAGCTCCTGTTCGACTATTTCTGCAGGTTGGGTGGGGTGTCTGTGGGCTTCGGCGGTTCGGTGCTGCTCGCCCCGCCACCGTGGATCGCGCCGCGGTCGGTGCCCTCGTCCACTTCCTGGTCCGGTTCGGGATGCTCCGGCTCGAACGTCTCGGGCAGATTCTTGAGCTTCTTGTTCATCGAACGCACCAGCAGCACCACACCCGCGAGCAGCGCGAGAATGACGACGAGGCCGATGGGCGACGCCTTGCCGAACTCGGGGCCCGACGGGGTGCTCGGCGTCTGCGCCAGGACGTCCGCCGTGCCGGCCAACAGGTTCACGGTCAACGCATTCACGGCTGTCCGTCCTCGGTGATGCCCGCGAACAGGTCGTTCTCCGGGATGGAGGTGGTGACCCGGGTCTTGGCGAGTTCGAATTCCTCGGTCGGCCAGATCTTCTGCTGGATTTCCAGCGGAACCGCGAAGAACGAGCCGTTCGGGTCGATCTGCGTCGCGTGGGCCCGCAACGCATCGTCACGCTGCGGGAAGTAGTCGCCGCACGTGATCTGGGTGGTGACGCGTGCCATCAGGTCGCCCTGCTCGGTCTTCCACTTCTTGAGCCACTCGGCCATCGGGAACTCTTCGCCCCGGCGGTCGTACTCCTCCTGGAACTGCAGCAGACGCTTCCGGATGAAGCCGTGCGAGTAGTAGACCTTCTGCACCTTCCACGGTTCCCCGGCGTCGGGGAACCGCTCCGGGTCGGCAGCGGCCTCGTACGCGGCCATCGACACCTCGTGGCAGCGGATGTGATCGGGGTGCGGGTAGCCGCCGTTCTCGTCGTACGTGGTCATGACGTGCGGACGGAACTCGCGGATCACCCGCACGAGGGCCTCGGTCGACTCCTCGAGCGGAACGAGCGCGAAGCAGCCCTCCGGCAGCGGCGGCTTCGGGTCGCCCTCGGGCAGACCGGAGTCGACGAATCCCAGCCACTGGTGCTGGACTCCGAGGATGCGCGCGGCCTCCGCCATCTCCTCGATGCGGACCTCGTGGATGCGGTCACGCACCCCGGGCACGTCCATCGCGGGGTTGAGGATGTCGCCACGTTCACCCCCGGTCAACGTCACGACCTTCACTTCGTTGCCCTCTGCGGCGTAACGGGCCGTTGTCGCGGCACCCTTGCTCGACTCGTCGTCGGGATGGGCATGGACGGCCATGAGCCGGAATCCGCTCACGTATTCGTTCACCTCAACTTCGCCAGTAGCCGTTGCCGGCTTGTCCGTGTCGCGCGCTCTCGCCCTCCGCCATCACTGACGGCGCACTGACGCACGTCCTCTATAGTTCCACCCGAGAGTTCCGCTTGCAGCCGTGCCCCCGCTCGAGTGCTGTGAGTTACGTGGAACCGGAGCTGTACGAGAGTTGAGAGATGACGAGAACGCTTCCCCCGGGCCGATACACAGCCGCAGCAAAGCCTGCGCGCCCGAAGCGCTGGCTCGTGTGGGCGCTGTCCGCGGCGGTCGTGGTCGTCGGTGTGATCGTGGCGTTCGTCGCCTACGACAAGTTCGCCGTCTCCGAGATCGACAGTGAGGCCACGTCGTTCGATCTGGTGAGTGATTCGCAGCTGGACATCACGTTCACCGTCACCCGCGAGGATCCGTCACGGGCGGCGGTCTGCATCGTCCGCTCCCGGTCCAAGGACGGTTCCGAGACCGGTCGGCGCGAGGTCTACATCGCCGGCGGCGAGGACCAGACGGTGAAAGTCACCGCACCCGTCTACACGTCCCGCCCGCCCGCGATGGGCGACATCTACGGCTGCAGCCTGGACGTTCCCGCCTATCTGACCCGCGGCTGACACCGGCGCACCCGAGCGACCGTTCGGGTTATTCGGGGTTTGCGCTCCCCGATCGTGCTAGAATCGCCTGGTACACGGTTCCGGTTTGGAACCGTGTATTGCTGCATTGGCGGCAAGGCGGAAATCGAACGGCCCCGGCCGTCGAATTCTGCCGAGCCGTTGATCACTGCTGTTGCAGTGGTCTGTCGAGGGAGCCCGGCGGCTCCAACTACGAGGGAGTGATCGAGATGACCGAGACCCAGGTGACCTGGCTGACCCAGGAGTCACATGACAGGCTCAAGAGCGAACTCGACCAGCTCATTGCCAATCGTCCGGTCATCGCCGCCGAGATCAACGAGCGTCGCGAAGAGGGCGATCTGAAGGAGAACGGTGGCTACCACGCGGCCCGCGAAGAGCAGGGCCAGCAGGAGGCACGCATCCGCCAGCTTCAGGAACTCCTGAACAGCGCGAAGGTCGGCGAAGCGCCCACCCAGTCCGGTGTCGCACTGCCCGGCTCCGTGGTGAAGGTGTACTACGACGGCGACGAGAAGGACACCGAAACGTTCCTGATCGCCACCCGCGAAGAGGGTGCACGCGACAACAAACTCGAGGTCTACTCCCCCAACTCCCCGCTGGGTGGGGCACTGCTCGAGGCGAAGGTCGGCGAAACCCGCGAATACACACTGCCCAACGGCAGCAGCATGAAGGTGACGCTCGTCAGCGCGGAGCCGTACCACAGCTGATCTCGGATCCACCGCCGAAAACTCCGGTCCGGGCCCAGTGCCCGGGCCGGAGTTTTCTGCTGTGACACCCGGGATCGGGATCAGAAGACCCTGCGGGCCTTCATGTCGGCGAACACGGGGCCGATGCGCACCACGTCACCCGTCGTCGGGGCGTGCAGCATCTGGCCGTTCCCGACATAGATCGCCACGTGTCCCGGACCACCCGATTGCCAGTTACCGAACAGCAGGTCACCGGGCCTGGCCTGCGACAGCGGCACCTCCACACCCACATGCCACTGCGTTTCCGACGTGCGGGGCAGTTTGACGCCGGTTGCGGCGTACACGGCGAACGAGGTCAGTCCGGAGCAGTCGAAACCGCCGCCGGACGGTCCGTTGATGTTGCCGCCGCCCCACACGTACGGCAGCCCGATGAACCGCATGGCCGCCTCGACGACGCGGCTCGTGTCACCGGCGGCCGCACCGTAGAAGAACGGCGACAGCATCCGCGCGAACGACTCCTCCAGCGATCGGATCCGTGCGACGTACGGCTGCGTTTCGTGCTCGTAGTCGAACTTGCCCGCGGGCATGCCACCGGCGGTCCGGACCGCACCCGCCCCGGCGTTGTAGGCGGCGATCGTGAGGTCGAGGGTGTCACCCTTGACCACACCTTCCTTCTTCCAGCCCTCGATCTGCCCGAACAGGTCGCACAGCATCTGACCGGACGCCATCATCGGGTCGGCGACGCCGTTGATGTCGACCTTGCCGTCGCCGTCCGCGTCCTTGCCGTACTTGGCCCAGGCCGGGGGCATGAACTGGCCGGGTCCGCGGGCGCCCGCCCGGGACACCGGTGAGTTCGCGCCGTAGCGGAAACCGTTCTCGACGGAGTACAGGGCCGCCAGGGTCGGCGGCTTGATGCCCTCGCACAACGACCCGGCCTTGCGGATCCACGGCGCGAAGACGGCGATGGCGCCGACCGGCGCGAGCGAGACACCGGGGAAGCCGGCGGGGACGGACGGGATCAGCGATCCGAGTCCGCTGATCAGGGCCGGGACCCCGGGCAGAGCGGCGAGGCCCCCGATCGCCGTGCCGACGTCGGGGGCGCTCATCGCGGGCGGCTGGTCGAGTGGAGTGTCCGGGAGTGCCAGTGGGGGAACCGGGGCGGGCGGCGGCGCCGCCTCGACGGCGGGCGGCGGTGGAATGTAGGGGTCGGTTGCCTGCTTCACCACATCCGAGGCCTGGGCCACCATCTGCTCGGCCTGCACGCGGGCCGGTTCCGGGAGGGTCGATATCGCGTTGGTTACTTGTTTCTGAACGTCGGGTGAGGCCTGCTCGACCACCTGAATTGCTTCGGCTGCTTGATCTTTCACCGGCTGCGGTATGTCCGCTCCCTGAACGATTGCCCCCGCTGCGGTGGTGATCGCCACGATGATCGCCGCTGCATCAACTGACATACGTGCGCTCCTCCTCCTCGGTGCACCTAACCGAGTGAGTTCACGTTACGACGGGGCACAGCAGGTGCGAGGCGATTCTGCGGGATTGATCCGTTTCCTACCGTGACCTGCGGGAGCGCGGCACCTGGCGAATCACGTCGCCTCGGTCACCCACGCACCGGCACGAAACGTTCGCTGAGGATCACGACCAGGTCGGCCGGATCCGTGGTCTCGTCGTCCAACATCTCGAGGAGTGTCGTGCGCTGAGCCGGCGCGATCGGTTCGATTCCTCCGAAGATCTGCCATGTGTCACCCGCAGGGACGACGCGGGCGCAGATCAGATTCCCGACGTGCAATTGCCGGCTCGCGGTACGTTCCCTGATCGCGTGCAGGTCACCTGTGCGCAGGTCCCGCAGTGTCAGACCCACACCCGGCCGGACCTCCTCCACCTCGTGCACCGACCGTTCGATCTCCTGCCACTGCCGTGCGAGTGCTAAATCGTCCGGGGGCAGCAAGTCGCCACGGCTGTCGACGAAGTCGGTGAACGCACCGCCTTCGAACAGCGCGACGTCGGCAACCAGCGGGTCGTCCAACGCCTCGAACAGCGCTTCCTCACCCACCCAGTACTCGGACCGAATTTCGGCGAACTCCAAGATCCGATCCCGCCAGCCGAGCTCCTCCGCGTGCAGCTTCGACTTCTGGTACAGCCACGCGGCCCGCTCGGACAACGGATGGTCGCCCTTTCCGAGGTGACATATCTTGTACTTCTTCCCCGACCCGCACCAGCAGGGATGGTTTCGGCCCAGTCCCGGCCTGGGAGTCGGCTGACTGTCTCGTCCGCGAACCTGTCCGCGCCCTCGTCCGCGACCGAGAACTCGAATCCATCGACGTCGGGCTCCCCGGATGCGAGGTGCAGGATCGGCTCGAAATCCTCCACCTCCACGACGTCGGCCGAGATCTCCCGCGCGGTGAGGCGGTGTGTGAGGACGCGGCCCGCGAGCAGAACGTCGAGTGCGACCTTTCGGTCGTCGGGGAGAATCCCGAGAAGCCGCGCGTCGAAGTCCTCGACGAATTCGATCAGCTCGTCGATGTCTCCCCTACCCGAATCCGCAAGCGCGACCGTCAGCTCCCGGTCGGAAAGGGGGCCGCGCTCCCGCAGCAAACCCATAGCGGCATCGAGCAGTTCGTCATGGTCTGCGATCACGGATCCGATCGTAGTGACGACTCCGTCACGCCGACGGCTGTCCGGCACGACTGCGCACAACTGCATGTGACACGCCGGGCGTGCGCTGCACTAGTGCGCACTCGGCGAGGAGAGACAGATTCTTCCCAGGTTGTTCTAAGGTTCTTCGGGGAAGCTGGTCGGCATGAGTGAAGACCGACGGATTTCCCGCCTGCTTCCCGTTCGCCGCGTCCTGGCGGCAGCCGGAATCGCCGGACTGGTCGCCGGTGGTGGTATGGCGGCGGCAGCGGACCCCGCGACCCCCGATTCGACGGTGGCCGCGCCCCTCGTCTCGGCCGGATTCGGCACTCCGGACGCCGTGTCCAGCGGTTCCTGACATCGCGCGACCGGAGAACTACCACATGACCAGCGCACGCAGCGCAACCGAATGGTCCACCTGGGGTGTGCACGCACGCATCGTCGTCACCGACCCCGACGCCCTGAGCTCGGCGTCGAACCTGATCCGCGGTTACCTCGCGGCCGCCGATGCCGCCGTCAACCGGGACCGCGCGGACGCCGAGATCCGCTCGCTCGACGAGGGCCCGAACACGGTCACCCCGATGTTCGCCCGGTTCCTCACCGACGCCCTCGCCGCAGCGCGGACCACGGAGGGCGCACTCGACCCCACGGCGTCGGCCCCCGCACCCCAGTCGTGGCGGTCGATCACCGTCGACGGCACCGAGGTCACGCTCCCCGCCGGGGTGGAACTCGACCTGACGGCCACCGCGCGGGCGAGTTCCGCCGACCACTGCGCATCGACGACGGCGGAACTTCTCGGGTGTGGCGTCCTGGTGGCGCTCGGCGGAGACATCGCCACCGCCGGGACCACACCACCGGGCGGCTGGCAGGTCCAGGTCCAGGACCTGCCGGGCGACCCCACCTGCCAGGTGTCGATCCCGTCGGGTGCGGCCGTGGCGACCGCCAGCACCGTCAAGCCGCTGCACCCCGACTCGATCTCGTTGTGGCGGACCGTGTCCGTGGTGGCCGGGTCGTGCACCACCGCGCACGCGTCCAGCACGGCCGCGGTCGGGATGGGCGGCGGTGCGATCGACTGGCTCACCAACCTCGAGCTGCCTGCCCGGCTGGTGGATCAGGAGTTCCGGGTGACCACCCTGGGCGGGTGGCCGAGCTAGGTCCGCCTACTCCTGCAGGCGAACCGCGTACTGGGCGTCGCGCAGGGCGTCGAGGAGATCCTGCCGGTGGCCGGGACCACGGGTCTCGACGGTGAGGAACACCTCCACCTCGTCGAGCGCGAGCGCACCGCCGGTGCGAGAGTGGACGACGTCCACCACACTGGCGCCGTTGCCGCTGATCACGCCGAGGAGACTGACCAGACCACCCGGTCGGTCCGGAATGGTCACGTGCACACCGAGATACCGTCCGGCCGCCCGGAGACCGTGATTGACGACGTGGGTGAGCAGCAACGGGTCGATGTTGCCGCCGGACAGCACCGCGCACACCTTCCCGGTGAGTCCCAGCTCGTCCGTCGAGCAGCTGATCAACGCGGCCACCGCCGCCGCGCCCGCAGGCTCCACGATGAGCTTCGCGCGTTCGAGGCACAGCAGCAGCGCCCGGGACAGGGCGTCCTCGCTGACCGTGACGATGGCGTCGACCTGCGAGCCGACGTGGGCGAAGGGCACGTCGCCGGGCCGGCCGACCGCGATGCCGTCGGCCATGGTCGACATGGTCTCCAGCGGTATCGGGCGGCCCTCCGCCAGCGAACGCGGCCAGGCGGCCGCCTGCTCGGCCTGGACGCCGACGATCCGCACGTCCGGCCGGGTGGCTTTGACCGCCGCGGCGATGCCCGCGATCAGCCCACCGCCGCCGGTCGGGACGACGAGGGTGCCGACGTCGGGTTCCTGCTCGAGGATCTCGAGCCCGACGGTCCCCTGCCCGGCGACGATGTCGACGTGATCGAAGGGATGGATGAGGACGGCGCCGGTCTCGTCCGCGAACTCTTTCGCGGCGACGAGCGCGTCGTCCACGGTGTCGCCGGTCAAGTGGACGGTGGCGCCGTACGCCTTGGTGGCGACGAGTTTCGGCAGGGGTGCGCCGGTGGGCATGAACACGGTGGACGGGATGCCCAGTTCCGTGGCAGCCCAGGCCACGCCCTGCGCGTGATTGCCGGCGCTGGCCGCCACGACCCCGCAAGCCCGTTCCGCGACCGACAGATTCGCGATCCGGTTGTACGCACCGCGCGGTTTGAAAGACCCTGTGCGCTGCAAGTTCTCGCACTTCAACGACACGACGTGCCCGCAGCGTTCCGACAGCGCCCGGGACGCGATCACCGGCGTCCGGCGCATTACGGGGTCCAGCAGCTTACGAGCTGCTCTGATCTGATCCAGCGTGACAGGCTCCACGCGGGCCAGCATAAGGCCTTCGGCCCGTGCGCCTTTTTGGTAGCGGCGGCAACCAAAAAGGCGCACGGGCGGCGAAGCCGCCTACTACTTCAGTGCCTGCTCGATGTCGCCCACGAGGTCGGCGGCATCCTCGATGCCGACGGACAGACGCACCAGGTCGTCCGGAACCTCGAGCAGCGAACCGGCGGTGGAGGCGTGGGTCATGGCACCCGGGTGCTCGATCAGCGACTCGACGCCGCCGAGCGACTCGGCCAGCGTGAAGATCTCGGTGCGCGAGCAGAAGTCCAGCGCGGCCTGCTTGCCGCCGGCGAGGCGGACCGAGATCATGCCGCCGTAGCGGCGCATCTGCTTCTCCGCGACCTTGTGGCCGGGGTGCGACTCGAGTCCGGGGTAGATGACCTGCGACACCGCGGAGTGCCCGGTGAGCAGTTCGACAACCTTCTCGGCGTTGTCGCTGTGCCGCTCCATGCGCAGGGAGAGGGTCTTGATGCCGCGGAGCGTGAGGAACGCGTCGAAGGGTCCGGGGACCGCGCCTGCACCGTTCTGCAGGAACGCGAACGCCGTGTCGAGTTCCTCGTCGTTGGTGACGAGTGCGCCGCCGACGACGTCGGAGTGTCCGCCGATGTACTTGGTGGTCGAGTGCAGCGCGACGTCGGCGCCCAGCTGCAGCGGCTGCTGCAGGTACGGCGAGGCGAACGTGTTGTCGACGACGATCTTCGCGCCGGCCTCGTGCGCGATGTCGGACAGTGCCTCGATGTCACCGATGTTGAGGAGCGGGTTGGTGGGCGTCTCCACCCATACGAGCTTGGTGTTGGGCCGGATGGCTGCCCGGACCGCGTCCACGTCGGACACCGCGGCGGGCGTGTACTCGATGCCCCACTGGGTGAAGACCTTGTCGATCAGGCGGAACGTTCCGCCGTAGGCGTCGTTCGGGATGACGAGGTGGTCGCCGGGGCGGAGCGCGGCACGGAGCAGGCAGTCGGTGGCGGCCATGCCCGAGCCGAACGCGCGACCGTAGGTGCCCGACTCGAGGGCGGCGAGGTTGGCCTCGAGCGGTCGTCGGGTGGGGTTGCCGGTGCGGGCGTATTCGAATCCGTTACGCATGCCGCCGACGCCGTCCTGGGCGAACGTCGAACTGGCGTAGATCGGGACGTTGACGGCGCCCGTCTGCGGGTCCGGGTCGAATCCTGCGTGCACGGCCTTGGTGGAGAACCCCTGCCAGCTGATGTTGTCCGCTTTGCTGCGCTGCTCACTCATGGCCCCCAGCCTAGTGGGGACCTAATTCTCCAGATACTCCGCGATCGCGAACGCGACGTCGAGCTTGGTCGCGTCGCTGACGGAGGGGTCGAGCGCGTTGACGATGATGCTGTGTTCCGGGGTGAGCAGCGCCATGGCCACGACGTCCAGGACCACCCCGCCGAACTCGGCGGAACGGGGGTCGGGGACGACGTTGGTTCCGTTCCGCATCTCGACGAGGATGGCGGGATCTGTCACCTGCGGCTTGACCGACGCGGTGATGGTGCTCATGACGTTGGTCGGCCCCTTGGACCACGAGCACGTCGGATCGGTCGATCCGGGCAGTACGGCCTCGGTGAGATGCGGCCGGTCCGACACCAGGCGGCCGAGTGCCTTCGTCAGCGCGGTGCAGTCTGCGGATGCCTCCGAAGGCGACGTACCCGAAGAGACCGAGTCGATGTCCGACTGCGCGACCGCGGCACCCTCGATGCTGTTCCCGCATCCGGCGGCGGCGAACCCGAGCAGGACGGCCGGGACCACCAGAACACGACGCAGACGAGCACCCACTGTGATTCCCCCTCACGGACACCGCACCGGCGCCCCCGCTGTGCACCGTACGTTCCGTGCGCAGCGGGGACCAGTGTCGTCTAGGAACCGGCGCTGAGGAAACCGAGAAGGTCGTGGCGGGTGATGACCCCGGCGGGCTTGCCGTCGTCGACGACCATCAGCGCGTCGGTGTCGCCGAGCGCCTTGGTGGCGGCCGACACGGGCTCGCCGGAACCGATGAGCGGGAACGGCTTGCTCATGTGCTTCTCCACCGGGTCGGCGAGGTGCGCGCGGCCCTCGAACACGGCACTGAGCAGGTCGCGCTCGGTGACGCTGCCCGCCACTTCACCGGCCATGACGGGCGGCTCCGCGCCGACGACGGGCATCTGGGACACCCCGTACTCGCGGAGGATCTCGATGGCGTCGCGCAGCGTCTCGGACGGGTGGGTGTGGACGAGGTCCGGGAGTTCGCCGGACTTGCCGCGCAGCACGTCGCCGACGGTCTTCTCGTCGGGTTTGCCGTCGAGCGGGGTGCGGAGGAATCCGTAGGACGCCATCCACTTGTCGTTGAAGATCTTCGAGAGGTATCCGCGACCACCGTCGGGCAGCAGGACGACGATGACGGCGTCCGGGCCCTCGCGCTTGGCGACCTCGAGTGCGGCGACGACGGCCATGCCGCAGGAGCCGCCGACCAGCAGGCCCTCTTCGCGGGCGAGACGTCGGGTCATCTCGAAGGAGTCGGCGTCGGACACGGCGATGATCTCGTCGGGGATGGACGGGTCGTAGGCGCTCGGCCAGAAGTCCTCGCCCACGCCCTCGACCAGGTACGGACGGCCGGTGCCACCCGAGTACACGGAACCCTCGGGGTCGGCGCCGATGACCTTGACCTTGCCGTCGGACACCTCCTTGAGGTAGCGGCCGGTGCCGGTGATGGTGCCGCCGGTGCCGACGCCCGCGACGAAGTGGGTGATCTTGCCGTCGGTGTCGGCCCAGATCTCGGGGCCGGTGGTCTCGTAGTGGCTCTGCGGGCCGCCCGGGTTGGAGTACTGGTTGGGCTTCCAGCCGCCGGGGAGCTCGCGTGCGAGCCGGTCGGAGACGCTGTAGTAGCTGTCGGGGTGCTCGGGCGCGACCGCGGTGGGGCACACCACGACCTCGGCGCCGTAGGCCTTGAGGACGTTCCGCTTGTCTTCGCTGACCTTGTCGGGGCAGACGAACACACACTTGTATCCGCGCTTCTGGGCCACCAGGGCGAGGCCGATGCCGGTGTTGCCGGACGTGGGCTCGACGATGGTCCCACCCGGCTTCAGCTCACCGGACGCCTCCGCGGCGTCGATCATCTTGACCGCGATGCGGTCCTTCGAGCTTCCACCCGGGTTGAGGTATTCGATCTTGGCTGCAACGGTCCCGTGGTTCTCCCCGATGACAGAAGAGAGCTTGACGAGAGGGGTGTTGCCGATCAGGTCGACGACGTGTTCCGCGATGCGCATGCCTCCATGCTCCCAGATGCCCTGATCCGATGCTCACAGACGTCCGGCACGGGGGGCCCTGATCCGACTAGATTGGTGCGGACGCAGTCCGCTGGAACCCGTGAGATGAGCACCAGGTGGCGGAAAGGTGAGACCAGTGCCCAAGAGGACCTGGCAGAGCGGAGTGAAAGCCGGCGCCGCGGCTGTCGTGGCAGGTTCGAGCGCAGGCACGCTGTCGTGGGCGGCGTACTCCTATCTGATGTCCCAGGCGACGGCGGCCCGCGGTGTGATCGGGCGCAACGTCGCCAAGCCGCCGGAGGCCGACGGCGTCTACTCCCCCGGCGCCGCGGTCCCCGAACGCTGGCTACGGACCGTCTCGTACGACGTCCATCTGATGATTTTCGGCGACTCGACGGCCGCCGGAGTGGGATGCCTGTCCGCGGACGAAGTTCCCGGTGTGCAGATCGCGAGGCGCCTCGCCGACGAGACCGGCAAGCGGATCCGGCTGAGCACCAAGGCCATCGGCGGCGCCACGTCCCGCGGACTCAGCGGGCAGGTGGACGCGATGTTCGTGGCCGGACCGCCGCCGGACGCCGCGGTGATCCTGGTCGGCGCCAACGACGTCACATCGAAGAACTCGATTCGGGCGTCGGCGCGCAGACTCGGGGAAGCGGTGGAACGGCTCCGCGCCCGCGACTGCGCAGTCGTCGTCGGAACGTGCCCCGACCTCGGGGTGGTGACCGCGATCCCCCAACCCCTGCGGACCGTCGTCCGGACGTGGGGGTTGCGCCTGGCCCGGGCGCAGGCGGCCGCGACCAGCGCGGCGGGTGGCCACCCGGTGGCGTTGGCCGACCTGCTGGCGCCGGAGTTCCTGGCGGCCCCCGACCGGATGTTCTCCTCCGACCACTTCCACCCGTCCGCGGCGGGGTACGAACTGGCGGCGATGCAGATCGTGCCCGTTCTCGCGACCGCTCTGGGCATGTGGCACGGCGGACCGCTGCCCGACCTGCCCGAGGTGTCGGAGGCCGCGGAATCACGCAAGCTGTCGACCCGAATGACCGCCTCGCTCAACCGTTTCCTGTGGCGACTCAGTGCCCGGCGACGCACACCTGCCCGCCTCGACGAACTCCTCGCGATCGAGGAGGCGTCCGCGTCCAGGACGCGACGGGTCGCTGAGTGAGATGGCGATGCCCCCGGTGCCGCCCGGCAACGTAAGTTGTCGGGAAGGCCACAGAACGGGTGGTCTGCAACACAGTGCAGACCCCCGCAGTTGACAAAGGAGTTTTCATGCCCGAGGCAGTCATCGTCTCCGCAGTACGCTCACCGATCGGCCGAGCCATGAAGGGCTCACTCAAGACCATCCGCCCGGATGATCTGACGACGCAGATGGTGGCCGCGGCTCTGGCGAAGATCCCCGAACTCGATCCCACCGAGATCGACGACCTGCTCCTCGGCTGCGGCCAGCCCGCCGGCCAGTCGGGCTTCAACATCGCCCGCGTCGTCGCGGTGGAACTGGGCTACGACTTCCTGCCCGGCGTCACCGTCAACCGCTACTGTTCCTCCTCGCTGCAGACCACCCGCATGGCACTGCACGCGATCAAGGCCGGCGAGGGCGACGTGTTCGTCTCCGCCGGCGTCGAATCGGTGTCCAGCTTCGTCACCGGCAACGCCGACGGCCTGCCGAACACCAAGAACCCGAGGTTCGCCGACGCCGAGGCGCGGACCGCGAAGCTCGCCGAGGGCGGCGTCGCCTGGACCGACCCGCGCGGGGACGAGCAGATTCCCGACGTCTACATCGCGATGGGCCAGACCGCCGAGAACGTCGCCTCGGCCACCGGCATCACCCGCGAGGAGCAGGACCGCTGGGGCGTCCGCTCCCAGAACCGCGCGGAGGAAGCCATCAAGAACGGCTTCTTCGAGCGGGAGATCACCCCGGTCACCCTCCCCGACGGCACCGTCGTCTCCGCCGACGACGGCCCGCGCGCCGGCACCACCTACGAGGGCATCAGCCAGCTCAAGCCGGTGTTCCGGCCCGACGGCACCGTCACCGCCGGCAACGCGTGCCCCCTCAACGACGGCGCCGCCGCACTCGTCATCATGTCCGACACCAAGGCCAAGGCCCTCGGCCTGACGCCGCTGGCCCGCATCGTGTCCACCGGGGTGTCCGGACTGTCCCCCGAGATCATGGGTCTCGGCCCGATCGAGGCCGTCAAGAAGGCCCTCGCCATCGCGGGCAAGTCCATCTCCGACATCGACCTGTTCGAGATCAACGAGGCCTTCGCGGTCCAGGTTCTCGGATCGGCTCGCGAACTGAAGATCGACGAGGACAAGCTGAACATCTCCGGCGGCGCCATCGCCCTCGGTCACCCGTTCGGCATGACCGGTGCCCGCATCACCAACACCCTGCTCAACAACCTCCGCGAACAGGACAAGACGTTCGGCGTCGAGACCATGTGCGTCGGCGGCGGGCAGGGCATGGCCATGGTCCTCGAGCGCCTGAGCTAGGCCCTCCGGGCCCGTGCGCCTTTTTGGTAGCGGTAGCGACCAGAAAGGCGCACGGGCGCGAAGCGCCTACCCGAGGATGTCGGTGGCCTTGTGGTCGGCGTCGACGCCGTCGGCCATGACCACCAGTCCGTCGGAATGCTCGGCGCGGAGCGGGAGGATCTCCCGGTACGCGTCGGACGTGTACCAGCCTTCGAGGTGCTCGCGGTCGGGGAACTCGATGACGATGAACGCGCCGTCGGACGTTCCCTCGACCACGTCCTGGCGTCCGCCGTGGACGATGAACTTGCCGGAGAACGGGCGGAGGGTGCCGTCGATGCGTTCGAGGTATTCGACGATCTGCGGACCCATGTCGACGTTCTCGAGGTGGGCCATTCCGTACGCGCTCATGTCGTGCTCCTTCGGGTGGGGCTGGTTGCTGCACACGACATTCCTCCGCCGGGGTACGCGCGTCGATTACCTCCGAGGTAATCGAACCGGGCCCGCACAACAGAGAAGGCCCCCGAGAGCATGCTCTCGGGGGCCTTCTCGTGGAACTGCTAGTCGCTGTTGAAGTAGCTCAGGAGTCGCAGGATCTCGACGTACAGCCACACGAGGGTGACGGTCAGTCCGAATGCGACGCCCCATGCGGCCTTCTCCGGCGCCTGGGCGCGGATCAGCTGGTCGGCGGCGTCGAAGTCCAGCAGGAAGCTGAATGCGGCGATGCCGATGCAGACGAGGCTGAAGATGATCGCCACGGGACCGCCGTCGCGGAGGCCGAGGCCGCCTTCGGTGAAGAAGCTGGCGATCACATTGCCGAGGGCGAGGACGACGACACCGATGAGGGCGCCGATGATCATCCGTGTCAGGCGGGGTGTGACTCGGATCGCGCCCGTCTTGTAGACGACGAGCATGCCGAAGAACACGCCGAACGTGCCGAGTACGGCCTGGGCGATGAGCGCCGCTCCGCCGACTCCACCGAACGTGATGTCGGTGAACATGAACGACAGGGCGCCGAGGAACAGACCCTCCGCCACCGCGTAGGCGAGAACGATGCCCGGGTTGTCCATCTTGCGGCCGAACGTGGCCACGAGGACCAGCACGAGACCGACGAGGCCACCACCGATGACCAGCGGGGTCGCGAGGTTCGCGTCGTTGCTCACCAGGAAGTAGGAGATGATCGCCGATACCGTGAGCACGCCGAGCGTGACACCCGTCTTGGTGACGACGTCGTCGATGGTCATCGAACGGTAGTCGGGGCCCGTCCGGTAGGGCTCGGCCTGCGTGTACTGGGGCTGGCCGAACTGCTGCGTGACCTGCGCTGCGCCGGCCGTCGTAGATCCGAACGAGGCGTATCCGCCGCTGCCCTCTTGTTTGGGCAGGTTGCGGAACACCGGGTTACTGGTGGTGCGCACCGTGCACATCCCTTCTCGTGGCTCGCCGGGTGGATCCGGGTTTCTTGTACGTTGAACGTCCCGCACCCACCGCAAGTTCCCGTTCGTCGCTTTCGGGTCGGACAATTCGGACTCTACCGGTGCCGTGGGGACACCCGCCAGACGAGGCACGGGTCGGCGCGGCGGTCAGGCCACCGATCGGGTGACGGTGAATTTGGGATTCCGGCCGACGACGTCCGTTGGACCGACGAGCCGCTGCAACCGGCCCCGGTACCCGAGATGCGAGTTGTACACGGTCCACAGCTCTCCGCCGGGCCGGAGCACCCGCCCGGCTTCGGTGAACATCTTCGACGCGCCGCCGGTGTGGACGGCCGCGCCGACGTGGAACGGCGGGTTGCACAGGACGACGTCCTGGCTGTCGGTGGCGAGGGTGGACATGGCGTCGTCGCGCAGCGTGCTGACCCGTCCGTCGAGTCCGTTGGCGCGGGCGGTGGCGGCCGCCGACGCCACCGCGGCCGACGACTGGTCGGTGGCGATTACCGACACTTCCGGGAGGAGCCGGGCGAGGCTGACGGCGAGAATGCCCGTTCCGCAGCCGAGGTCGACCGCGGCCCGCGCGCCGGGGTTCACGCGGGGAAGGAAGTCGAGGAGGTACCGGGTCCCGATGTCCAGCTTGGGGCCGGCGAACGCGGCCCCGTACGAGACGACGTCCAGCCCGATCTCGGCGAGATGATCGGTGACGGGGTATGTCTGCTGCGCAACCTCCACCGGGCCACTCGCGATCAGCACCCGCGACTTCTGCCTGCCGAGGGTCGCGCGGACGTCGGAGAACGAACGCCCGAGCACGTCGTTCATGGCGGTCGAGATGTGCTTGTTGCGTCCGCCCGCGTAGACGACGACGGACGGGTCGGCGTGGCGGGCGATCGCCTCGGCGACCTCGGTGAGTTCGGCGAGGCTCCGCGGCAGCTGCATCAGCACGACCGTTGCGCCCGCGAGCAGCTCCTCACCGAGCGCACACGCCCGGTAGCGGTCGGCGAGCCCGACCGTCGCGGCGTTGGCGGCGAGCGCCAGTTCGCCGGTCAGCGGGTCCTGGTGCACGCGGATCCCGGTGGAGCCGTGCGTCGCCGCGGCGCCGAGGGTGAGCGCACCGTAGTGGTCGCCGATCACGGCGAGCGCACCGGCAGGTGCCGCCGACAGGGCCGCCGCGGCCTCGTCGAGGATCAGCCGGTCGGCGGCGTCGACGGCCGTCAGGTTGGGGGCCTCGACGTCGGGACGGCGGCGGAGGCGGGCGAACAGTGCGTCCCGGTCGAACACTTCGGAGTCGAGCACGTTACTGCGACACCCACTGCGCGACGTTGGCGACGGGTTCCCGGTGGGTGCGGAATCCGTTGACGGGGTTCTCGGTGTCGGGGTAGCCGAACGAGATCGCGCAGACGACCCTGCGGTCCTCGTCGAGCGAGAAGAAGTCGTGGATGAACCGCGAACTTCCCGCGACGGCGGCCTGCGGGATGGTCGCGACCCCGAGGCTCTGCGCGGCGAGGAGGAACGTCTCGACGTACAGGCCGCAGTCCACGGCGCCGTACGTGCCGAGTGCCTCGTGGGTGGTGACGATCGCGACGTGTGGCGCGCCGAACAGGTCGAAGTTCTTCATCGTCTGCTCGGCCGACGCGGCCCGGTCGCCGGGCGCGATGCCGACGCTGGAGTACAGCTGCATGGCGCACTCCCGGCGGCGTTGCTTGTGCTCGCCGACGTATTCGCGGGGCCACTCGAAGTCGGACTCCTGCGGGTGGGTGCGGACGTACTCCGCCAGCCCGGAACGGAACCGCTCGGTCCCCTCCCCCTCGGTGATCGCGACCTGCCACGGCTGCGTGTTGCACCACGACGGCGTCTGCTGCGCGAGCTCGAGGATCCTCTCGATCACGTCGCGCGGCACCTGCGTCGGTAGGTAAGCCCTGCAACTGATCCGCGCGTCGAGGAGCTGGGCGAGGGTCCGCTCGGCCAGGCTCGTGTCCGCTGCCGCAATACCGGTATCCGTCACCGTCGAATTCTCCTCGGGTCTACTCGTTCTCGAACACCGCTCTCTGTGTCGTGCGACCGCGATATGCTGGCGTCAGTGCACCGAGAAGGTGATTTCATTGAGTGTGCCACGACACCCGGAAAGCAGTTCCGGGCCGACCGACTCGGATCCGCAGGCTACCAAGCGGATCGTCGTGACCGACATCGTCGCGGAATTGTCGTCGGAAGGATTCGACGACGCCCGCGAGATCGGCCGAGGAGGGTTCGGGGTCGTCTACCGCTGCCTCCAGACCGCGCTCGATCGCACGGTCGCGATCAAGGTGCTGTCCTCCGATCTGGACGGCGAGGACCGCGAACGCTTCCTGCGGGAACAGCGTGCGATGGGAAAATTGTCGGGGCATCCCCACGTGGTCGACATCCTGCAGTCCGGGGTGACGCGCAGCGGCAGGCCGTACATCGTGATGCCGTACCACTCGCGCAATTCGCTGGACGCCTGGATTCGCCGCGAAGGGCCGCTGCCGTGGAGTGAAACGCTGCGCGTCGGCGTGAAGCTGGCGGGCGCTCTGGAGACGGCGCACCGGCTCGGCACCCTGCACCGCGACGTGAAACCCGCCAACATCCTGCTCACCGGATACGGCGAACCGCAGCTCACGGACTTCGGCATCGCGCGGGTCACGGGCGGATTCGAGACCACGTCGAGCATGATCACCGGTTCGCCCGCGTTCACGGCGCCGGAGGTCCTCCGGGGTGACGCACCGTCCGCGGCCTCCGACGTGTACAGCTTGGGCGCCGCCCTGTTCTGCCTGCTCACCGGGCATGCCGCGTTCGAGCGGCGGAGCGGGGAGCGGCTCGTCGCGCAGTTCCTCCGTATCGCCACGCAACCCGTTCCGGACCTGCGGGGCGAGGACATTCCCGACGACGTGTGCTCGGCCGTCGAGCGCGCCATGGCCGAGGAACCGACCGACCGCCCGGCTTCGGCCGCGGAATTCGGCCAGGAACTCCGCGACATCGAGCGCAGGCACGGGCTCGATGTCGACGAGATGGCGCTCCCCGCCGCGGCCGACGAGTTTCCGCGCACCGAGCACACGTCGACTCCGACCACGCAGTCCTCGACGTCCGGGCACAGTCGCAGCTACCGCCGGCGGTCGGGTGCCACCCCGCCGAGCGCCGCGGCCCGCTTCCGGCCGCCGACCCCGATGCGGTCCCTGGTGGAGCGCACCCGCCTCCTGGATCTGCTCCGAATGGGTCAGAGGAGGCGGTTGACGCTCATCCACGCGCCCGCCGGCTTCGGGAAGAGCACGGTGGCGGCCCAGTGGCGCGACGTGCTGATCGAGGACGGCGCCGCCGTCGCCTGGCTGACGGTGGACAACGACGACAACAACGTCGTGTGGTTCCTGTCCCATCTCGTCGAGGCGATCCGCCGGGCCGAGCCGACCCTGGCGGACGAGCTGGGGCAGGCGCTCGACGAGAACGGCGCCGAAGCGGAACGGTATGTGCTGACCTCGCTGGTGAATCAGGTCCACGACAGCAGGCGTCACGTGGTGGTGATGATCGACGACTGGCATCGCGTGACGTCGCCGGACACGATCGCCGCGATGGACTTCATCCTGGAGAACGGCTGCCACCACTTGCAGATGGTGGTGAGCAGCCGAAGCCAGGCAGGGCTTCCGCTGGCCAAGATGCGGGTGCGTGACGAGCTCGTCGAAATCGATTCCGTTGCTTTGCGCTTCGACATCACCGAGTCACAGCGGTTCCTGGTCGACCTCGGTGGACTGCACCTGGAGGACTCCGATGTGGAAGCGCTGGAGGAGACCACGGACGGGTGGGTGGCGGCGCTGCAACTGGCGTCGCTGTCGCTGCGTGATCGCACCGATCCCGGCGACCTCATCCGGCACATGTCGGGCCGGCACCACGCGATCGGCGAGTACCTGGCGGAGAACGTGCTCAGCACGCTCGAGCCTGCGCTGCTCGACTTCATGCTGGCCACGTCCGTCACCGAGCGGGTGTGCGGCGACCTCGCCTGCGTGCTGGCGAACGTGACCCACGGTCAGGCCCTGCTCGAGCAGGTCGAATCGCGCGACCTGTTCCTGCGCAGCCTCGACGAGGACCGGGAGTGGTTCGAGTACCACCATCTGTTCGCCGAGTACCTCCGCCGACGCCTCGAACGCGATCATCCGTCGCGCATCGCGGACCTGCACCGTGCGGCCGCGCACTGGTTCGCCGACCACCACTACGTCAGCGACGCAGTGGATCACGCGTTGGCGGCGGGCGATCGCGACGTGGCCGTCGCGGTTGTCGAGGAGCAGGGCATGTATCTGGTGGAGCACTCGCGGATGGTTGCGCTGCTCGGCCTCGTCGACAAGTTGCCGCGGCCGCTGGTCGAGTCCAGTCCCCGCATCCAGATCGCGGTCGCGTGGGCGAACATCCTCCTGCAACGGGTGGCGCCGACGCTGCGGTCGCTGTCGCTGGTCGCGTCGGCCCTCGAGACCTCGACGCTGAGCGACACCGAGCAGGCGGACATCCGAGTCGAGGCCGACATCGTCCGTGCCGTGATCGCGGTGTCGTCCGATCGCATCGCCGGAGTCCCCGACCTCATCGCCGAATGCCTGGCCCGCCCGGAAACCCTGCGCGCGTGGGTGGTTTCGGCGGGGTCGAATCTCGCATCCGCCGTCGCGATCGCCCAATTCGATTTCGTGGAGGCACGCCGCCTGCAGGAGTGGGCGACCGGGTACCACCAGCGGACCGTCGGACCGTTCAGCACGATGTACGGGTACAGCTTCGCCGGCATCGCCGCGATGGAACAACTCGACATCGCCGCGGCCGAGGACAACTTCCGGCTGGCTGTGCAGACCGCGACGAAGTCGGCAGGTACCCATTCGCATGCCGCACGACTCGCAGGCGCACTCCTCGGCGAGCTGATGTACGAACTGGGCCATCTCGACGAGGCCGAACAACTCCTCGACGAGAGTTACGAGCTCGGACCCGAGGGCGGCATCGTCGATTTCATGATCGCCCGCTTCGTCACGGGCGCGCGGCTGAAGGCGGGTCGTGGCGATCTTGCGTCCGCTGCCCGCCACCTCGACGAGGGTGCGTCCGCGGCGGCGTCGCTGGGACTCCCGCGGCTGCGGGCCCGGGTCGAGAACGAGCGGGTCCGGCTCGGTCTGCCCGCGTCACCCCAGCCGGCGGCCGGTGACGGGAAGGCGACCCGGGTACCCGATTTCGGTTTCGCCGAGATCGTCGCGCAGCTCGACGACGCCACCGAGATCCGGAAGCAGTCGGCCGTCGAGCCCGACGTCGCGTGTCGCCGCGCCGAGGAATGGGTGCGCCGGGTCGAACGGGAGAGCCGGCCGAGGGCGGCCATGCAGGCCAGTCGCCTGCTCGTCGCATGCCTGGTCGCGGCGGGCCGGGTCGACGAGGCCAAGCCGGTGCTGGCGTCCGTCGCCGCGACGTGTGCACGAATCGGCTTCGTGCGCTATCTGATCGACGGCGGTCCGCGCATGGTGCCCGCGCTGACGGCTCTCCTCGAGGACAGGCGGGCCGGCCGCTGGCAGTCCGACTGGCCGAATGTTCCGGAAGAGTTCCTGGTTGCGGCGCTGGAGACGGCGACCCCGATCGAAAGTTAGCCCGCGCTTTCTTGACTAATTCAAGAAACGGTGGTGCAGTGTGACCGTGAACACACGAGGGCGGGAGGCGACCACCACCACGTCGCACGCCGTGAGTGTGGTTCGATCCGCCACGTCGACTGCCCGTCGGCGAAGCCTCTTGCTCGACAGTCAGTTCCAGAAAACCCAGAGCGACAGCCAGCAACGAAGGGATCCACTGTGAGCCGAGAGACCACTGCGAACACCAGCGACAAGCTCACCACGGCCGTAGGCGCACCCGTGCCCGACAACCAGAACGTCGTGACCGCCGGGCCACGCGGGCCGCAGTTGCTGCAGGACGTCTGGTTCCTCGAGAAGCTCGCACATTTCGACCGCGAGGTCATTCCGGAACGTCGCATGCACGCCAAGGGTTCCGGGGCGTACGGAACGTTCACCGTCACGAACGACATCACCCGGTACACCAGCGCGAACATCTTCTCCGAGGTCGGCAAGAAGACCGAGCTGTTCGCCCGCTTCTCCACCGTCGCCGGTGAACGCGGCGCCGCCGACGCCGAGCGCGACATCCGCGGCTTCGCGGTCAAGTTCTATACCGAAGAAGGCAACTGGGACCTCGTCGGCAACAACACCCCGGTCTTCTTCTTCCGCGACCCGCTGAAGTTCCCCGACCTCAACCACGCCGTCAAGCGTGACCCCCGCACGAATCTGCGCAGCCCCGACAACAATTGGGACTTCTGGACGTCGCTGCCCGAGTCGCTGCACCAGGTCACCATCGTGATGAGTGACCGCGGCATCCCCTCGTCGTACCGGCACATGCACGGATTCGGTTCGCACACCTTCAGTTTCATCAACGCCGAGGGCGAACGCTTCTGGGTGAAGTTCCACCACCGCGTGCAGCAGGGTGTCGAGAACCTCACCGACGCCGAGGCCGAGGCCCTGGTCGGCGCCGACCGCGAGAGCCACCAGCGGGACCTCTTCGACGCCATCGAGGCCGGCAATTTCCCGAAGTGGAAGCTGTGCGTGCAGATCATGCCCGAGGCCGACGCCGACACGGTCCCCTACCACCCGTTCGACCTGACGAAGGTGTGGCCGAAGGCCGACTACCCGCTCATCGAGGTCGGCGAATGGGAACTCAACCGCAACCCCGACAACTACTTCGCCGAGGTCGAACAGGCAGCGTTCAACCCTGCGCACGTCGTGCCCGGCATCAGCTTCTCCCCGGACAAGATGCTCCAGGGCCGGTTGTTCTCCTACGGTGACGCGCAGCGCTACCGCCTCGGTGTGAACAACTACCAGATCCCGGTCAACGCGGCCCGTTGCCCGGTGAGCAACTTCCACCGCGACGGTGCCATGCGGGTCGACGGCAACAACGGTGGCACCCTGCACTACGAGCCGAACAGCTACGGCAAGTGGCAGGAGCAGAGCCGGTACCGCGATCCCGCGCAGGGCGTGGGCGCGTTCGCCGACCGGTTCAACTTCCGCGAGGACGACGACGATTACTTCTCGCAGCCGCGCGTGTTGTTCAACAACATGAGCGACGAGCAGAAGCAGGTGTTGTTCGAGAACACCGCGCGGGCCATCAACGGCGCGTCGCAGCAGGTCGTGCAGCGGCACATCGACAACTGCACCCAGTGCGACCCGGCCTACGGCGAGGGCGTCGCGAAGGCTATCTCCGCGCTGGGCTGAGAACACCCGGGTCCGCCCGGTCCGGGATCGCCCCGGACCGGGCGGACTCTTCTGCCACGAACAGGGTCCGCCGCGGCATATCGTGGACTTCCGGACTCTTTCCGTGGGAGGACTGATGACCGATCCGTCGCCGCAGGACGGGACCCCCCGTTTCAGCGGTCTGCGTGCCCTGTTCGTCAACTGCACCCTGAAGCGGTCTCCCGAAGTGAGCAACACCCAGGGGCTGATCGACCGCAGTGTCGGCCTGATGGAGCAGGAGGGGGTCTCGGTCGACCAGATCCGGGCGGTGGACCACGACATCGCGACCGGCGTGTACCCGGACATGACCGAGCACGGATGGCCGAGCGACGAATGGCCCCGACTGTTTCAGCGGGTGCTGGACGCCGACATCCTGGTCCTGGCCGGTCCGATCTGGCTCGGCGACAACGGTTCCGTCACGAAGCAGGTGATCGAGCGACTGTACGGTTGCTCGTCGATTCTCAACGACCACGGCCAGTACGCCTACTACGGGCGCGCCGGGGGTTGCCTGATCACCGGCAACGAGGACGGTGTCAAGCATTGCGCGATGAACGTCCTCTACAGCCTCCAGCATCTCGGATACGTGATCCCACCGCAGGCAGACGCCGGATGGATCGGTGAGGCCGGCCCGGGCCCCTCGTATCTCGACGAAGGGTCGGGCGGCCCGGAGAACGATTTCACCAACCGCAACACCACGTTCATGACGTACAACCTGATGCACGTCGCCGCGATGTTGAAGAAGGCCGGCGGGTTCCCCGCGTACGGAAATCAACGTTCGGAGTGGGACGCGGGTTGCCGCCCCGACTTCGCCAACCCGGATTACCGCTGATCCGCCCCATCCGAGAGGGAAATCATGTGCCGATTGTTCGGGTTGTCCGCCGCCCCTCATCGCGTCCGCGCATCGTTCTGGCTGCTGGACGCCCCGGACAGCCTGGCGCAGCAGAGTCACCGCGAGCCGGACGGCACCGGACTCGGCACGTTCGCGGAGGACGGAACTCCGATGGTGGAGAAGCAACCGCTCGCCGCATACGAGGACACGGAGTTCGCGCAGGAGGCGAAGCATCGGTATTCGGCCACGTTCGTCGCGCACATCCGTTTCGCGACCACGGGTGACCTGCTTCCCCAGAACACCCATCCGTTCGCCCAGGACGGTCGCGTCTTCGCCCACAACGGCGTGGTCGAGGACCTGCCGAAACTCGAGGCGGAACTGGGCCCCGACCTCGCGCTCGTTCACGGCGACACCGACTCCGAACGCGTCTTCGCCCTCGTGACCAGTCACATCGGCAGGAACGGCGGCGACGTCACCGCCGGCATCACCTCGGCCGCCCGATGGCTGGCCGACAACGTGCCGATCTACGCGCTCAACATCCTGCTGACCACACCCGGCGAACTGTGGGCGCTACGGTACCCGGACACCCACGACCTGCTTTTCCTCGAGCGGCGCGCGGGCGGTCCGAGCGGTGGTCGCCACCTCCAGCACGCGAGCACCCCCGGCCGGATCCGTGCCAGGTCCGAGCATCTCGCCGAGCATCCGGCGGTGGTCGTCGCCAGCGAGCAGATGGACGAGGACCCCGGCTGGACGCCGCTGCAGTCGGGCGAACTGCTCCACGTCGACCGCGACCTCACCGTCACCCGGGAGGTGATCGTCGATCGCCCACCCCGTTACCCGATCCGCCTCGCCGACCTCAATGCCCGCGCCGCGGCCGCGCAGACGGAGAAGTAATACCGGCGTCGATCAGAACTCGATCCGCACGTGCTCGCTGACGGGGCGGGCCTGGCACGCGAGGATGTAGCCGCTCGCGATGTCCTCGGGATCGAGGATCGACGCGTTGTCCATGTCCACCTCTCCCTGGACCACCGTGCATGCGCAGGAACCGCATTCGCCCTCGCGGCACGAGTAGGGGACGTCGAGGCCCTTCGACAGCATGACGTCGACCAGTGTCGCCTGGCGCGGCCAGCTCAGGCTGTGAGCTTCGCCGTCGAGTTGCAACTCGACGGTCGACGTTCCCGCTTCCGTGTCCGGCAGTTCCTCGACCACAACCTCTGCAAACGGATCCCCGGACAGGGAGGTGAACACCTCGGCGTGCACCCGGTCGCGCGGGACGCCGGCGAGTGCGAGCGACTCGTGGATCGCGTCCATGAAGGGACGCGGTCCGCACAGGTAGGCGCGGTGATCCCGGAACCGGTCCGACAGATTCGCCAGCTGGCGCGGTGTCGGCAGGCCCTGCACGCTCTCGAGCCAGTGGACTACGGTCAGCCGGTGTTCGTGGCGGGCCGCGAGCTCCCGCAACTCGTCGGCGAAAATGACCGACTTCTCGTCCCGGTTCGCGTACACCAGAACGACTTTCCCGTTGCCTTCGCTGAGCGCCGACTTGAGGATCGACATCACCGGAGTGATTCCGCTGCCCGCGGCGAACAGGATCAGGTCTTCGTCCAGGCTGGCCGGAGTGAACACGCCCGCGGGAGGCAGGACCTCGATGCGGTCGCCGACGCCGACGTTGTCGCACAACCAGTGCGAACCGTAGCCGCCTGCGGTGCGTTTGATCGTCACCTTCGGCAGGTCGTCGGTGAATGGCGAACTGGCCAGCGAGTAGCACCGGGCGACGGATCCCGTCCGGTCGCTCGGGATGCGCAACGTCAGGAACTGCCCGGGCTTGTAGGCGAATTCGTGCCGACGCTCGTCGGGGACGTCGAACACCAGCGACCGGGCGTCGGACGTCTCCTCCACGACAGCGGCCACGGTGACCATTACTGATCGCGAACTGCGTGGTGTTTCAACGGTCGTCATCGCGACGGTGCCCTCTCGCTACGGTAATTCGATCCTGCCGAAACTAGTGCACATCGACGGCGGCGGCCGCAGCTCTTCCCGCTGTGCGGGACCCGGATCATCGCCGTCACCCCCAACTGGACTGCCCGCCGTCAGCCCCAACGGGACTGCCCGCCGTCCAGGGGGATGGTGGCCCCGGTGAGGTACCCGGCGTCGTCGCTCACCAGGAACACGACGGCGCGCCCGATGTCGGTTTCGGCGTCGCCGACGCGTCCGAGCGGGATGCCCGCCACGAACTCCGCCGCCTCGTCCGGGTTCCGCTCCATCCACCGCGCGAGGGCCGGACTCTTGGCGTGCGGGGCCACGGACAGCACCCGGATGCCGTCCCGGCCCCACTCGCACGCCGCCGACCTGGTCAGCGAACGCATCCCCTCCTTGATCGAGCCGTAGGCGCCGTAGTTGCTCGCGTCCCAGCGCACGGCCGCCGACGTGACGAGGTTGACGATCACTCCGCCACCGCGCGCCTTCATGTGCGGGTGGCACGACTGCATCATGCGCAGCGTCGCGAGTGGTCCCGTCGCGAAGGACCGCTCGTACTCCTCGTCGATCACCGACAGGATCGGTCCTGGTGTGCAGTCGTTGGCGTTGTTGACCAGGATGTCGACGCCGCCGAACACGTCCACGGTCCGCTCGACGGCGGACGCGATGTCCGCGCGCCTGCTGACGTCGCACACCACCGGTTCGCCGCGGGCGCCGAGTTCGGCGAGTCGCTCGCACGTGCCGTGCAGTTTCGATTCGGTCCGGCCGGCGACGGCGATCGCCGCGCCCTCCCGGGCGAGGGCCAGGGCGATTCCCTGCCCGATCCCCTGACCCGCACCCGTGATCAGCGCGACCTTGCCGTCGAGTTTGCCCATGTCCACTCCCGTTCCCCTACTATCGAACCAAGCATTTGCTTGTTCTCGGCTTCGTGCCGATTCACCCGATCTCGTTCGAGCGCCAGTTCTCCTCGCGCTCCCTCACTCCGAAGGTTTCCCGTGACAATCCCCCCTCCTCTCGATTTCAGTGGCCGCACCGTCGTCGTGACCGGCGGAACCAAGGGCATCGGTTTCGTCGTCGCCGAATCGTTTCTTGCCGCGGGTGCGAACGTGCTCGTGTGCGGCCGGACCGCACCGGACACGCTGCCCGCGCGCGGTGAGCGCACCGCCGCGTTCCGCGCGACCGACGTCCGCGACCATGCCGACGCCGCCGCTCTGATCGACGAGGCCGTCGCGCGGTTCGGCCGCCTCGACGTCCTCGTCAACAATGCGGGTGGTTCGCCCGACGCCGACGCGGCCACCGTCTCGCCGCGGTTCGTCGAGAAGATCGTCGCGCTGAATCTGCTGGCGCCCTTCACCGTTGCCCAGGCCGCCAACGCGGTGATGCAACAGCAGTCCGACGGCGGTGCCATCGTCAACATCGGCAGCGTCTCCGCCCACGATCCGCAACCCGGCACCGCCGCGTACAGCGCCGCGAAGGCCGGCCTGCTGGTTCTGACGAAAGCGCTTGCGCTCGAGTGGGCTCCGAAGGTCCGCATCAACCACATCACCACGGGTCTCATCCGCACCGAGAGCGCGGCGTCCGTCTACGGTGACGACGGCGGCGCCGCCGTCACCCGGACCCTGCCGATGGGGCGGATGGCGGTGCCGTCCGACATCGCGGACGCCTGCCTGTTCCTGGCGAGCGCGCAGGCGTCGTACGTGAGCGGCGCGGATCTCGCCGTCCACGGCGGCGGCGAGTATCCCGCGCGGTATCTCGCCACCCACTCCTGACCTCCTCGCCGAATGTCACATCGGTTCAGTTGAACTGCGCCGATGTGACATTCGGCGACGAAGGGACGAACGTGCGGTCAGCCGAATGCGGCGCGAGCGCCGGCGATGAGCGGCCGGTCGTCCCGGACGAGTTCGAACGACGCATCACCCGCATCACCCCACGCCCGCAACGACGGCGCGTCGCCCGGGTAGACCGGTGCGGCGAACCGTCCCTCCAGCCGGACGAGGTCGGCCGGGTGGACGTCCAGCGCCCGCGCGAGTTCCAGCGTGCTCGCGGCGAGGGTGCACAGCCCGTGCATGATCGGCCGGGGCTGCCCGATCCGCTCGGCCGCCGCCGGGTCGATGTGGATGTGGTGCCGGTCGCCGGTCAGCCGGTACAGCGCCGCCTGGTTCGCCGCGGTCTGCAGCACAGTCGTCGAGACCGGTTCCCCCTCGGGCCGAGCCGGTTTCGCGGGACCGCGATCGCCACCGAAACCGCCGGCACCGGGCGCGAACAACGACCAGGTGGCGACGAAGAACTCGGACTCGACGCGCACCTCGAACACGGCCGCCGAACCCTTGTCCCACACCTCGCCGACCGACGCCGACAACGCGATCTCACCGCGACGCGGAAGCGGCGCGAGCACCGCCAGTTCCTGCGATCCGTGCAGCGCCGTCTTCGTGTCGAAGGCGCCCCGCGACCCCAGTTCGTCCGGCGCCCACTGTGCCAGGGTGAGAGCGAACGTCGGCAGCACCCGCAGACGCTCCTCGAAGACGAGGTCCAGTTCGGTGGCCCGCGCACCCACCGACAGTGCGTACAGGATGGCGTCGCGCTCGTCGTACCTCACGGTGCGGGTGCCGAGGTCGGTCCCTCGCCACGCTCCTGCCGTCGTGCGCTCGGTTGTCGTCATGATCAGTCCTCTCTGCCCAGGATCAGGCCGCTGGTGGGCACGGCGGTGCCCGCGGTCACCAGCACGTTGCCGATGCCGTCCGGTTGGGTGGTCGACGTTCCGCGGATCAGGCGAACCGCCTCGGCGATCCCGTTGACGCCGTGCAGATAGGCCTCGCCGATCTGGCCGCCGTGGGTGTTCGCCGGGAGTCGGCCGCCGACCTCGAGGTTGCCGTCCCGGATGAAGTCCTTCGCCTCGCCCGGGTCGCAGAACCCGAGTTCCTCGAGTTGCGGGAGGACGAGCGGAGTGAAGTGGTCGTAGAGGATCGCCGCCGAGACGTCGTCGGGCGTGAGACCGCTCTGCCGGTAGAGTTGCCTGCCCACGAGGCCCATTTCGGGTATTCCGGTGATGTCGGGCCGGTAGTAACTGGCCATCATGTGCTGGTCCTTGCCCGAGCCCTGCGCGGCGGCCTTGACGATCGCCGGGATGGTGCGGAGGTCCTTCGCGCGTTCGGCAGAGACGACGACGAGGGCCTGACCGCCGTCGGTTTCCTGGCAGCAGTCCAGTAGGTGCAGCGGTTCGGCGATCCACCGCGAATTCTGGTGGTCGTCGAGGGTGATGGGCCGCCCGCGGAACCAGGCGGCGGGGTTGTCGGCGGCGTGCTTGCGTGCGACGACCGCGACCCGGCCGAAGTCCTCACTCGTGGCGCCGTACCGATGCATGTACCGGCGGGCGAACATCGCCACCCACTGGGCGGGCGTCGACAGTCCCTGCGGGGTCAGCCAGGCGTACGCGGCCCGGTCCGCGGTGCTGTCCATCGGGCGGTCGTGCTGCCCGAGTCCGTAACGCACACCGGACCGTTCGTTGAACGCCCGATAGCAGACGACGACGTCCGCGATGCCGGTGGCGACGGCCATCGCCGCCTGCTGAACGGTGGCGCACGCGGCGCCGCCGCCGTAACCGATGCGGGAGAAGAACTTCAGCTCACCGATGCCCGTGTTGCGGGCGACGAGCACCTCCCCGTTCGTCTCCGCGGTGTACGTGGACAGTCCGTCGACCTCGGACGGGTCGATACCCGCGTCGGCGAGTGCGGCGACGATCGCCTCGCACGCCAGTTGCAGTTCGCTTCGTCCCGAGTGCTTGGAGAATTCGGTGGCGCCGATGCCGACGATGGCGGCGGCGCCCGACAGGGGGCTGGTCACAGGTCTCCTCGTGCAGGCCAGGCGACGACGACGGTGCCGGTGGCGTGATCACCGAGGCTGTTCGCGCCGCGGATCTTCACGGTCACGAGGCCGTCGTCCTTCGCGACCACCTCACCGGTCAGGGTCATCGCGTCGCCGGGGTAGTTGGGGGCACCGAGCCGCACCGCGATCCGGCGCAGCGACGCGTGCGGTCCGGCCCAGTCGGTGACGAACCGCCCCACCAGCCCGTTGGTGGTGAGGATGTTCATGAACACGTCCTTCGACCCCCTCTCCACCGCCAGCGCCGGGTCGTGGTGAACGTCCTGGAAGTCGCGGGTGGCGAGGGCGGTGGCGACGATCAGGGTGCGGGTCAGCGGAATCACCAGCTCCGGTAGCCGGTCGCCGATCGTGACGGCGTCGTAGGTCGTGGCGCCGACGGTCGCGGTCATGCGACCACCTCGACCCCGGCCGCCAGCTGCGCGCCCAGACGTGCCAGGTCAGAGCCGGCTCCGCCGAGGGTGGCGGCGAGCTGTTTGCCCCACAGCAGGTGCCGGTGCACCGGGTAGTCGGTGTCGACGCCGATTCCGCCGTGCACGTGCTGGGTGCGGTGGACGACCCGCTGCCCGCCGTCGGTCGCCCACCATTTCGCGACCAGCACAGCGGTTCCCGGATCTTCCCCGCTCGCGAGGAGCCACACGGCCTGCCACAGCGTCACCCGCATGGCCTCGAGGTCGATGTAGCAGTCCGCGAGCTGATGGGTGACGGCCTGAAACGTCGCGAGCGGGCGGCCGAACTGGGTGCGTCCGTTGAGGTAGGTGACGGCCTGACGTACCGCGCCCTCCCCGACGCCCAGTTGCAGGGCGGCGACCGCCAGTTCCGCCCGTTCGATCAGCCACCGCACCGCGCTACCGTCCGCCGGGCCGACCGGTTCCGCGGGCGCCGCGTCGAACGTGACGTTCGCGCAGATCTCGTGGGTGGTCGACTCCGCCTGCTGCGCCGTCACGCCCGCGGCCCCCGGGCGCACCAGGAACAGCGCCGGACCGCTGTCGGTGGCCGCGGAGACGAGGAGGCGTTCGGCCAGGTGCGCCACGGGCACCGCGGCCTTGGCGCCGTGCACCTGCCACCGGCCGTCCACCTCGCGTGCCGTCGTCGCCGGTTCGCCCGCGACGTACGGTCCGAACTCCTCGAGCCCGACCGTGAGGATCAGGCCGCCGTCGGCCGCCGCGGGGACCAGCGCGGCGCATTGGTCCGGCGTCCCGAACTCGGCGATCGCGAGCGCGCCCAGCGCGTGTGGCCACAACGGAACCGGCGCCACGGTCCGGCCCTGCTCCTCGAGCAGGACGTACAGTTCGGCGAGTCCCATGCCGCCGCCGCCGAGGTTCTCGGGCAGGGCGATGCCGAGCAGCCCGGTGGTGGCCAGTTCGCGCCACAGTTCCCGGTCGATCCGGTCGGCGCTCGATTCGACGTCCTTGATCCGCTCGGGTCGCGACGTGGCAGCGAACACGTCCGCGGCCAGTCCGCGCACCGCTTCCTGCTCCTCGCCGAATGTGAAATCCATCAGTGGTCCTCCGATGCAGCGGGCCGGAACGCGGGAAGTGTGAGTTCCGGGTCGGCGTCGATCCAGTCCAGTTCCACGGGCATTCCGATGTGCACGTGACCGGGTTCGACGCCTGTCATGTTGGCGATCAGGCGGGTGCCTTCCTCGAGTTCGATCACCGCGACGATCAGTGGGTAGTCGAAGGCATCGATCTTCGGGTGGTGATTGACGACGAACGTGTAGACGGTGCCCCGCCCCGACGCGTCGACGGTGTCCCACTCGGTGGAGCGGCACTCCCCGCACATCGGCCCGGTCGGGTGCCGCAGCACACCGCAGCTCGTGCACCGCTGAATGACGAGGCGGTGCTCGCGTGCGGCCGCGAACCAGAAGGCGTTGTCGTCGTTGAGAGCGGGCCGCGGGCGAAGCGGGCGCGGGGCCGGACGTTCGGCAGGCCGGAATCGGAGTGTCCGCCACCGCTGGGTGCCGACGATCTCGCCGTCGCCGTTGCGGTACGTCTTGAGGGTGGTGAGGAAATGTCCGGCGCCGATACCGGTCTGCTTCTCCGCGGAGACGGACTCGACCACCTCGGTCGTGCTCACCCGGTCGCCGGGGCGCAGTTCGGCGACGAATTCCTGGTCGGAATCGGTGGCGACGACGGATGTGAATCCCGCCTCGTCGAGTGTGGCGATCAGTTCCGTCCAGACCGGTGACGGGTCGGCGCCGGACATCTTGTCGGCGAATGTGCGCATCGTCCACACCTGCAGCATCTGGGCGGGTGCGACGGCGCCGCCGCGGCCGGTGGCGCGCGCGGCGTCGTCGTCGAGGTAGACCGGGCTCGTGTCGCCCATCGCCTCGGCCCAGTGCCGGATCATGGGCGTGTTCACCGGGTCGGGACCCCAGGTGGCCGGGACGATCGTCCGTCCATCGAAGGCGCGGAGCCGGGTGAGGAGTTCGCTCATTTCACCCTCTTCTCGCGGGCGAGTCCGAGGCCGAGGGTGCCGACCATGTCGCGGAGCACCTCGTTGACGCCGCCGCCGAACGTGTTCACCACGCTTTGACGTGAGATCTGTTCGATCTGGCCGGCGAGGATCGCGCCCGGCGAACCCGGACGCAGCCGTCCGGCGGCACCGAGGATCCCGAGCAGCGTGCGATAGACGTCGACGTGGGTTTCGGTGCCGTACGTCTTGGTGGCGCCGGCGTCGGCCCCCGACAACGCATCCCGCGCGACCGCGGCGGTCATCTTCCAGTTCAGTAGACGCATCGCCTCGAGCTTCGCGTGCGTGCGCGCGAAGTCCATCTGCACCCACGGAGTGTCGAGTGCCCCGTTCTGCCCGGCCCAGTCGAGGACCTGGTGCCACAGGCCGAGCGTGCTGCCGCCGAGCGCGGCGAGCCCGATGCGTTCGTGATTGAGCTGCGCGGTGATCAGCTGCCACCCGCCGTCGACGTCGCCCACGACGTCCTGATCGCCGACCCGGATCCCGCTGTAGTAGGTCGACGTGACCGTCAGCCCGCCCACGGTGTGGATCGGTGACCAGCTGAAGCCTGGATCGTCGGTGGGAACGATGAGGATCGAGATGCCCTTGTGCTTGGGGGCATTCGCATCGGTGCGGCACGCCAGCCACACGTAGTCGGCCGTGTTGGCGCCACTGGTGAAGATCTTGTTGCCGTCGACCACCCACGTGTCCCCGTCGCGCACGGCCCGGGTCTGCAGCGAGGCGAGGTCGGTGCCGGCCTCCGGTTCGGTGTACCCGATGGCGAAGACGATGTCGCCGGCCAGGATGCCGGGAAGGAACCGCGCCTTCTGCTCCTCGGTGCCGTACTTCATCAGGGTGGGGCCGACCGTGTTGACGGTGACGAACGGGAACGGCAACCCGGCGCGTTGCACCTCGTCGAAGAACACGAACTGGTCTTCGATCGACCGTCCCTGCCCGCCGTACTCCACCGGCCAGCCGACACCCAGCCAGCCGTCCTTGCCCAGCAGCCGCACGATGTCGCGGAAATGCTCTCCGCCCACACCCTCCTCACCCGCGGTCCGCCGCGTCTCCTCCGGCAGCAGCGCCGCGAAATAGGCGCGCAACTCCCGCCGGAGTTCCCGCTGCCCGGGCGATTCCCTCACATCCATCGGCGTTCTCCTCAAACCTGTGCGTGGCTGTCGCCACGGGTGTTCTGGACGCTAACCAGCACTCCCACGCCTCGGTGCCGATGTCTCGGTCAGCGGGAGGCGGCTGTCGCCGATGCCGCACGTCCGCTGGAATGGTGGAATGGCCACCGGATTCGCTCTCACCGAACTCACCGCCCGCTATGCGCGGGCCGTCGACCGGCGCGAGGCGGCGACGCTCGCGGCGTTGTTCGACCCCGACGCGACGTTCGTCCTCCCGCCCGCGTTGACGGGCACCGGCGCGGCAACGGAACTCCGCGGCAGCGGCGTGCTCGCGTCCGCCGTCGTGGACGCGGTCTCGCATCTGCAGTCCACCCGGCACGTCGTGCACCAGCAGGTGATCGACGTGGACGGGTCGACGGCGTCGGGCGAGACGTACTGCACGGCACACCACGTCTATGCCGGACGAAACGGATTCCGCGACAACCGGATCGCGTTGCGCTACCACGACCGGTACGTGCTCGGCGACACCGGCTGGCAGTTCTCCCGGCGCGAACTGATCGTCGACTTCAGCGAGGACCTGCCGGTCACCGTGCCGGACTGAGCCCCAACCGCGCCGAGCAGGCGGCCATCTCGTCGATGACCTGGCCGAGGGACTGCGCGTGCCGGGACGCCGACAGCACGAGCCGATTCGCGCCCAGGTCCCGGGACCGGTCGAGTGTGGCCTCGTCCAGCCGCGGCAGCGTGGCACCCAGCACGAGGTCGACGTCGGCGGGATCGCGGCCGGCGTCCGCTGCCGCCGCCCGCATCCGGGAAATCGCCCGGTCCAGGTCGTCGCCGGCCAGGCCGAGCGGCTGGAACCCGTCGCCGAGCCGCCCGGCCCGCCGTGCGGCCGCCGGGCTGTGTCCGCCGATGAAGAGCGGCACTCCCGAATTCCGGTGGGGTTTGGGCCAGCTCTGGGCGCCGCGGAAGGAGAAGTGTTCACCCGCGAAGTCGACCGCGCCGGTACCCGACCACAGCGCCCGCATCACCGCGATCGCCTCGTCGGCGACCGCGCCGCGCCGGTCGAAGTCGCCGCCGCAGGCCTCGATCTCCTCGCGCATCCAGCCGAGACCGAGGCAGATGCGGAGACGCCCCGCGGACAGCCGGTCCAGGGTGGCGAGACGCTTCGCCAGCACCACCGGGTGGTGGTTGGGCAGCACCAGCACTCCCGTCGCGAGTCCCAGGGTCGTCGTGGCGCCGGCGACGAACGACAGCAGTTCCAGCGGGTCCGGCAGGCTGCAGTCGTCAGGCAGGTGCGACTTGCCGGTGGGCGAGTACGGATATTCGCTCGCCGTGTCCGCGATGACGACCGAATGCTCGACGGCGGAGATCTCGTCGAATCCGAGTGATTCGGCGGCCCTCGCGAATTCGAGTATCCATTCGGGCTCGCCCGCCCGTCCCAGCTCGACGGGAACCACCACACCCAGTTTCATGTCACCCTCACCGTCACACGTGCAGGAATCGTTGCCGGCCGTGCGTGTGGAACTCCTGCTCCAGCGCGGCCTTCTCACTGTCGGTCATCTCGTGGTACTCGGGAACACCGCGTCCCACCCACCGGAAGACCGGATCGTCGCAACGCCAGCGCTGTTCCTGCAGCGTTCGTTTGAGCACCTTGTTCGATCCCGTCACCGGCAGGTCCGTCGACACCCGGACGAAGCGCGGTGCGGCCTTCGTGCCCAGGTCGTCCTGGCTACCGAGGAACGCGGCGAACTCCGCCGGATCGAAATCGGTCGGATCCGACACCTCGACGGCCGCCATCACCTGATCGCCCGACCGCGGGTCGGGGACGGCGAACACGCCGGTGGCGACCACTTTCGGGTGGCGGCGCAGAATCCGCTCCACCATCAACGCCGAGGTGTTCTCCCCGTCCACGCGGATCCAGTCGCCCTTCCGGCCGGCGAAGTAGATGAAGCCGGCCTCATCGACGTACCCGAGGTCGCCCGTCCAGTACCAGCCGTGCCGGATGCGGTCCGCGATCGCGCCCTCGTTCTTGTAGTAGCCCTCGAATCGCGACGCGCCGGCCTTGTCGACCATTTCGCCGATCGCCTCGTCCGGGTTGAGCACGCGACCGTGCTGGTCGAGTCGCGCCCGGGCCTTTTCCGCGCGGGTGTCGGGGTCGACGATGACGATGTTCTCGTTCGCGGGTCTGCCGAGCGCGCCCTCGGGGGCGTCGGGGTCGAGCGTCACCGAACCGGCGCCTTCGCTCGAGCCGTACCCTTCGTACAGTTCGGCACCGAACCGGCGGACGAATTCGGTCTTGTCCTCCGGGGACGCCTCGGTCCCGAAACCGCGGACGAGCGTGTTGTCCCGGTCGTCGGGTAGCTCCGGTGTGGCCATCAGGTACGCCAGCGCCTTGCCGACGTAGGTGAAGAACGTGGCGCCGAAGAACCGGACGTCGGGCAGGAATCCGGACGCGGAGAACTTGCGCGGCAGGCAGACGGTGGCGCCGTTGGCGAGTGCGGGCGCCCACAGCGCCATCAGCGCGTTGCCGTGGAACAGCGGCATGCAGCAGTAGTCGACGTCCTCGCGCACGTGCCCGTACTTGACGGTGTTGGCGTACGCCAGCCGGGCGAGCCGGCCCTGGCTGCACCGCACCGCTTTCGACGTGCCGGTGGTGCCGGACGTGAACAGCAGAAGGAACAGCGTCGACGCGTCGATCCCGGGATCCCAGGCCGGACTCTCGACGGCGTGGGACGCGACGCGTTCGGTGTAGGCCGGATCGTCGACCAGCAGAAACCGGTCCTCGGACAGCCCGAGGTCGAGACCGGCGAGCTGTGCCTTCCCCGCGGTGTCCGTGACGATCAGCTGGCAGTCGACGTACCGGATCTCGGCCTCGAGTTCCGCGCCGCGGCGGGTCGGATTGATGCCGACGACGGTGGCGCCGGAGAGCGCGGCGCCGCCCAGCCAGAACAGGAACTCGGGGGTGTTCTCGAGCAGGACTCCGACGTGGAACGGTCCGTCGCGCCGCAGCGAGGACGCGACAGCCCCGCGGGCGGCACTCTCGCGCACCACCTCGTCCCAGGTCCAATCCTGTTCCCTGGTTCGGACTCCCAGCCTGTCGTCGCCCAGCCGGTCGAGCAGCATCCGGGCGATCGTGGTGCGTTCCAACTCCATCTCTCCTGTCGACACGGTATGCACGCTCACGGCATGCGGAGCACGCAGTGGGTGCCACCGTAGATCGCCGTCATGCACTTGTTGCAGTGAACGCACAGACCGGGGTTGTGGGTTTCGTCCGTGATCCGGTTGACGAGGTCGGGTTCCCGCAGGAGTGCCCGTGCGACGGCCACGAACTGAAAGCCTTCCGCCATCGCCAGGTCCATGGTCGCCTTGCCGGTGATGCCGCCGAGCAGGACGAGCGGCATCGTCACGGCGGCCCTGATCTGGCGGGCGTCCTCGAGGAGGTAGGCGTCGCGGTAGGGGTATTCCTTCAGGAAGTGCTTGCCGACCAACCGGATTCCCAGTTTCGTCGGCTGCGGCATGACGGCGGCGAACTCACGGAGCGGCGCGTCGCCCTTGAACAGGTACATCGGATTCAGCAGCGAACTGCCCGCGGTGAGCTCGAGCGCGTCCAGCGAACCGTCCCGTTCGAGCCACCGCGCCACCTGGATGGCCTCGTCCACCCAGAAGCCCCCGGGCACACCGTCGTCCATGTTCAGCTTGGCGAGGATCGCGATCCTGTCCCCCACCGCGTCGCGGACGGCGCGGGCGGTCTCGAGCGCGAACCGGGCGCGGTTCGCCAGGGATCCGCCGTACTCGTCCGTGCGCTTGTTGACCTTCGGGCTGAGAAACGAGCTGATCAGGTAGTTGTGGCCGAAATGGATCTCCACGGCGTCGAACCCCGCCTCCACCGCGCGGCGAGCCGCGTGGGCGTGTGCCTCGACGATCCGGGCGATGTCTGCCGTAGAGGCCGGCTTGGAGAAGTTCTGGGTCGTCATCCGGAACGCGCGGGACGGGCCCAACGCCGGGGATCCGATGTACTTCGCGGCCGCGACCGGTCCCGCGTGGCCGATCTGCGCCGACACTGCGGCACCCTCCGCGTGGATGGCGTCGGTCAGCTTTCGCAGACCCGGCATCGTCTCGTCGGTCCATTGGATCTGGCCGGGCGACGTGCGACCGTCCGCGGCGACCGCGCAGTACGCGACGGTCGTCATGCCCACGCCTCCGGCGGCGGGCTGCCGATGGAATTCGATGAGCTCGTCGGTGACCAGCCCCTTCGGGGTCAGGCCCTCGTACGTCGCTGCCTTGATCACACGATTGCGCAGGGTGATCGGCCCGAGTGTGGCCGGGGCGAGCGGATCGACCTTCACTGTGGGCGGGTCGAGATCTATCGTCATATGAGTTCCTCCAGCTGCGATTCGCTGTCGAACGTAACGGCGCTGGGATGTCGCGGATCGCGGCAGTCTCGCTGAGTGGTAACCACGTCCGGGCGCCCGTCACGGCGTGCCATCTTGTGTCGGTACGAGTGCCCGAGGACGAAAGGTCGCCCCGATGACTGCCCCTACAGATCCACAGTTGCACCTGGATCAGGTGATGTCCCGTCTCACCGGACCCGGTGGCCGGTTCGAACTCGTCGAGGAGCCGGTGCTCGGTACCCGGATGCCGGTGATGAAGAACCGTGGGCGGTCGGTGGGCGAACTCCTCACCACGTCGCTCCGGTGGGGCGACCGCGACTACCTCGTGACCGCCGACTGCCGCATGTCCTACACCGAGCACGCCGCCGCGGTCGCGGCCCTCGCCACGGCGCTGCGCGAGGACTACGGCGTCCGGAAGGGTGACCGGGTGGCGATCCTGGCCGCGAACACCCCCGAGTGGGTGGTCGCGTTCTGGGCCACGCAGGTGCTCGGCGCCATCACCGTCGGGTTGAACGGCTGGTGGGTTCCGCGGGAGGTCGAGTACGGACTGACGCACAGTCGCCCCACTGTGGTGGTCGCCGACGCGAAGCGCGCCGAGACGCTCGCGGCGGTCGGCACCGACCTTCCGGTCCTCACGATGGAGGAGGATCTGCCCGCGCTCTTCGCGCGGTACGCAGGGTTCCCGATGCCGCACACCGACGTCGACGAGGACGATCCCGCCGCCATCCTCTACACCAGCGGCACGAGCGGCAGACCCAAGGGAGCGTTGCACTCTCAGCGCAACATTCTGGCCGTCGTCGACTACCACCGGTTCAGCGATGCCGTGGTCGGCGAGTTCAGTGGACGCCCTGTCGATCCGGCGGTGCCGAGTCCGCTTCGCTACCTCCTGACCTCTCCCCTGTTCCACATCGCGAGCCTGCACAATCTGGTGGTTCCGCGGCTCGCGACGGGCGGTGCGGTCGTCATGCACCAGGGTGGATTCGACGTGGACGCCGTGCTCCGACTCGTCGAGCGGGAACGGGTCACCAATTGGGGAGCGGTGCCCACGATGGCGTCCCGCCTGGTCGAGCACGACGACCTCGACAAGTACGACCTGTCGTCGCTCACGTCGTTCTCGCTGGCGTCCGCACCGTCGTCGGTCGCGTTCAAGGAACGCCTGCGCGAGAAGGTGCCGTTCGCGCGGAACGCCCTCGTGGACAGTTACGGACTCACCGAGTGCAGTACCGCGATCGCCGTCGCCACCGCCCCCGAACTCGAGCAGTTCCCGGGGACTCTGGGACGTCCGATCATCACGGTGAGCATGGAGATCCGCGACCCGTACGGGGAGTGGCTGCCCGACGGCGTGGAGGGTGAAGTGTGTGTGCGCAGCCCGTTCGTGATGCTCGGCTACTGGGAGGACGAGGCCGCCACCGCTGCGGCGATCGCCCCGGGCCGATGGCTCCGGACCGGCGACTACGGACTCGTCGAGAACGGTCGCCTGCGGCTGACCGGACGTCGCTCGGATCTGATACTGCGCGGCGGGGAGAACGTGTATCCCACCGAGATCGAGCAGTGCCTCGACGAACACCCCGATGTGCTCGAGTGCGCGGTGATCGGGTCGCCCCACGAGGATCTGGGTCAGGAGGTGGCGGCTGTCGTGGTGTTGCGACCGGGGGCCGCGGCCACCGAGTCGGAACTGCGCGAGTACGCCGCGGATCGCCTGTCGTATTTCAAGGTCCCGACCCGCTGGCGGATCACCACGGACCTGTTGCCCCGCAACGCGACCGGCAAGATGGTCCGCCGGGACATCACCGTCTGACACCGGCAGCTGAGCGCCGAATGTCACAGTGGTGCAGGCGAACTGCACCACTGTGACTTTCGGCGAACACAGACGGCGAACCTCAGCGAATGAGGTTGCCGAGGTCGACGGGAATCTGCGCCCCGGTGATGTATTTCGCCTCGTCGGAACACACCCAGGCGACGACGGCGGCGACGTCCTCCGGCTGGGTGATGCGGTAGGGCAGTGAGTTCTGGTAGATGGAGCCGAGCGTCGACGCGTACCGGGCGATGAGCGGGTGCAGGTCGCGCACCTTCATGCCGGTGTCCACGCCCGCCGGGTGCACCGTGTTGACGCGGATGCGGTGCTCCCCGAGTTCGTTCGCCATCGTCTTGGCGAGCCCGGTGATGCCGTGCTTGGTGGCGACGTAGTGCCCGGTGAACGGCGTGCCCTTCAGTCCGGACACCGAACTCGTGAAGACGACGGCGCCGCCCTCACCCTGTTCGATCAGATACGGAACCGCCGCCTTCGCGGTGTGGAACGTTCCCGTGAGGTTGACGTCGACCGTCTCCTGCCACTGCTCGGCGGTGATCTCCCACGACAACGCCCCCGAACAGATGCCCGCGTTCGCGATCACGACGTCGAGGCGGCCCAACTGCTCGATGCCGTCGGCGAGGGCGCGCGAGAGTCCGTCGAAGTCGCGCACGTCCGCGGTGGCGGAGACGATCCGCCGGCCGGTGGATTCGACGAGCCGGACCGTCTCGGCCAGGTCGTCCCGGGTGGCGCCGGGATAGGCGGTGGACGCGAATTCGGTGCAGGCATCGATCGCGATGACGTCGGCGCCCTCGGACGCGAACCGGACGGCCTCGGCGCGGCCCTGCCCGCGCGCCGCGCCGGTGACGAAGACGACCTTGTTCTCGAAACGGCCGGGTGACGTCATTGTCTGCTCCTGATCGGGGTCATCGTGGGCGGGGCACGGTCTTGTCGACGAACAGTCCCTCGACCGAGACGCACACCTGGCCGTCCGCGGTCCGGATGTCACCGACGGTGGTGATCTTGCGGCCGTCGACCGACATCAGCTTCCCGGTCAGGGTGAGTGGTTCGAACAGCGGCGTCGGGCGGTGGTAGCGGGTGCTCAACTGTGCTGTCATGCCGGCTTTTCCACCCCAGGCGTTGGCGACGCCGAGGACGTGGTCGAGCAGGAGCGCGGACACGCCGCCGTGGACGTGCCCGGGCGGCCCCTGGTACGGGATGGTCAGTGTGACGGTGCCCCGGACCGATCCGTCGGACAGCCCCTCGAGGACCACGGGCGGTGCAAGCGCGTTCTCGGGTCCGGTGACGGGATCGTGCCGGGTGACGCCCTCCCCGTTCCACATGTCGATCAGCCGCTCGGCGACGGCGGGCGCGTGTTCCTCGAGGTGCCCGGCGATGCTGTTCAGCTCTTCCGCGACGCGGTCGAGGTTGGCGTTGCCGCGATCGGTCCGCAGCAGCGCGTCGACCACGCGCCGGGCGGCCTCGGTCGCCCGGTCGACGGCGGAACCGTCGGGCGGTGACGTCAGCACCGTTCCCGACGGGCTGTTCTCGAACGTGGGGTGCGTACCGACGCTCATCCGCTCACCTCCATCGTCGCCTGGGTCAGCACCGGTTGCCCGTCACGGTCGGGGCACGTCGCGCGCAGGGTCAGCCGGTCGCCGTCGTGCCAGACCGCGGTCTCGACGGTCTCGCCCGGGTACAGCGAGCCCGCGAACCGCACCGCGTAGTGGCGCAGTCGCGTGGGATCGCCGTCCAGCATTCCGTCGACGACGGCCTTGCACACCACACCGTACGACGCGAGCCCGTGCAGGATCGGCCTTTCGAACCCGGCCGCGGCCGCGAATTCGGGGTCCGCGTGCAGCGGGTTGAGGTCGCCGCTGAGCCGGTAGAGCAGGGCCTGCGCCGTCCCGGTGCGCGACACCAGCACCTTGTCGGGTTCGCGGTCCGGCACCGTGGCCACCGACTCGGGTCCCGGGGAGCCGCCGAACCCGCCCTCATCGCGGGCCCAGATCTGCATCCCCGTGGTCCACAGCGGGTTCCCGCCCGAGTCGGTGGCCGTCTGTTGGAGCACGATGACGGCAGCCTTGCCCTTGTCCCACACGTCGGTCACCCGTGAGGACACCCGGGCCTCACCCGACGGAGGAATCGGCGCGTGCACGGTGAGCGACTGTCCGCCGTGAAGGATCTTGCGCAGGTCGATGTCGATGCCGGGCAGGCTCAGCCCGGCAGCCGGTGCGTCGCCGGCCGAGATCCCCTGCCCCGCGACGAGCGCGAACGTCGGCAGCACCTGCAAGTCCTTTTCGTACACCCAGCGCAGTTCCCCGGGGTCCTGTGCGTTCTCGCCGGCACCGAGGCCGAGGTGGTAGAGAATCACGTCGCGCTCGGTCCACGACACGTCGCGTATGGACGGTTCCACGGTCAGCGCGGCCTCCACGTCGATCGCCATGCCAGGTCACGCTTCCTTTCCGGGTTCGGGGTCGCGGGGCAGACCCAGCAGTCGTTCGCCGATGATGTTGAGCTGGACGTTGGTGGTGCCGCCCGCGATCGACATGCACTGCGAGTTCAGGAACATCTGCGTGCCGGACGTGCGGGGCTGGTCGCCGAGCAGGGCGCGCGGTCCGGCCCAGTCCATCGCCACCTCCCACACCTGCTGGATGTGTTCGACACCGAGCAGTTTCGCGACCGACGACTCGGCGCCCGGTTGGCCGCCCGCGATCGATCGCAGGGTGGTGCGCAGCCCCATCAGGCCGCCTGACTGTGCGTCGCAGAGGACCTTGCCGAGTACGGTCAGCTGTTCGTCGTCGATGCCGCCGGGCAGTTCGCCTGCCAGGGTCAGCAGAGCCTCGCCGCCGGAGCCCAGGGAGGAGTCGTGCGACAGCGACACCCGCTCGTTGGCGAGGGTCGTCCGGGCGAGCTTCCAGCCGTCGCCCGGTTCGCCCACCAGGAGTTCGTCCGGGACGAACACGTTGTCGAAGAACACCTCGTTGAACAGGGCCTCGCCGGTGATCTCGCGCAGCGGCCGGATGTCGAGACCGTTGCTGCCCGACATGTCGATCAGGAAGTACGACAGTCCCTTGTGTTTGGGCACCGAGCCGTCCGTGCGGGCGAGGCAGATGCCCCAGTCCGCGTCCCGGGCCATCGACGTCCACACCTTCTGCCCCTGCAGCATCCAGCCGCCGTCCACCTTGGTGGCCCTGGTGGTCAGGCCGGCGAGGTCCGATCCGGCGCCGGGTTCGGAGAACAGCTGGCACCAGACGAGGTCGCCGCGCAATGAGGGGGGCACGAAGCGCTGCAACAGTTCTTCGCTGCCGTGCGCGATGAGCGTGGGCACCACCCAGTTGCCGATGATCATGTCGTGGGGCTTCAGCGCGGCCGCGCGCAGTTCCTCCGCGATCACGAGTTGTTCCACGGCGCCTGCTCCCCTGCCCCACGGTGCGGGCAGGTGCGGTGCGGTGTAGCCCTTCTCGGCCAGGTACGTCCTGCGTTCCGCCTCGCCCATCGCGGCGGCGGGCGCGAGTTCCGCGAGAACGTCGGCGCGGATGCTCTCGGCGTCCGGAGGTAGGTCGATGCCGAGCACCCGGCGGGCGCCGCCCAGGGTCGCGCGGGCAACGCGCCGCCGCCACGATGCGGTGGACCCGAGCAGGATCCGCAGCGATTGCGCTCGGCGCAGGTACAGGTGGGCGTCGTGTTCCCAGGTGTAGCCGATGCCGCCGAGCACCTGGATGCAGTCCTTGGTGACGGAGAACGCAGCGTCGAGTGCGGTGGCCCCGGCGACCGCGGCCGCGAGTGACGCCTCCGCCCCACTGCAGCGGGGCGCAGCCGTCGCGGCCCTGGCACTGCTTCCGGGATTCATCGCACGGGCCGCGTCCCACGCGCACACGCGGGCCTGCTCCGCGACGCTGAGCATGCGGGCCACCCGGTGCTTCACCCCCTGGAACTGGCCGATCGGGCGGCCGAACTGGTGGCGCACCTTGGCGTAGTCGGCGGCGGTGGCCACGGCCCAGTCGGCGACACCCGACGCCTCGGCGGCGAACAAGGTGGCCGCCAGATCGAGGACGCGTTGCGAATCGATCTGTAGCACATCGGCTTCGGCGATCGACAATCCGTTCGCCGCCGCGGTCGCGTTGCGACGCACCACGTCGTGGCTGGGTAGGTCGGTGACGTCGAGCCGGTCGCGGGCGACCACCACGAAGACGGTCTCGTCGCCATCCGTTGCCGCGAGCAGGAACAGGTCGCCCACCTGCCCGCCGAGGACGTACCCGGACTCACCTTCCAGCGTCACCACTCCGCCGTCCCGGACGAGACGCAGCGAACCCGGCTGCAGGGCCACCGCGCCGAGGGTCGAACCGTCGGCCAGCCCGGAGAGCTCACCCGTGCGCCCGGACTCGTGCAGGACGGCACCGAGCAGCACGGTCGGGAGGAAGGGACCGGGCAGCAGGACCCGGCCCAGTTCCTCGGTGACCACTGCCAGTTCCACCAGCCCGCACCCCGCCCCGCCCACGTCCTCGGGCAGGTGGAGTCCCAGTACACCCAGGTCCGCCAACGACTTCCAGAACAGCGGTCGTTGCTCGGTCTTGGCCTCGACGGCCTCCCGGAGCACGGCCGGGGTCACGGTCCGCGTGGCCCAGCCCCGCACCGAGTCGCGCAAGTCGCGCTCTTCTTCGGTCAATCCCATTGTCATGTCGGCCTCGTCGATCGTTCGGGGTCAGATGCGTTCGATGATGGTTGCGGTGGACAGCGCGCCACCGGCGCACATCGTGACCAGCGCGGTGGAGGTGTCGGAGCGCTCCAGTTCGTGCAGGGCGGTCGTGATCAGCCGGGCCCCGGTGGAGCCCACCGGATGTCCGAGTGCGATGGCGCCGCCGTTGACGTTCACCTTCGACATGTCGGCCCCGTGCACCTGCGCCCACGACAGCACGACGGACGCGAACGCCTCGTTGATCTCGACGAGATCGATGTCGCCCAAGGACATTCCGGCGCGTTCGAGGACCATGCGCGTCGACTCGATCGGACCGTCGAGGTGGTAGTACGGGTCGGAGCCGACCATGCCGGACGCGACGATCCTCGCGCGCGGCCGCAATCCGAGTTCGCGGGCACGGCCGCCGTCCATGAGCAGGACGGCGGCGGCGCCGTCGCTGATCTGGGACGAGTTGCCCGCGGTGTGGACGTGGCCGTCGATCACGGGCTTCAGGGCCGACAGGGCCTCCGCCGTCGTCTCGCGCAGTCCCCCGTCCCGGGTGACCACCGCGAGTTCACCGGTGGGTGTGCCGGACTTGTCCACGACGGGAGCGGTGACGGGAACGATCTCGCGGTCGAACCGTCCGTCCGCCCAGGCCTGGGCGGCGCGTCGTTGCGACTCGAGGCCGAACGCGTCGACGTCGCCGCGCCCGAGTCCGCGCAGTTCGGCGATGCGCTGGGCGGACGTGAACTGGTCGCCCATGTCGATCGACCAGTCGTCGGGGTACGGGTTGCCGGTCTCCGGTGTGACGGCCTGGCCGAGGAACACCCGGCTCATCGCCTCGACACCGCATCCGATTCCGGCGGAGATCTGGCCGGACGCGATGAGACCCGCCACGACGTGCACGGCCTGCTGGGACGATCCGCAGGCGCAGTCGAGCGACGTGGCCGCCGTCGCGTACGGCAGTCCCGCGTGCAGCCATGCCTGCCGGGTCACGTTGTTGGACTGCTCACCGGCCTGGGTGACGCATCCGCCGACGATCTGCCCGATGTCCGCCGGGGCGACACCGGCACGTTCGAGGACACCCCGCTGTGCGGCGCCGAGCAGTGCGGCGGGGTGTAGTCCGGACAGTGCCCCGCGCCGGCGCCCGATCGGTGTCCGTGCCGCGTCGACGATGACGGCGTTGCCCATGTTCCGCTCCTTGGGTTCTTCTGGCTCGCGGACGCGTCCGCGGCTCATTTTTGAAATGTATTCTATTTTTGAGGAGACATCAATGCCCTTTGCCGTGCGAAATAGTTCTCCGCGCAGCTCAGAGGCCAGGAATGAATTTCACTTCGATCTCTTCGGCGAGGCCGCCCCACGCCGGCGGGCTGTCAGCGATGCGACAGGTTGACCAGCAGCAGGTCACACGCCCTACGGATGTCGGACTCGGCATCGGGAATCGAGACCCGGCCGTTGAGGCAGGACTGGATGACGCCGAACCACAACTGCACCAGCAGGCGCAGCGCCGTGAGGTCTTCCTCCGTCGGATGTTCGATCCCGGCGGCGTCCAGCATGATCTGCCGGAATGCCCGGTCGACCTTCCCCGCGTCCGGCACGGACGCGACGTTGGCGGTGCTCGTGGACTGGATCATCGCGGTGGACAGTGCGGGCCGCCGCAGCAGGCCGCGGGTGGCGCGGACGAGAACGTTGTACACCGCATCCTGCGGCGATTCGCCGGGGGGCGCGCTCTTCTTGAACCCGACACCCATCCGGTCGATCTGGTCGACCATCACCGCGACGAACAGATGCGTCTTCGACGGAAAATACCGGTACAGCGTCCCGATCGCGACGCCGGCGCGTTTGGCCACCTCGTGCATCTGGACTCGGGCGAGTTCCTTCTCGGTGGCCAGTTCGATCGCGGCTTCGAGCATGCGGACGTGGCGTGCCCGCTGTTCCTCCGAACTCGGTTCGGCAGCGTCCCGCACTTCGGCGATTCTCGGCACCCTCGATCCCCCTTCACTCCGCACACAGCCCCGGATCCGGTGTCGATTCTCGCATTGGATCGGGAAAGCATCGAATTCCGTCCGGTGAGTGGGACCGCACGTGCCGCAGGTCGCCCGGATGCGATTGCGTGAACCCCACGACTGGACCGCCAGTCTCCACAGACCATCAACGGAGGAAACGACGATGCAGGACTGGACAACCGAGTGCGACGTGCTGGTGGTCGGTTCGGGGGGCGGCGCGCTGACCGGCGCCTACACGGCCGCTTCGCAGGGTTTGCACACCCTCGTCCTCGAGAAGACCCCACTGTTCGGCGGCACGTCCGCGTACTCCGGCGCCGCGGTGTGGCTGCCGGGCACCGCCGTGCAGGAGCGCGCCGGCATCGGCGACTCCACGGACAAGGCGCGCACGTACTTGCGCGAAGTGGTGGGCGACGAGGAGATCGACCGTCAGGAGGCGTACGTCGCCACCGCGCCCGAGGTCGTCGACCTTCTCGAACGCGATCCCCACATCGAGTTCGAGTGGCGCGCGTTCCCCGACTACTACAAGGCCCCCGGCCGGATGGACTACGGTCGCGCGATCAACCCGCTCGACCTGCCGGGCGACGAGGTCGGGGACCTGCGCGAGGTCATCCGGCCCGAGGCCGACGTCGACCGGGCCGGGAAACCGCATCCGGAGGGAACGCTGAACGGTGGCCGCGCCCTGATCGGCCGCCTTCTCATGGCTCTGCACGGCACCGGGCACGCGGAAATGCGCACCGAGACCGCCGCGCGCTCGCTGATCGTCGAGGACGGCCGGGTCGTCGGCGTCGAGGCGACGAACGCCGCCGGTGAGACCGTCCGGATCCGGGCGGCCCGCGGCGTGCTGCTCGCGGCAGGCGGGATCGAGGGCAACGCGGCCCTGCGCACCGAGAACCGAACGCCGGGCAAGGCGGACTGGAGCATGGGCCCGCGCGGCGCGAACACCGGCGACCTCCTGCGGGCGGCGGTGGAGATCGGTGCCGACACCGCACTCCTCGACGAGGCGTGGTGGTGCCCCGGGGTCGAACTTCCGGACGGCTCCGGCGCTTTCATGGTGGGCGTGCGCGGCGGCATTCTCGTCGACGCGTCCGGAGAGCGGTACCTCAACGAGTCGCTGCCGTACGACCAGTTCGGTCGAGCGATGATCGAGCACGGAAGCCGCAGTTCGTATCTCGTGTTCGACTCGAAGGAGGGCGGGCCCGTGTTGCCTGCCATCTCCATTCCGAACATCTCCGCAGAGAAGCATCACGCGGCCGGAACCTGGGTCTCGGCCGACACGATCGAGGAACTCGCGGAGAAGATCGGCGTCCCCGCAGACGCTCTGCGCCGCACCGTCGAACAGTTCAACGACTTCGCCAAGCACGGCGTCGACGAGGCCTTCCACCGGGGAGAGGACCCGTACGACAACTTCTTCTGCCCTCCGGGCACGGGTGCGGACGCGCCCCCGAACCCGGCACTGAGCCCGGTGTCGCAGGGCCCGTTCCACGCGGCCCGCATCGTGCTCAGCGATCTCGGCACCAAGGGCGGGGTCCGGACCGACGCCGACGCCCGCGTCCTGCGCGCCGACGGCACGCCCATCGACGGACTGTATGCGGCGGGCAACACCAGCGCATCGCTCAGCGGCCGGTTCTATCCCGGTCCCGGAGTGCCGCTCGGCACCGCGATGGTCTTCTCCTACCGGGCAGTTCAGCACATGCGGAGCTGACTACACGAGGTTATCCTCCACCGGGAGCCCGAACGCGCCCCTGCCGAACAGGGCGAGGGCGCGTTCGGGCTCGTTGGCCACGTGCACGCTGCCCGCGTGGGCGTCGCGCCACGACCGTTCGATCGCGTTGCCGCGCGACAGCGAACTCCCGCCGGCCGTCTTGAACAGCAGGTCGATCGCGTCGAGGGCTCGCTCGGTCGCGCGAACCTGATCGCGGCGCACCCGCAGGCGCAGACCCATGGGGAGTTCCTCCCCGGCCTCGGCCAGTTCCCACAGTTCACGCACGTTGCGATCCATCTGCAGTATCGCGGCGTCGATCTCGGACGACGCCCGGGCCACCGCGACCTGGGCGAACTGGTCGTCGACGAATCTTCCGCCACCGAGGCTGAGCCGCACGCGTTCCCGCATGAACGTCAGATAGCGTTCGTAGCACCCCGCGACGATGCCGACCCCGGGCGCCGCGACGGCGGTCGTGAAGAGCGTGGCGAACGGCAGCCGGTACAGCGGTCCCCGGTTCACCTTCTGTCCGGGTCCGCGCAGTTGCGCCGTCTCGTAGTTCCTCTTGATCCGGTAGTCGGGAACGAACACGTCCTCGGCACTGATCTCGTTGCTGGCCGTGCCGCGCATCCCCACCACGTCCCACACGTCGTGGATGCGGTAGTCCGACCGCGGCACCAGCGCGGTCATGAAATCGACCGGGCGGCCCGCAGTCCCGACCACCATCGCGCCGAGCAGCGCCCACGACGCGTGCTCGCAGCCCGAGGAGAAATGCCAGTCCCCCGTCAGCCGGTAACCGCCCTCGACCGGAACGAGCCGCCCGACGGGTGCGTAGGCGGACGACACGAGCACCGAATCGTCGTGGCCCCACACGTCCCGCTGCGCCCGGTCGTCGAACAGCGCCAGGTGCCACGGGTGCACCCCGAGCACGGACGCCAGCCAGCCCGTCGAACCGCACACACCGGACACTGCGCGCACCACTTCGTAGAAGTGCACCGGATCGCCTTCCGTGCCGCCGTACCGCTTGGGCTGCAGCATCTTGAACAATCCGGCGTCGCCGAGCTCACGGATCACCTGTTCGGACACCCGCCGCGACTCGTCGACCTTGTCCGCGCGTTCCGCGATCATCGGCAGCAGGCCGCGGACCGATCTCAGGACCTCGTTCGTCATCTGTCGGAGGGTAGGGCGATCACACCCACGCGTGGATGTGCGTCTCGCTCAACGGGAAACACCTCCCCACAGCCCGGTCCCGTCCAGTGAGACCACGCGATGCGCGCCGTCCACGCTGACTTAGCGTGCAGGGCACCGCACAAGCCCAGGAGAGGACGGGACGCATCGTGACCACCCAACAGTCCGAGACAGTCGAGGTACGCGAAATCGACGCGGGCGCAGCGCCCACCCGATTCGCCCGTGGATGGCACTGCATCGGATTGTCCGAGGCATTCCGGGACGGCAAGCCCCATTCCGTCGAAGCGTTCGGGACCAAGCTCGTCGTCTTCACCGACGGTGCGGGTGATCTCGCCGTGCTCGACGGCTACTGCCGGCACATGGGCGGCGACCTCAGCCAGGGCACGGTCAAGGGCGACGAGGTGGCGTGCCCGTTCCACGACTGGCGGTGGGGAAGCGACGGCCGGTGCAAGAAGATTCCGTACGCGCGCCGGGTTCCGCCGCTCGCCCGGACCCGGTCGTGGCACGCACTCGACCAGGACGGGATGCTGTTCGTGTGGAACGATCCGGAGGGCAATCCGCCGCCCGCGGACGTCGCGATTCCCCGCATCGACGGCGCGCTCGACGACGAGTGGACGGACTGGGTCTGGTACCGGACCACGGTCGACACCCACTGCCGCGAGGTGGTCGACAACATCGTCGACATGGCGCACTTCTTCTACGTGCACTACTCGTTCCCCACCTACTTCAAGAACGTCTTCGAGGGCCACGTCGCCAGCCAGTTCATGCGCGGCCAGGCCCGCGACGACATGCGCCCGCACGCGTCGGGTCAGCCCCGCATGCTCGGAAGCCGCTCGGATGCGACGTATTTCGGTCCGTCGTTCATGGTCGACGACCTGACGTACCGCTACGAGACACACGACGTCGACTCCGTGCTGATCAACTGCCACTACCCCGTCAGTGCCGACAAGTTCGTGCTGCAGTACGGCATCATCGTCAAGAAGTCGAAGGAACTCGAAGGTGACGCGGCCACCGAGATGGCGAAGAATTTCGGCACGTTCATCGCGAAGGGTTTCGAGCAGGACATCGAGATCTGGAAGAACAAGACCCGCATCGAGAATCCGCTCCTGTGCGAGGAGGACGGCCCGGTCTACCAGCTGCGACGCTGGTACGAGCAGTTCTACGTCGACGTCGACGCGGTGACCCCGCAGATGACCGAGCGGTTCGAGTTCGAACTCGACACCACCAGCCCCGTGGAGTCGTGGAAGCGGGAAGTCGAAGAGAACCTCGCACGAAAGGCGCGTGAAGCCGATGCAACCGCTGCAGTGCACTGAGTGCGGCGCGAGCGTCCTGGTCCGGAAGAACAGCTGGGAACACACTTCCGTTCAGTGGGACGACGCGGCCCGCGCCCGGTGCCGCGAGATCGGCAGCGCCGGACCGGGGCGCCCCGGCGCTCCCCGGAAAGGATGCGCGGCGCTGACCGCGTCGATCACCCGAGCCGCGGAGGCGGGCGTCGTCCCGGTGCGCGACCCCGACCCCGTCCCGACCCCCACCGTCGCCCACTGAACGATTTTCGGAAGGACACAACATGATCGACACCGAGCACTACGGTCCGTGGGCCGTGATCGCGGGCGGCTCCGAGGGTGTGGGCGCGAGTTTCGCCGAGGAACTGGGCCGCGCGGGGATCAACCTCGCGCTGATCGCCCGTAAGCCCGGGCCACTCGAGGAGACCGCGGCCAAGGTCCGCGCCCACGGCGTCCTGGTGCGCACACTCGCGCTCGATCTCCTTGATCCGGACGCCCTCGACCGGATCCGCACGGCCACCGACGACGTCGAGGTCGGGTTGCTGATCTTCAACGCCGGAGCCAACAGTTACGGACACGAGTTCGTCAGCGGAGACCTCACCGGCTTCCAGCGCGTCATCGACCTAACCATCACCTCGCAGCTGCACCTTTCGCAGCATTTCGCCGCGAGGATGAAGGACCGCGGCCACGGTGGCATCGTGCTGGTCGGTTCGCTGGCCGGGTACCTGGGTTCGGAAGACCAGAGCATCTACGCCGCATCCAAGGCGTTCGGCCGGATCTTCGCGGAAAGCCTCTGGCTCGAACTCGCGCCGTTCAGCGTCCACGTGGTCGAACTGGTCCTCGGCGTCACTCGCACGCCGGCGATGGTCCGGGCGGGCCTGAACTTCGATCTTCCCGGAATGAACGTCGCCGAACCCGAAGACGTTGCCTGTGAGGGGCTCGCGCACATCGCCGACGGGCCGGTCTGGGTGGCGGGCGGCAACTACGACGCGGCGCGCAAACGCAGTGGTTTCCCCCGCGACGCACTCGTGCGCGGGGCAGCCGAGGGTATGCGGAACCTTCTGGGCCGCCGGTAGCCGCGGACGTCAGAGGGTGGTGACGAGTCCGCCGTCGATCACGAAATCGGAGCCCGTCACATTGCCCGCCCGGTCGCTCGCGAGGAAGACGACGAGATCCGCCACCTCGTCCGGGCGGGTGAACCGGCCCGTGACCGCCTGCTCCGCGACACGCTCCGCCACTGCCTCCGGGTCACCGCCTGCGGCGCGCGCCACCGTGGCGGCGACCCCGTCGTCGCCGAGCCAGAGGGCGGTCGACACCGGGCCGGGGCTGACGGTGTTCATCCGAATACCCAACGGTCCCACCTCTTTCGACAGAGCCTTCGAGAAGTTGGTGAGCGCGGCCTTGGACGCGCAGTAGTCGATGACGGTGGGGTCGGGCAGGAAACTGTTGACCGAACTCGTGGTCACAATGCTTCCCCTGCCCGCCGCGATCATCGTGGGCAGGGCGGCGCGGATCGTCCGCACCGCCGACATCAGGTTGAGATTCATCGTCGTGATCCAGTCTTCGTCGGTCACGTCGAGGAAACCGGTCAGTCTGGGGTGGGCGGCGCCGACGTTGTTGACGACGATGCCGAGACTGCCCCGAGCAGTGGCGGCGGCGACGAGTTCGCCCGGACCGGTGGGGGTCGACAGGTCGACGTGCACCGCCTCCACCGTTCCGCCGCGGACGAGTTCTTCCAGTTCGGGGCTGGGCGAACGCGCCCCCGCCACCACGAACGCGCCTTCCGCGGCGAGCGCGCGGGTGATGGCGAGCCCGATTCCCTTGCTGGCTCCGGTGACCACGGCGACGGTGCCACGTAAGGCGAGATCCACGGGGTTCCTCCTGACGACGGCGGAGCGTGCACAGACGAGCGGAACGTCCCCCTCCGATCACGCTAGCCGAAATGGTGCCGACCGCGCTGCGGGCGAGTAATCTCAGCGACGAAGGGCCAGGCCACGGCGTTGCTCTCGTACGGCGATGCCTGTCGTCACGCGACTACACTTGGCGCGCAGGCCCCTTCACCCCTAACCACTGTGTTCTTTCCTGACTCGGGAGACGAGTGATGCGACTTCTTCGACTTCGAACCGCCGTTGCCGCGTGCGCGATCGCGGCTGCCGGCACGCTGACCGTGGGGGCCGGACCGGCCCTCGCCCAGGATCTGCCGACGGTGGTGCTGGTCCACGGCGCGTTCGCCGACACGACCAGCTGGGATGCGGTGGCCGCGGAACTGCGCGGCCGAGGGTACGAAGTCGTGGTCCCGGACAACCCGTTGCGCGGACCGGCCTACGACTCCGCCGCCATCGAGAAGGTGCTCGCGGACATCCCGGGACCGGTGGTGCTCGTCGGTCACTCGTACGGCGGCGCGGTCATCACCAATGTGCATTCGCCGAATGTCGAGGCCCTCGTCTACGTGGCGGCCTTCGCCCCGGCGCAGGGCGAGCCGGTCATGCTGAACCTCGACCCGATCCGGTTCCCGGGCAGCCAGCTGCTCCCGCCGGTGCTGCAGGTGAAGGTCGTCGAGAACGATCCCACCGGAATCGCCGGGAGAAACCTCGACGGGTATATCGATCCCGGCCGCTTCCACGAGGTGTTCGCCCAGGACGTCCCGGACGCCACCGTCGCCGGGATGATCGCGCACCAGAAGTCGGCTGCGCTCGTCGCGAACCTCGAGCCGACCGTCGATCCGTCGTGGGCGTCGACACCCAGCTGGGCCATGGTCGCTCAGAACGATCGCGTGATTCCGGCGGCTGCGGAGCGGTTCATGGCCACGCGCGCGGGAGCCCGGATCACGGAAGTTTCTGCGTCGCACGCCGTCCTGGTGTCCCAGCCCGGCGCGGTCGCGGACCTCGTGGTGCAGGCAGACCAGGGAACTCCGTAGCGGGCCGCCGTGAACACGCCCGGACAACCGGCACCGAACAGCAGGAACCTCGCCCACCGTGTCCAGAAGATGGTCGGGCGTGATCCGCACGAGGAACACCGTGCGGCAACGCCGCTGGAGCTGCTGTTCGACCTGACGTTCGTCGTCGCGTTCGGCGTCGCGGGCGATCAGTTCGCGCACCTCGTTGCCGAAGGACACGTCGCCGCCGGGCTGGCGGGATTCGCGTTCGCGATGTTCTCGATCATCTGGGCGTGGATCAACTTCTCCTGGTTCGCGTCGGCCTACGACACCGACGACTGGATCTACCGGGTCACCACCATGATCCAGATGATCGGCGTCGTCATCCTGGCGCTGGGCATGCCTCCGATGTTCGCGTCCATCGACCGCGGAGTCGAACTCGACAATTCCGTGATGGTGTCCGGGTACATCGTCATGCGCATCGCCATGGTGTTCCAATGGCTGCGCGCCGCCAAACACGACCCCGAGCACCGTTCCGCGTCACTGACGTATGCCACGATGCTCGTCCTCGCGCAGATCGGCTGGGTCGCACTGGTGATCGCGCCCCTCACCGTCGAGTACGCGTTCGGCCTCGGCGCGATCCTCATCCTCGTCGAGCTGACCAGCCCCGTCATCGCCGAACGGTACAAGGGCGGAACACCCTGGCACGCACACCACATCGTCGAGCGTCACGGGCTGCTCGTCATCATCACCCTCGGCGAGGGCGTGATCGGCACCGTGGCATCGCTGTCCGCCGTGGTCGAACACCAGGGCTGGACACTCGATGCGATACTCGTCGCGGTCGCCGGCATCGGACTCACGTTCGGACTGTGGTGGGTGTACTACACCCTGCCGTCGGCCGAGGTGCTCGCGGTGTATCGCAGCCGGTCGTTCGTCTGGGGCTACAGCCACATCGCGCTCTTCGCGTCGCTGGCCGCGGTGGGGGCCGGACTACACGTGGCGGCGTATTACATCGAACACGCCTCCCATATCGGCGCGACGGCGACGGTGCTCTCCGTCGCCGCACCCGTCGCGATCTTCCTCGCGGGTGTCTACGCGCTGTATACGTATCTGCTGCGGGTGCCCGACCCGTTCCACATCCTGCTCCTCGTCCTGACCGCGGCCACGATCGCGCTCGCACTGGTGCTGGCGGCGCAAGGCGTGTCGATGGCGTGGTGCCTGATCGTGGTGATGCTGGCACCGGTCGTCACGGTCGTCGGATACGAATTGCTCGGACACGCGCACGAGGCCCGTGCGCTCGAGATCGTCCTCGGGCGCGCAGACACCGGCACCCGCGAGGAGTACTAGGTCCAGGGGGTCACCGGCCGAGGCCGGGCCACACCGTCGACGACCAGATCGAGCCGCTCGTCGAAGAACGCCACGAGTCCCCGAACTTCCGACGCGTCGACGAGGGGCTCGTCGTATCGCCACGCGATGTCGTGAAGCACTCCGCCTGTGGTGACCGCGGACCGGTAGGCGGCCTCGCCCTTGTAGGCGCAGTACGACGTCGTCGCACTCGGTTGCAGTTCCGCGACGACGTCGCCGGGCGGCAGATAGTAGCGGACCGGCAGCAGTGTTTCGAACAGCATTTTCGCCCGCCGCGTGTCGGCGAGGAGGGTGTCGCCCAGCATCACCCGGATGTGGCGGGACGTGCGGCGAACGTCGATGCGCTGGAACGGGTCGTGCGGATGACCGACGATCTCGTCGTCCTCCTCGAGCCAACGGTCGAAGCCGTCGAAATCGAGAACCACGTACCCGGTCAGATCCTCGGCGCCGGGCCGGAACCCCAGGGCATACCCTGTGCCGGCGGTACGGAGCACGACGGGTTCGCCCGCCGTGCTGTGCACCGAGAACGGCACCCGCGGATCGAGGACCCGCAGCGTCGTCACGTCCGGCAGGGCGAACCCGACGTCACCGGCTCCCTCCGCCGGCACCGAATCCGTTGGCTCCGGCGCCAACTCCGCGTCGATGTCCTCCGACGGCACCGCGTACGTGGGAACGACGCGCCGCGGTTCCCAGACCAGGACCGCACGGTCACTGTCGACCACCGTGGTCCCGTTCAGCACCGCACGGATCCGCTTCGCCGTCGGCTCGTAGCGAAGCTCGCGCAACTGACGTCCGATGCTGTCTCGCAGTCGCAGGCCCATGAGTCGAGACTAGGCCTGTCATCGGGCCAGGCCGAGGGAAGCGACGAGGTCCTCGTGGAACTCGAACCAGACGCGGTGGCAGGAGTCGCGGTCGGTTGCCGTGATCCAGCCCGGATCGGTACCCGCTCGCTCGACGGCGCCGGCGAACCGATGGTGATAGCCGGCGAACCGGTCCATGCCCGCGACCAGGCGCGCCTCGAGTTCGCCCAGGTCGTGCGCCGCGGTCGCCAGGCGGGTGATCGTCTCGTCGAGGGTCATGGTCGCCTCGCCGAGGCCCATCTCGGCCAGCTGCCAGGCGGTGCACGCGTCCGCCACGGCGACGTTGTGCGGCAGGAAGTCCTGGTGCACCTGCACCACCACGGCGCGGGTGCCGCACCGGTCGAGCTCGGCGGCGAGCAGTCGCTCGCCGTGCACCTTCCCGGTTTCGGTCAGGGACCAGCCGCCGTCCCCGGCAAAGTCGGTGTGGGTGACCCACCCACGGGCCTCGGCATCGAGCAGGTGCTCGGCTGCCAGTCCTGCAAGCAGCGCGAACCGGGCAGCGATGCGCGCGGTCTCCGCGTAGCCCAGGATCCGCACGGCGTGCAGCACCAGGATGTCCGTCGGTGTGCGGTGCGACATCACATCCTCCCCGCGGCGCCGACGTGCCCGTGGGTGCCGTCGACGCGGACCCGTCGGCCCTCGGTCAGGGTGGTCATGGCCCCCGCCGCTGCCAGGACTGCCGGGATGCCGAATTCGCGGGCCACGATCGCGGCGTGGGCGAGCATCCCGCCCGTCTCGGTGACCACCGCGCACGCGCGGGCCAGCAGCGGCGTCCACGCCGGCGAGGTCGTTCGGCAAACCAGCACGTCGCCCGAACGAAAGCGGGCGAAGTCGTCCAGGCTGCCGATGATCCGCGCAGGCCCGGCAGCGGTGCCCGGGCTGGCTGCGACGCCTGTCAGCAGCATCTCCCCCGGCATTGCTCGCACCGGCAGCGCGGCGGAGGACGCGGTCGTGATCGGGCGGGCCTGCAGGACCCAGATGTCGTCGCCGGCGATCGCCCACTCGATGTCCTGCGGGCACCCGAACAGGCTCTCGACGTCGCGTCCCAGCGCCGCGAGGGCCAGAGCCTGGGCAGTGGTCAGCAGTTGCCCGCCCCGGTGCCGGGCGACCTGCACGTGCACACCGTCGACCAGGTACGCCTCCGGAGTGACGGTCCCGGCCACGACTGCCTCGCCGAGGCCCCGCGCAGCCTCGATCACCACCTGCTCGGCCCCGGTGACCGGGTGCCGGGTGAACATGACTCCGGCCGTCGCGGGTTGCACCATCACCTGCACGATCACCCCGGCCGACGCCGGAGCTTCCCGATCGGTGCGAGCCGCGTAGGCGACGGCTTCGGGTGAGGAGCACGACGCGGCGCTGCGATGCACCGCTTCGATCACCTCGGCGGTGGTGGTGACCCCGAGCGTCGTGGCCAATTGTCCGGCGAACGAAGACTCGGCGCCGTCCTCCGCGAGGGCGGACGAGCGCACCGCGAACGGACCCGGACCGAGACGGTGCAGTCCGGCCTCGATCGCCCGCTCCCAACCCGGGTCGCCGAGCGGGTCGGGTATCACGAATCCCGCGGGCACCCGGAATCCGGCACGCAGCAGCAGGCCGAGGTTGCGGGCCTTGGCACCGCAACGCTCGGACGCGTCCGGCAGGGGCACGATCGGCACGTTCAGGCCTCCGCGTCGCGGTCGCCGGCCCGGGCAAGGACCCGGTTCAGGCGCTGCTGGGCAGCCTGCGCCGAACCCAGGCCGAGCGCCTGCGCGATCTGCGGCCAGGTCATCCCACCGGCACGGGCAGCGAACAGCAGGCCGGACTCGATCTGATCGAGCTCGACCCGAGCCGACGACAGCAGCCGCAGCCCGGCCGCGAGCACCGCCGGGTCCGTGCCCTGTGCGTCCCGGCCGGCCCACGCCGCGAACCTGACGAGGTCGGTGTCCGAACGTGGCTGCCCGGGATGCTCCCAGGGACGCCGCTCGAGCCGCGCGGCACCGGCCTCGTTCAGCGTCGTGCGTGCCTGATCGAGCTCGGCGGCGTGTGTCTGGTCGTCGGTGGTCACCCGACCAGCTCACGCCATCAACAGTCCGTTGTCAACATTCTGTTGATAGTCGTGTCGTCGGGCGAGGTCCCGGCATCCTCAGCCGGCGAGGATCCCGGCGACGAACTCCTGCGCGTCCTTCTGCGACGCGCCGATCGTCCCGCGATGGTCCGCACCCTCGTACGGCCGATACGTCAGTTCGTTCCCGTTCTCCTGCAACGTCTTCACCATCAGATCCGTCGACGGTTTGCTCACCACCAGGTCGCCGGAACTCTGCGTGACCAGCGTCGGGACCTGCACGTGGACCCGCGACGGCTCCTGGCGGGCCAGGTACTCGGTGAGCGGTCCCAGGTCGGCGTCGGGACGGAAGACCTGACCGGCGGGCACGGGCGGCACCTTCCGGATGTCGTCGATGCACCCGGTCCGCGCCACCGTCAGCAGCGGTTGCGCCCGCTCCGTCAGCAACGTCGACGGGTCGATGGCCGGATCCGCGGCCTGGGCTCCAAGGAGGATCAGCGGGAGGAACGCCTCGGCCGCTTCGATACCCGGAACACCCGAACGGAAGTACTGCGGCGTCTGGTCGAGCCCGTTGCCCGGCGCGATCGCCACCGCACCACCGAGGTGCAGTTCCGGCGCGCGCTCCCCGCCCTGCGCGGCGGTGAACAACGCCGCCTGCCCACCCTGGCTGTGGCCGATCACGAACCACGTCGAGCCGACCGCCGGATCCATCGCACGGGCGGCGCGGACGATGTCCACGACGGCGTTCGTCTCCGTGTCACCGTTGACGTACGGGTGGATGCCCGGCGTGCCCAGACCCTGGTAGTCCGTGCTCACCACCGCATATCCCTTGGCGACCCAGTCGTCGAGGGACGCGTTCACCCCGGAGAGATAGCCGTGGGCGGGGCCGCCGGCGAAATCCGCGGACGGGGCGCACGCGTCCGCGACGCCGGTCGTGCCGTGCGCCCAGCTGATCACCGGATATCCACCCTCGGGTGCCGGCGTGCGAGGAATCGACACGGCGCCCGACACCACGACGGGGTCGCCGTTGCCGTCCTGCGACGCGTAGGTGATCACCTCGTTCCGTCCGGCGCTCGGCAGGGCCGGACCGTCCGCGACGGCGCGGGAGGACAGCAGCTGTCCCGGCCGGAGCGCAGCCGGATCCGTCGCCGTCTCGGAAGTCGCCGTGGAACAGCCACTTCCGCCGAGGAGGACGAGCGCGGCCACCGCGCCGATCCGGGCGCGCGACAACGTCATGAGAACGCCGCCAGCGGCTCGGAACCCGACCAGTCGTGACCCCAGTAGCTGTCCGCCGTGATCTCCTCCGCGGTGTAGTGCGTCTCGTCGACGAGCGTGCCCTCCGTGCCGAACTCGAGGTCCCAGCCGCCGGGGGCACGCACGTAGAACGACACCATGCGGTCGTTGGTGTGGCGGCCGAGGGTCGACGAGATGGAGAAGCCCAGCTTGCCGAGCCGGTCGAGTGCCTGCCCGACGGCGTCGAGCGTGTCGACCTCCGTCATCAGATGCACCATCCCGGGTTCGCCGCTGTGCGGCGCAGGGCACAACGCGAGGGTGTGATGGCGCTGATTGACACCCATGAACCGCACCCGGCGGGCCGGTCCCGGGGCGTCGGCCGGTCCGAGCCGGATCGCCCCGCGCGGCAGGAAGCCCAGCACCTCGGTGTAGAACGTGTAGGCCTCCTCGAACGCCGGCGTCGGGAGGACCACGTGCCCCAGACCCTGTGCGCCGGTGACGAACCGGCCGCCGTGCGGGGTGACGACCGGACTGTGGTCGAGGACGGGCCCGAAGAACACCTCCACCCGTGTGCCGGACGGATCGTCGAACGCGATCACCTGCTCTGCGTCGCGGTGGCGCGACTCCTCCTCGGACAGGACGTCGACCGTGACACCCGACTTCTCCACCTGCTCCCGCACCCGCTGGAGGGCGAACTGGTCGCGCACCTCCCACCCCACCGCGAGTGCCGTGTCCGTGTCGCCCGGGAGGACGATCAGCCGCGACCGCCGCTCGTCGACGCGCAGGTACAGGCCGTCGGGCTCGGGGCCGGCACCCTCGGCCATGCCCAGCCCGTCCACCACCAGCTCACGCCAGCGTGGCACGTCCTTCGTCTGGATCCTGAGGTAGCCGAGCCCGCGAATGTCGGTCATGTGAAAGTCCTTTCCTGGAGGCGACTCCGCCGCCCGTGCGCCTTTCTGGTAGCAGGGACTACCAGAAAGGCGCACGGGCGCGGAGCGCCTAGATCATGGAGCGGTGGATGCCCTGAGGTTCCCCGCCGAGCTGGGTCAGAGCCGAGGAGTGGAAGATCGACCCCGGCACGTGGATGGCGTGGGAGAGGCCGGCGTGGGCGTCCCGCCAGAAGCGCTGCAGGGGTGTCTTCAGTTGGAGCGCACCGCCACCGGAGCGTGCGAAGATCTCGTCCACGGCACGCACCGCCCGCCACGCGGCGGCCGTCTGCGTGCGCCGGCCGATGGAGCGGAGTTCGAACGAGACGTCCTGGCCCTTCTCGGTCATGTCCCAGAACCGGTCGACCGTCTCGAGGATCGCCGCGCGCGACGCCGCGATCTCCGCCGCCGCCTCGCCGATCGCGAACAGCACGTACGGGTCGTCCTTGATCGCGGTACCCGACACGGTGACACGTTCACGCTGCGCATTCAGGTGGCAGGCCAGCGCGCCCTCGGCGATGCCGATCAGCGACGACGTGATGCCGAGCGGGAAGATGCACGAGAACGGGAAGTTGTAGAGCGTCTGGGTGCGGCCGAACTCCTTCGGCGCGGACCCGTCGAAGACCTTGTCGGCCTGCAGGGTCCGGTGCTGCGGGATGAACGCGTCCTTGACGATCAGGTCCTTGGACCCGGTGCCGCGCAGTCCGACGACGTTCCAGCTGTCCTGGTCGATGTCGTAGTCCGGGCGTGGCAGCAGCACGTGCAGGATCTGCGGCGGCATCACCCGGTTGCCGTCCCGGTCGCCGACCGCGGCGCCGATCATGATCCACCCGCAGTGGTCGGTGCCCGAGGAGAACGACCACCGGCCGTTGAGGACGTAGCCGCCGTCGGTGGGCACGGCCACACCCATCGGCGCATACGGCGAGGCCATCCACATGTCGGAGTCCTCGCCCCACACCTCGTCCTGGGCCGTGCGGTCGAAGAACGCGAGTTCCCACGGGTGGACGCCGACGATGCCGCTGACCCAGCCCGCGGCCCCGTCGATGGCGCCGATGCCCATCGCGGTCTCCGCGAACTCGCGCGGATGCGATTCGTAGCCGCCGTACTCCTTGGGCTGCAGCATCCGCATCACGCCGGAGTCGCGCAACCGTTTCGCGGAGGTGTCGGACAGGCGCATCAGCTTGTCGCCCTCGGCGCCTTCCGCTCGGATCTCGTCCGCGTACTGTTCGATCCTGTCAAGAACCTGGCCCATGATGATCTCGGCTTTCTGGTGTCGGTACCCGGCGAAACGCCTAGGCGGACTTCTTCTCGGCGACTGCGGAACCCGCGGACTCCCGGTCTGCGAGACCGAGGGCGATCTCGATCAGCTGGTCCTCCTGACCCCCGACCAGCTTGCGTCGGCCGGCCTCGATGAGGATCTCCGCACCGGACACGCCGTACCGGCGGGCGTGGGAGTCGGCGTGCTTGAGGAAGCTGGAGTAGACACCCGCGTAGCCCATCGTCAGCGACAGCCGGTCGAGCAGGCAGTCGCCGTCCATGATCGGCCGGACGACGTCCTCGGCCGCGTCGATGATCTTCAGCGTGTCGATGCCGGTGCGGATTCCGAGCTTCTCGGTGACGGCGGCGAACGCCTCGACCGGGGTGTTGCCCGCGCCCGCACCGAAGCGCCGGGTGGAGCCGTCGATCTGGAGGGCGCCGGACTCGACGGCGAGCACCGAGTTGGCGACACCGAGCCCGAGGTTCTCGTGCCCGTGGAAGCCGACCTGCGCGTCGTCGCCGAGTTCGGCCACCAGGGCGGACACCCGGTCGCTGACGGCGTTCAGGATCAGCGCCCCGGCCGAGTCCACCACGTACACGCACTGGCAGCCGGCGTCGGCCATGATCCGGGCCTGCTTCGCGAGAACCTCCGGCGGCTGGCTGTGCGACATCATCAGGAAGCCGACGGTCTCCAGCCCGAGTTCGCGGGCGAGACCGAAATGCTGCACGGAGATGTCGGCTTCGGTGCAGTGCGTGGCGATGCGGCAGATGCTTGCGCCGTTGTCCGCAGCCTCCCGGATGTCGGACTGGACGCCCAGTCCGGGGAGCATGAGGAACGCGATCCTGGCCCGCTCCGCCGTCTCCACCGCGGCCTTGATCAGTTCCTGCTCCGGGGTGTGGCTGAAGCCGTAGTTGAACGAGGAACCGCCGAGTCCGTCGCCGTGGGTGACCTCGATGACCGGGACCCCGGCGGCGTCGAGCGCCCCGACGATCGAGCGGACGTGGTCGACGGTGAACTGGTGTCGCTTGGCGTGGGATCCGTCGCGCAGGGACGAGTCCGTCACCCGGATGTCGAGATCGGCACTGTAAGGCATCGGTATTCCTTCGAAGAGTGAATGGGGCGGACGCGTCAGACGCTCGCGCCGAGGATCTGCGTCGCGAAGCTCTCGCCGACCTTGGTGGCGGCGGCGGTCATGATGTCGAGGTTGCCGGAATAGGGCGGCAGGAAGTCGCCCGCTCCCTCTACCTCGAGGAAGATGCCGACCCGGGCGAGGCCACCGCTGATCGGCGTCGGGTCGTCGAATTGCGGTTCGGCGCGCAGTCGGTAGCCGGGGACGTACGCCTGCACGGACGCTGCGACGTCGTGGATGGACGCGGTGATCGCGTCCCGGTCGGCGTCGGCGGGAATGGAGCAGAACACGGTGTCCTTCATGAACATCGGCGGTTCGGCCGGGTTCAGGATGATGATCGCCTTGCCCTTCTTCGCCCCGCCGATCGTCTCGATGCCCCGGCTCGTGGTGATCGTGAATTCGTCGATGTTCGCGCGGGTGCCCGGGCCTGCGGACGGCGACGCCACGCTGGCGACGATCTCGGCGTACGCCACCTCGGCGATCCGGGAGACGGCGTACACCATCGGGATGGTTGCCTGGCCGCCGCACGTGATGAGGTTGACGTTCGGCGCCGTCCGGTGCTCGCCCATGTTCACGGCGGGCACGACGGCGGGTCCGAGCGCGGCGGGGGTGAGGTCGACGGCCTGGATGCCGAGTTCCCGGTAGCGGGGGGCGTTCGCCCGGTGCACGTAGGCGGACGTGGCCTCGAAGACGATGTCGGGACGCTCGTCCTGGGCGAGCAGCCAGTCGACACCCTCGGCGCTGGCGATCACACCCCGGTCCGTGGCGCGCTTCAGTCCCTCACTGTCCGGGTCGACGCCGATCATCCAGCGGGGCTCGATGATCTCCGAGCGGAGGAGCTTGTACAGGAGGTCGGTGCCGATGTTGCCGGATCCGACGATCGCGGCGAGAGCCTTGGTCACAGTTGTCGCCTTTACTTGAATTCTACTGATACAGAACCGATGTCACTGAAATCGGCGCGGAACACGTCACCGGGCCGGGCGTCGATCGCGCGGGTGCACGAGCCGGGCAGGATGACGTGCCCGGCCTCGAGTCGCACTCCGAAGCTCGCGACCTTCCGGGCCAGCCACGCCACGGCCTTCGTGGGATTGCCGAGCACCGCCGACGCCTCGCCCCGCGCGATCTCCTCCTCGCCCTGGAACAGCACGGCGGAGATCCCGCCGATGTCGACGTTCGCCGGTTCCACCCGTCCGGCGCCGAGGATCATGCCCGCCGAGGACGCGTTGTCGGCGATCGTGTCGGCGAGCCCGATCTTCCAGTCGGTGATGCGGGAGTCGATCAGTTCGATGCTGGGAACGATGTATTCGGTAGCCGCCAGCACGTCCTCTTCGGTGCATCCCTCCCCCGGCAGGGTCTCGCCGAGGACGTACCCGATCTCCACCTCGATGCGCGGGTAGCAGAATCGAGCAGTGTCGATCGGCGTCCCCTCGGCGTACACCATGCTCGACAGCAGATGTCCGTAGTCGGGTTCGTCGACGCCCATCATCTTCTGCATGACCTCGGACGACAGCCCGACCTTGTGGCCGTACACCGTCTCCCCCGCCTCCAGCCGCGCGCGGATGTTGATCAGCGCGATCTCGTAGGCGTCGACGACGTCGATGCCTGGGAATACGGTGGTCAACGGGTCGATCGGCGCGCGGTCCTGTTCGGCGTTCCGCAGGAGGTGGGCGGCGGACAGTCGCTGCGCATCGCTCAGCATCACGCCACCTCTCCCGCACGTGAGTGCTGTCGCGTGGTCCGGGACGCCTCGCCACTCACGTCGGCGACGTGCAGCGCGGCGATGTAGCCGAACACCATGGCGGGACCGATGGTCGCGCCCGCACCGGCGTATTCGTTGCCCATCACCGACGCCGACGTGTTGCCGGTGGCGTACAGGCCGTCGATGACGGAACCGTCCTCGCGGAGCACCCGCGCGTCGGCGTCGGTGACGAGTCCGCCCTTGGTCCCCAGGTCGCCGGCCTCGCACCGGATCGCGTAGAACGGTCCCTCGACGATCTCGTCGAGGCACGGGTTCTTCATCGTCGGGTCGCCGTAGTACCGGTCGTACGCGCTGTCGCCGCGGCCGAAGTCCTCGTCCTTGCCGGTGCGGGCGAAGCCGTTGAACCGGTCGATGGTCGCGACCAGGGTGTCGGCCTTGACGCCGATCGCGTCGGCGAGGTCGCGCAGCGTGTCCGCCTTGTGCACGACCCCGGAGTCGTAGAACCCCTGCGGGAACGGCACACCCGGCAGCACCTGCGCGAACGGGTACCGCGACTTCGCCTTGCCGTCCATCACGAACCACGCCGGGACGTGACCGCCGTCGAGTTGGTCGTGGACGAAGTTCACGTACGGCGACGACTCGTTGGTGAAGCGTTCGCCGCGGCCGTTGACGATCACCGACGGCGGAATGCACCGTTCCGAGACGAGCGGGATCACGGCGCCCATCGGGTGGAGCACCGACGGCATCCACCAGGCGTCGTCCATGAGGTCGACTGCCGCGCCGAGCTTCTGGCCGGCGACGATGCCGTCGCCGGTGTTCTCCCGGGCGCCGGCACTGACGTCCGGGACGCCGTGCTTGGGTAGATACTTCGCGCGCATGTCCTGGTTGTGGTCGAATCCGCCGGTCGCGAGCAGCACGCCGTGGCGGGCGCCGATCCGGACCGTGTGCCCGTCGCGTTCGGCGAGAACACCGACGACCGCTCCGGTGCCGTCGACGATCAGTTCCGTCATCGACGTCTTCAGCCACAGCGGCACCCCGGCATCCTTGAGGACCATCCGCATCCGCGCCACGAGTGCGCGGCCGCCGGTGGCCATGTGGCGTCGGCGGATCACGTTGGACGCCACCCGCCACGCCGCGACCAGTGATGCCTTGCGGCCCTTCCAGGTGCGCTTGACCATGGCGAGGTCGTGGTAGTCCTTGGACGTGACCCACAGTCCCAGCGGACCCTTCATGCTGTTCGGCCGCTGATACTGCTCGTCCTCCTTCAGCGCCCGGGTGTCGAACGGCGTGCATTCGATGGTGCGTCCGAGCGGACGGCCGCCGTCATACTCCGGGTGGTAGTCGGAGTAGCCCTTCACCCAGTACAGCTTCATGTGCGGGCTGCGGTCGAGCAGGTCCATCAGCTCGGGGCCCTTGTCGACGAACGCGTCGAGACGGTCGGCGGGAACCGTGCCCTCGGTGATGATGTCGAGGTAGCGGCGGATCGATTCCCGCGAGTCGACCACACCCTTCTCCCGCAGTGTCGGGGCGTTGGGAATCCAGATGCCGCCCCCGGAGATGGCGGTGGATCCGCCGAACGTGGCGCCCTTGTCGATGACGAGAGTGTCGATTCCCCGGTCGGCCGCGGTGATCGCCGCGGCCATGCCGCCGCCACCGCTGCCGACGACGAGGAAATCGACTGTGGTGTCGAAGTTTTCTTCGGTGCCGCTCATCGTCCGGTGCCGTCCTTGCGGAGGAGGAAGGCGAGGACGGCACTCTCGAACGCCGTCTTCTGCTCGATCATTGCCCAGTGCCCGCAGTTCGGGAACACGTGCAGTTCCGCCCGGGGAATCGACCGCATCGGGATGATCGCCATGTCCAGCGGGCTGACTCGGTCGTCGCGACCCCACGTGAGCAGTGTCTGCGCCTTCACCTTGTGCAGCTGAGCCCAGTACGGCGTCGCATCGGACTCGAGTGCGGCCCGGGCGCCGGCCTCGAACGCCGCCCTGCTGTACATCTTGCGGGCGCTGGCGAGGGTCTCGGGGTCGGTTGCCTGCGTCCAGCGTTCCTCGATCAGTTCCTCGGTGACCATCGCGGGGTCGAACACCATCGAGTGCAGCCACGCGATCAGTCGTTCCCGGGTGGGGTCGTCCGTGAACTCCATCAGGAGGTTGATGCCCTCACCGGGGCCGGGGCTGAAGAGGTTCCTGCCGATGCCGCCGATGGTGATCAGCTTGCCGACCCGGTCGGGGTGCGCGATGGCGAACTGGGTGGCGACGATGCCGCCCATCGAGTTTCCGAGCATTGCCACCTCGTCCAGTCCGAGCCCGTCGAGGAAGCGGAGTACCGCGTCGCCTGCGGTGAGCATCGGATGACCGCCGAAGTCGTCGCTGACCCCGAATCCCGGGAACTCCAGGACGAAGGTGCGGAAGTGCTCGGCGAAGACGCCGAGGTTGCCGCGGAAGTTGCGCCACCCCGTCACGCCGGGGCCGGAGCCGTGCAGCAGCAGAAGAGGCGGGCCGTCGCCGGCCTCATGGTAGCGAAGCACGCCGAGGTCGGTCTTCAGCTCCTTCAGGGTGCCCTCGTAACTCGAGTCAGTCGTCATGGTCGGTCACGTTGCCAGCGCGCTCCAGGCTCGGACAGAAGCGATCCCGGTCAGCGAGACATCGCCCTGTGCGCGCAGGCATCGGCCGGGGATTTCCACTGACCGAGACGGCATCTCGTGACGGTTCTGGGCCGTCCCTAGCCTCGGGGAAGATCGTCGAACGGGTCGGCGACGGAAGAGCAATCGGAGGCGGTCTGATGGCAATCGAACCGGCCGGCACCCAGCCCGGGACCCGCTCGGACGCACCGTCACCGGACGAGATGCGCCGTGCCCTCGGCCAATTCGCCAGCGGAGTGACGGTGGTGACCGGCCTCGACACGGAGGGTCCGGTGGGTTTCACGTGTCAGTCGTTCGCGTCGGTGTCCCTGGAGCCGCCGCTGATCCTGTTCTGCGCCGATCACCGCGGGCGAGCATGGCCGCGCATCCGGCGGTCGGGGCGTTTCACGATCAACGTGCTGCGCGAGGACCAGACGGACCTCTGTGTCCGGTTCGGCTCGAGCCGGGGCACCAAGTTCGACGGGCTCGCCTGGGAGCCGTCGCGGTGGTCGACGCCGTCGCTGCCGGGGGTCCTCGTCCGCGTGCACGCGGACGTGCAGTCGGTGCACACCGCCGGCGACCACGACGTCGTGATCGGACGCGTCCTGGAACTCGACTCGGTGTGCGAGGAGCGTCCGATGGTGTTCTTCCGGGGCGGTTTCGGCATCGACGCCGCTCCGCGGCCCGTGCGCGCGTAACGAGTCCAGCGACTCGTCACACGCGCACGGGCGCTACAGCCATTGCCCGGACTGCACCGCGAGGAGCTGGTCCAGCGTCTCGGTCGACCACGAGCTGTCCGGGATCTCCGGGGTCCGGCGGCCGCGACGGGGTGTTCCCAGTTCGGGGTGGAGCGTCCGGGTGACTTCCCGGGCGGCGTCGACGACGAGCGGGGCGACACGCTCGAGTTGGACGGTGCGCGTGTCGCCGCACAGCGAGATGCCGGCCACCGGCCCGTCGGCGCTGCGGACCGCGACACCGACGCAGCCGATTCCGCGCACCGCCTCGCCCCGCTCGAACGCGAGGCCGCGGCGCTGCCGGATCCGGTTGAGCTCCTGGTGCAGTGTGGACAGTTCGGTGATCGTGCGGTCCGTGCTCCGGTTGAGCCGCGGCCCGTACATGCTGTCGACCTGCTCCGGGTCCACCCACGCCAGCATCGCCTTGCCGCCCGCCGTCGTGTAGGCGGGCACGCGCCCACCCACCCGCGACGGCAGGCTCGCGGCCATCCGTCCGCCCACCTTGTCCAGGTACACGCTCTCCGCACCGTCCAGCACGGCCAGGTGCACCACCATTCCGGTCTGCATGTGCAGGTCGTGCAGCAGCGGGGCCGCCGCGGCCCGGACCTGGCTGTGCCCGTTGTCGCCGCCGCCGAGCCCCATCGCGCGCCGTCCGAGGCAGTAGCCGAAGCTGGCGTGGTCGACCCAGTCGAGGCGAACCAGCTGATCGAGGATGCGGTGCACCGTGGACCGCGGCAGCCGGGTGCGGCACGCGACCTCCTCGAGGGTCAGGCGCGACGTGCGGCCGTCGAAGGCGTCGAGGATCAGCGTCATCCGCTCGACCATCGACGGTGGCAGATCCTTCTTCGCAGCGGGTACCGACAGTGCATCATCCGAATCGACGACAGTCATCGACGCCTCCAAATATCCTGGTCACACGCATACGCCCGACAAAAATTGAAATGAATTCTTAAAATGTACCAGCCGTGCCCGCCGCGGGGAAGAAATCGGACAATCGCCGCGCCCGGTCAGCGGGAACGCCCGCGCGACCCCCGGGGCACCTCCACTACAACGGTGACGACAGACCGACCCCCGACAGCGGAGCAACCACCTGATGCACATAGGAATCGCGCCACCCATCGTCATCGCGCACCCCGCCGTCCGCGCGGACTGGGAACTCGGCGCCGGCATCGCGGAGTTGACCGCGATCGCCCGCACCGCCGACCGCCTCGGCTACCACCACCTCACCTGCAGCGAGCACGTCGCCGTCCCCACCGACGTCGCGGTCGAGCGCGGCGGCACCTACTGGGACCCGCTCGCGACCCTCGGGTTCCTGGCCGCCCAGACCACCGGCATCCGCCTCGCCACCCAGGTCCTGGTACTCGGCTATCACCACCCCCTCGAGATCGCGAAGCGTTACGGCACGCTCGACGTCGTCAGCGGCGGCCGACTCGTCCTCGGGCTGGGCGTGGGCAGCCTGCGCGAGGAATTCGACCTGCTCGGCGCCCATTTCGACGACCGGGGCGCCCGCGCCGACGACGCCCTCGCGGCGCTCCGTGCGTCGCTGTCACAACCTCGGCCCGAGTACCACGGCACGTTCTACGACTTCGACGGCGTCGTCGTCGAACCGCACGCCGTCCAGCCGCGGGTTCCGCTGTGGATCGGGGGACGGACTCTGCGATCCCTGCGCCGCGCGGTGACGCTCGGCGACGGGTGGGTGCCGTTCGGCCTGTCGCTCGACGAGTTGTGCACGCTGCTCGCCGGAGTCGACCTCCCCGAGGGTTTCGAGGTGGTCCTCAGCGCCGGCGCGCCCCTCGATCCGATCGGCTCCCGCGACACCGTGACCCGCGCCCTCGAACGACGACGCGACGCCGGCACCACCGTCGTCAGCGCCACCCTCGCGTCCACGAGCGCAGCCCACTACTGCGAGCAACTGGAGGCCCTCCGGCAGCTGGGCGACGAACTCGGCCTCTCCTTCCGCACCGCAACCGAAGACAGGATCCGTCCATGACCGGCACCGAAGAACTCGTCCGCGCACTCGCCGAACGCGTCACCGCGCTCGAAGACAAGCTCGCCATCCTCGAGCTGATGACCGCCTACGGTCCCGCCATCGACAGCGGTTCGGCCGACGCGGTCGCACGCCTGTGGACCGAGGACGGTGTGTACGACGTCGACACCGGGGTGATGCGCGGGCATGCGGCCATCACGGCGATGGTGCAGTCGCAGGCGCACCAGGGCTGGATCGGCGGCGGCTGCGCGCACATGCTCGAGCCCGGGCACGTGCGCGTCGACGGTGACACCGCGGTGGCCACGTGCAAGTCGCAGCTGATCATTCACGACGACGACGGATTCCGCGTCCACCGGATCACCGCCAACCGGTGGGAGCTCGCCAAGATCGACGGCGAGTGGAAGGTGACCCGGCGCGTCAATCGGCTGCTCGACGGTCGCGACGAGGCGCGCACCCTGCTGGCGGCTGGGGTGCGCGCCTGAACACTTGGACTGCCACACCGACACGAGGCCCGCAGATGCTGCGGGCCTCGTGGTCGGGCAAGGAAACTGTCAGGCGACCATCTCCGACTTCGGCGACGCCACGTCGACCGGACGCTCGATCTTGTTGCGGATGAGGAGAAGTCCCATCACCGAGGCCAGCAGTCCGGCGACGGCGAGTGTGAAGAAGGCGTAGACGAAGCCCCTCTCCGAGTACTGCGCGGCGCGGCCCACCAGCACGACACCGGGGATCGCGACGATGGCGATCATCACCTGACTGCCGATCGCACTACCCAGCGAGCCGGAGAGGTTCAGCATCCCGCCTGCAATTCCCTGCGTCTGCGCGGGCACGGTGCGCATGATGAGGTTCGGCAGCGTCGCCGATGCGGAACCGAGCCCGAGGCCGATCACCAACTGCCCGAACATCATCTGGACCGTCGAGTCGTGCAGGGTGGCGAGCAGGAACGATCCGAGCGCGAGGGACGCGCCGCCGAACACCAGAACCGGTGCCGGGCCGATGCGGCGGGTGAAGTATCCGCCGACCGGGCCCGCGATCATCGACACGACGCCCGTGGGGACGGTGTAGATGGCGACGGCGAGTGCGGTGACTCCGAATCCGTAACCGAGACCGAGGTCGGGATCGGTCATCACGAACATCGGGATGAGCATCGAATGGCTGACCAGGACGAACTGGACGAAACCGCTGGCGGCCAATGTTTTCGCGACGGGTCCGTGCTTCAGCATCTGCAGGTCGATGAGCGGTTCCTTCGGCGTGCGTTCGTAGAGCAGCCAGCCGGCGAGGATGGCGAGTCCGCCGCCAACGCACAGCAATGTCTGCGGGGCCGTGTACCCCCACGCGGTGGCCTTGCCGATACCGAACAGCAGCACGAATGCGCCGAGGCCGAGGATGGCCGCGCCGAACACGTCCAGCTTCGATCGCGTCCGCAGCGTGGTCTCGGGAACGAAGATCGCGACCGCGATTCCGACGACCGCCACGTGGAGGAGTTGCGCCCAGAACACGCCGGTGTAGCCGAAGTGGTCGATGAGGTAACCGCCGATGATCGGGCCGAGGATGGTGCTGGCGCCCATTCCGGTGGCGACGAATCCCACGGCCACGGGAATGATCGACGGGGGCAGAATGTCTCGGATCAACCCGTAGGCGAGCACGAGGATCGCCATGCCCGCACCCTGCAAGCCGCGGCCCACGAGGAAGAGTTCGAAGTTGGGGGCCAGCGCGCCGAGTAGTGAACCGGCGCCGAACACCGCGGCGGACACGAGCATCATCCGCTTCTTGCCGTAGATGTCGCCGAGTTTGCCGACGAGCGGAGTCGAGGCGGCAAGCATCAGGGTGACGATCGTGATCACCCAGCCGACGTTCGCGGTGCCGAAGTGTTTCGCGATCTCCGGCAGCGCCGGGGTGACGAAGTTGTAGGCGAGCGGGATGACTTCGACCAGAAGGATGATCAAGGCCAGCAGGGCGAACGCCTTCCCGCGTGAGAGCGGTGCGCGCTCCGCCTCACCTGGGGACAGGGGCATGTTATGCATATGTGGCTCCGGGGGATTCGAGAGGATCAGCACGCCCAACCTGGCATGCCGCCCAGTGACGTCGACCACAGTTCCCACTCACCGAGACCTGCCCGCAGCCGGTGTCGTCGATGCCGAATCGGCAGGGAAAGTAGAAAACATTCCCCCATTGAATCGTGCCTATGTAGTGACTGATCAGTAGTTCGTGCGATACAACTAGAATGAAATCTAATTCTTCTCGCAATCAGGAGTTCCCATGACGGAATCACTCAGCCTCGCCGGACGCACCGCCGTCGTCACCGGCGCGGGCGCAGGCCTCGGCCGGGCCGAAGCCCTCGCACTCGCCGCCGCAGGCGCGGCAGTCGTCGTCAACGACATGGGCGACGGCGCACACGCGGTGGCCGCGGAGATCGCGGCAGCAGGCGGCCGCGCCACCGCCGTGACCGGCGACGTCTCCGACTGGTCGCTGGGCGAACGCCTCGTGCACGAGGCCGTCCGCACATTCGGATCGATGGATATCCTCGTCAACAACGCCGGAATCCTGCGCGACAAGATGATTTTCAACCTCTCCGAATCCGACTGGGACGACGTCATCCGCGTCCATCTCAAGGGGCACGCCGCCACGTCGCGGGCCGCGGCCGTGCACTGGCGCGAGGCGAGCAAGACCGCCGGAGGCCCCGTGTACGGGCGGGTCGTCAACACATCGTCCGAGGCGTTCCTGTTCGGATCGGCGGGCCAGCCCAACTACTCGGCCGCGAAGGCCGGGATCACCGCGCTCACACTGTCGACGGCACAGGGCCTCTCGCGTTACGGGGTGCGCGCCAACGCGATCTGCCCGCGCGCCAGGACGGCCATGACCGCCGACGCGTTCGGCGAGAACACGGCCGACGCGGGACCCGACCCCCTGTCCCCCGACCGGGTCGCCACGCTCGTCCACTACCTGTCCTCCCCCGCCTCCGACGAGATCAACGGGCAGGTGTTCGTCGTGTACGGCAAGATGGTCGCGCTGATGGCAGCGCCGAAGGTCGAGAACCGCTTCGACGCAGCAGGTTCCGCCTTCTCACCCGAGGAGCTCGAGGAGCTTCTCACACCCTATTTCGCCGGCCGCGGACCGCACGAGAACTATGCCGCGTTCAGCGTCGCCGAACTGGAGAAGGTCGCGCTGGCGACCGGCGACACCGCCGGTGTCTGAGCCACACCCGCAGAAGGAGCACACGATGAGGCTGCACGGAAAGACGGCGATCGTGACTGGCGGCGCCGGAGGCATCGGCCGCGCCGTGACGACGGTGTTCGTCCGCGAGGGCGCCAACGTCCTGTTCGTCGACATCGACGACGAACGCGGCAAGGATCTCGAGCAGGAACTGGGATCGTCCGCTCGCTTTCTGAACGCCGACATCTCCCGGCGCGAGTCCGCCGAGCAGATCCGGGACGCCGCCGTCGCCGCGTTCGGATCCGTGGACGTGCTGGTCAACAACGCCCACGCCTCCCGGCAGGCACTGCTGATCGACCACACCCAGGAGATGTTCGATCTCTCGTTCCGGACCGGGTTCTATCCGGTCGTGCACCTCATGCAGGCCTGCTACGAGCAGTTGAAGGCGGCGAAGGGTTCGGTGATCAACTTCGCGTCCGGGTCCGGGCTCGACGGCATGCCCACCCAGACGTCGTACGCCGCGGCGAAGGAAGCGATCCGCGGCGTCAGCCGGGTGGCGGCCAACGAGTGGGCGGCCGACCAGATCCGGGTGAACGTGATCTGCCCGTTCGCCGCGACCGAGGGCGTCCTCGCCTGGCAGGAACGATTCCCCGACCGCGCCGCCGCGTCCGTGGCGAAGGTTCCGCTCCAGCGGATCGGCGATCCCGAGACCGACATCGCGCCCGTCGCGGTGTTCCTCGCGTCCGAAGATTCGCGGTACATGACCGGACAGACACTGATGGCGGACGGCGGCAGCATCAAGCTGCGCTGATCCGCCCGGACAGGAGGACGACGATGGAAGACTTCGAGGGCCGGGTCGCCCTGATCACCGGCGGTGCCCGCGGTCAGGGCCGCAGCCACGCGGTCGCACTGGCGGAACGCGGAGCAGACATAGTTCTGTGCGACCGCTGCGAGGACAGCCCGGCCGTGAACTATCCCCTGGCCACTGCCGCCGATCTCGACGAAACCGCGGAACTGGTGCGCGCCACCGGTCACCGGTGCATCACCGCCGAGGCGGACACCGCGGACCAGGCGGCGATGGACGCATTGGTCGCGGAGGCGGAGTCCGAGTTCGGGAGAATCGACGTCGCGGTCGCGAATGCCGGCGTCTCGGTGGCCGCCCCGGTGCAGTCGCTCACGCAGGAACAGTGGTCGGAGGCGATCGGTTCCAACCTCACCGGCGTCTTCAACACCGTGGGAGCGGTGGCGCCCGGCATGATCCGGCGGGGATACGGCCGGATCGTCACCATCTCGTCGATGCTCGGCCGGGCCGGCAACACCAACATGGCAGCGTACGCGGCGTCGAAGTGGGGCGTCATCGGGCTCACCAAGAGCGCGGCGCTCGACCTCGCCCCGCACGGCATCACGGTGAATGCGATTGCGCCGGGCAACATCTCGACACCGATGATTCACAACGACGCCCTCTACCGGATGATGCGTCCCGACCTCGACGCGCCCGCAGCGGAGGACGTGGAACCGGTGTTCCGCAGCCTCCACGCCCAGCCTGTGGCGTGGCTGGACGCCGCCGAGATCACCCGGGTCGTACTCTTCCTCGCCGCCGAGGGCAGCGCGCACATCAGCGGCATCGTCCTGCCCGTCGACGCGGGCAATGCCGCGCGCGGCCTGTGAGTACTTATTAACCGCCCGACGTTGATAAGTACTCACGGGCGCTAATGGTCAAGGCTTTGATTACACCCGTTCGGCCGCTAACCTGTGCTCATGCCCGAGGAGACGACCGACCAGAGCAACCTGGACTTCCTGTCCTTCGTGGACTTCGCGGTGGGCAAGACCGTCGACGAACTGCCAGAGGTCGATCCGGTGTCCATGCGGCTGGTTCTCGCGCTGCACCGCGTGACCAGTGCCCTCGTCTACGACCTCGAGTCGACGGTCCACCGGCCCAGCGGGTGGAGCTGGCCTGGGTTCCGGGTGCTGTTCGTGTTGTGGCTCGCCGGACCGTGCGAGGCCAAGCGGGTGGCCTCACTGTCGGGGATGAGCAGGTCTGCCGTGTCGGCGCTGGTGAAAACGCTCGAGCGCGACGGCCTCGTGACACGGCGACCGTCCGCAGGCGACCGCCGGGCGGTCGACCTCGAGCTGACCGACGCCGGGCACGACGCCATCGTCAGCACGTACTCGGCGCACAACAAGCGCGAGCAGACGTGGACCGAGACGCTGACACCGTCGGAACGGCTCGTCCTGATCGGGTTGCTGGAGAAGCTTGCGTCGGGCACCGCCGCCCGCGAAGCCGTCAAACGCAGTTGAGGTAGACGATGGTCGTGAGCAGTCTTATCCGTCCGGGGGAACAGCGCCTCGTCTCGTTCGACGAGTTCCGAGAGTCGGTGAGCGACGCGTTCGTCCCCCTCGAGATGACGTCGGCAGACCACGACGACTTCCGTGGCGTCGTGCGCGGCGCGACGGTCGGTGCGATCCGGATCAGCGAGGTCACGGCCGCCCCGCACGTTATTCGGCGAACGCCCCGGACCATCCGCGCCGCCAACCCCGATTACTTCAAACTCGGACTGCAGGTGCGCGGGAACAGCGTCCTGAGCCAGGACGGCCGCGAAACCGCGCTCACCCCCGGCGACTTCGCGATCTACGACACGACCCGGCCGTATCAGCTGTCGTTCGACGACCGCTTCCGGATGCTGGTCGTGATGTTCCCCCGGCACCTCCTCCGCGTTCCGCCCGACGGCATCGCCCAGCTCACCGCACGCCGTGTGCCCGGCAGGCAGGGGCTCGGTGCCGTCGTCACCCCACTGTTGCGCGGGCTCGGCGAGCAGATCGCCGACGCCTCCCCCACCGTCGCGGTGCACCTCGGCGATGCCGTCCTCGATCTGGTCGCGGCCGCGTTCGCGGAGCAACTTCACCTCGCCGGCGGGGTGCTCCCGCAGTCGCGCGGGGACGCACTGCGCGCCAAGGTGACCGCCTTCCTCGACGAGCGGCTCGCCGACCGGGAACTGGATCTGCACTCGATCGCCGCCGCGCATCACATCTCGGTGCGGCACCTGCAGAAGATGTTCGAAGCCGACGGCGACACGGTCAGCGGATGGATTCGACGCCGTCGCCTCGAGCAGTGCCGACGCGATCTCGCCGATCCCCGTTACCGCGACCTACCCGTCTCGGCCATCGGTGCCCGCTGGGGTTTCGCCGACGCCGCCCACTTCTCCCGGCTGTTCAAGAACGCGCACGGATCGACACCCGGCCGATACCGCGCCGACGCCACACCGGTCACCGAGTCGACGCGTCCGACCCGATGATCTCCGCGATCTCGTCGACGTGCACGGGCCTGCGCCAACTGTCCCAGCCCACGTGGATCTGCCGCGGGTGCACGGACGGGTCGAGCACGCAGTCCTGGTGAGTGTGCCCGTGCAGCAACCACTCTCCCTCGTCCTGCAGCCGGTACTTCACGCCCCGGTCCTCCGCGGTGTGGTCGCCGACGTACGGGAAATGGGAGAGCAGCACGGTCTCGCTCGCGAGCTTCCGCCGCGCGAACAACTGCACCGACGCAAACGTCTCCAGGAACACCCGTTGCCGGACGTGACTGTTGCGGTTCGCCATCGGGTGGCACGAGTCGTGATTGCCGGGGATCAGATGCAGTTCGACGTTCCGCGTCCGCGCGAACTCGCCCAGTGCGCGCAGCGCCCAGTCCTCGGCGGCCTTACCACCGACGGTGATGTCGCCGAGTATCCAGAGTTGATCGCCGCTCCCGACGGCGGTGCCGAGCGCGTCGAGAATGGATTCGTCGTGCGCGTCGATCTCCGCCTCGAAGCCCCGGATCTCCACCAGCCGTGCGTGACGAAGGTGCAGGTCGGACGTGAACCACACGCTCATGCCAGGAACCGCGACCGCAGTTCCGCGAAGAACGCCGCCGACAACCGCTCGAAGTCGTCGGCGCTCACACGGATCCGGCCGCCGATCTCGAGCTTCAGAACGGACTGGCCGGAGACATACTTCAGGACGCTGATACCCCGCAGGACGCCGTCGTTGTTCATCAACGAGTCGGCAATGATCTCGACTTCGTTGAGCGGGTTCCCGTCCTTGCCCGTCACCGCCCGGATCCGATGGACGAAGTAGCGGTCCAGCACCAGGACCATGTTGTCGAAGAACAGTGGCTCGAAGTCCTCGAGTGCGGCGAAGACCTTCTTGCCCGTGACCTCGCCCGCAATCGCCCCCGTCAGCGACGTGTACGCGGCGACCTGCTCCGCGACGGACGCCTCGGCGTAATCGATTTCTTCCTTCGTGTAGTTCTTCCGTCCGAGCACTTCGCCGTCTCCTTCGATGCACCGGGTGTCGGATCGACACGCCGAACTCCCAGACCAGCAGTGTTCCACCTTCCACATCCCAGCAGATGAGGGTTCGAGGTGCGATACTCCCGGGTGCCCCATGCCTCGTATCACCCGGCAACCGAGAAGTCCGGAAGGATGCACCGATGAAGGTCACGATTGCACGAACCGTAGGTATCGCCGCCGCTGTCGCCGGCGCGGGTCTCCTCGCCGCCCCCACCGCGTCCGCGGCACCCGAAGACGTCACGGTCGACATCGGCGTCGACGGGAACGCGGTCATCATGGACGTCCGGTACGACGTGTCCGGGGCAGTGGTGTGCGTGATGAACATCGTCCCCGTCGACGGAACCGTGCCTGCCGCCACCGTGGGCCCGACCGTCGTGATGGGCGGAGACGACGGCGAACTGCGGGCCACCGTCGACCCCGGCGAGTACGCGGTGCAATGGTCCTGCTCGAGCGTGCCGTCTTTCGAGCAGTGGGGAAGCGTCCCGCCGCTGAACAACGGCACCGTCGAACCCACCGTCGTCACCGTGACCGAGACGTCGGGGCCGGGCGGCGGAGGCTCGTCCGGCAGTCCGTTCGGCAGCTGACGGACCGTGCGTACGTGAGCGGCAAAGCGTGTTCGAGCACTCTTTCGCACTCACGTACGCGGGAATGGCGAACTTCTTGGACCGGCGCGTAACGAAACCGCTGCGATTGGGGATTGACAGTACGGAATCCCGCAACGGACAGGAACCCTCCGCCATGGCTACCGTCACGCACATCGATATCGCTCGCGCCCGCCGCTCCCGTCGGGTTCTCTTCATCGGCAACCCCACGCGGTACAAAGAGGTGTCCCACTGGGCGATGGTCAAGCAGTGGATGGTGGTCCACGGACTCGAGCCCGTCCGGAAGATCGACGGCCCCGCGCTCTGCGCGATCGTCACCGAGGACGTCCTCGACGGAATCGGCTCACCCCAGGACGCACTGAGCGTTCAGCACGCCCGTGAGCAGGGCATACCGGTGATCAGCGTCCACGACAGCACCCAGATCTGGCAGGCCACGGCCCGCGTCCGCGCGTCCATCGCGCGATCCGGCGGCAGTGCACACCCGAGCCCGCACCACCAGGGCGCCTGAGGTCGGCCGGGGTCGGCCGTCATGGTCGATTGGGACGGCGAAGGCTACGCCGATGTCGGCGCCCTCCAGCGCGCCGTCGCGGAGAAGTCGATCGCGGACCTCGCCCTCGCGGGCAGTGAACGGGTGCTCGACGTGGGATGCGGCGACGGATTCGTCACGCTCCGGATCGCCGAACGGCTCCCCGGCGGCTCGGTGGTCGGAGTGGACGCGTCGCCGCGGATGATCGCGAAGGCCCAATCCAGAGCACTGCCGGACGGCACCCGCGCCGAGTTCCGTACGGCCGATGCACGCGCCCTCCCGTTCGATGGCGCGTTCGACGTCGCGGTGTCGTTCAACGCCCTGCACTGGGTCCCCGACCTGCAGGTGGCACTGGCCGGAATCGCCCGCAGTGTCGTGGACGGCGGGCGTGTGATCATCCAGATGGTGTGCGCGAGCCTGCGGACCAGTGTCGAAGACGTTTTGATGGCCGTGGCGGCACGCCCGCGATGGGCCGAGTTCTTCACCGACTTCACGGCGCCGTTCATCCACATCGAACCGCAGAAGTTCCGCGACGTCGCGAAGGCAGCAGGACTCGGCACCACCGACCTCGTCGTCCGCGACGTCGAATGGGATTTCGGTTCCCGGGAGGAATTCGCGCGGTGGTGCACCGTCGGATCCACCGACTGGACCACGCACCTCGACGACGCAGCCGTGCCGGAGTTCATGGACGACGTTGTGCGCGAATATGAGCAGATCTCCGGCCGCCCCGGGCTGTTCCTGTTCACCCAGATGCGGGCGGAACTCGTCCGAACGTCCTGACAGCAGGGTGGGCCGCGGTCCTCTAGGTCGACACTTCCTCGGCCAGCGCCCGGTGCTGTGGCGCTTGTTTGAACTTGTCGCGCCATTACCGCCTAGACGGTGCTCATGCCGCCCCGCAGATCACAAATTGCGTCAAACAGGTAGCGGAGAGTTGTGTGCCGTCGAAGCATGAAACATGTCGACAATACTCGGCGTATCCACCAATGTCCTCGTACAGAGTTCGGTGCGCCGGTACGGGTCTCTTCAATACGACACTCGAGAGTTCAAGCTCGATGATTTGTGTCGTTCACCCCGTGCTCGTCGAACTCGTGCCCGCCAGGCACGTTCCGTTGAGTTGGGCACCAGTCAAGTCGGCGCCGCTAAGGTCTGCGCCGCTCAGATTCGCTTCGGTCAGATTCGCATAGCGCAGATCTGCGCCACGAAGATCGGCGCATTCGAAGTCCGCCCCGCGCGCGTAGATTCCCGTGCACTTCGCATTCATGAGGATAGCTCGATTCAGCATCCCGTTCTCGAGATCTGCTCCCGACAGGACTGCGCCGGACAGATCCGCCCCCGATAAGGTGATTCCCGCAAGGTGCGCCTGGTAGAGATCGATCGAAGCCAGGCAACTGTCGGAGAGATCCGTATCGAGATGACGCCAGACATCCTCGGCATCAGCACCCACCGACTGCAACCACCAGTCGGCGCGGCGAGAAATCGCCTCGATTATCGCTTTTCGCAATTCACGTTCGCGAGCACTGAGTCCGACGGATCCATCTTTTACGCCCATACGCAGATAAGCTCGCAGCAGGTCGACCGAAGTCTGCGCGTCCGCGCCCTGATCGGCGCGGACCCACTCGTCTGCGAGCGCCGCCAGACCGTACGCTCCCGCCAAGCGAACCGCAGATGATTCGTGGCCGAGTTGCGCGGCATGCGTAGTGTATCTATCGCGTCGGTCGCGCTCACGTTCGGCGTTTTCATTCGCTTCGAACTGCTGCCGCTCAACCTCGCGCGCCGACCGGAAGTGCTCGTGGTCGAGCTTCCTGGTTAGCCACCCGCTCAGAAACGTGATGACGGCAGCGAGTGCGACTGCCGAACCGGCCAGCAGCGTGGCCGTCGGTTGCGTGAGCCCATCGAACATTCGTTCCCCCTCGGCCCGTGCTGATGATTCAGCCTCCAACACCTGCGTCGACAATGTGGGTCAGAGGGTTCCACCTACCTACGACACGATCGACACGACCCGTGGTCAGAACTGCCGCGCTCCGGTTGGCCCCAGACGCGGTCTACTGCACACGCACGGCGGACGAGTCTCGTGAGGTGCGTACGTCGCAAGAAGTTCGACTGGGTCTTTCGACACTACTGAGCTGCCGCCCCAACGTGAAGGAGCAGCACTTCATCACGTGCCCCCAGTCGGACTCGAACCGACACTGGGCGGATTTTAAGTCCGTCCGATGGGCGAGCTGAGACGAGCCGGAGCGCGGCGACC
>NZ_JASHKX010000042.1:0-54362 GCF_030058635.1 Rhodococcus sp. IEGM 1305
CCGCGCGCCCAGCGACTGCAGATACGTCCACGCATCGGCCACGATCGCATCGAGGTCCGTGTGTCTCGGTCGCCAGCCCAGTTCGGCCTGCACACGTGCGCCGGACGCGACGAGGACCGCCGGATCACCGGCGCGCCGCGGGGCGTCCCGGGTGGCGATGGTTCGGCCCGTCACGCGTTCGCAGGACGAGATCACCTCCCGCACACTGAACCCGGTGCCGGTGCCGAGGTTGTAGACGCGGTGCGTTGTGGGCCGGGCCGACTCGAGCGCGAGGATATGCGCCTCCGCCAGGTCGTGGATGTGGATGTAGTCGCGGACGGCAGTGCCGTCCGGGGTGGGCCAGTCGGTGCCGAACACCGAGATCTCGTCCCGGTGCCCGGCGGCGACCTGCAGCACCAGCGGGATCAGGTGTGTTTCCACGAGACGGTTCTCGCCGAGCCCGGCGTACGCGCCGGCGACGTTGAAGTAGCGCAGACTGCACGCGGCCAGACCGTGCGCGACCGCGTACGACGTGATCGCGTGGTCGATCGCCAGTTTGGTGGCACCGTACGGGTTGGTCGGCCGGGTCGGTGCGTCCTCGGTGATCGGCACGGAGTCCGGTGATCCGTACGTCGCTGCGGTGGAGGAGAACACCAGCCGGCCGGTACCGGACGAGCGCATGGCCTCCAGCAGGGTCAGGGTCTTGACGACGTTGGCGTTCCAGTACGTCTCCGGCGTCACCACCGACTCCCCGACGAGGGAGCGGGCGGCGAAATGCAACACGCCGTCGAAGTCCCCGCTGCCGAGAACCCGCTCGGCCGCACTCGCGACGTCCTCCTCGACGAACTCCGCTCCTGCCGGCACCGCGTCGGCGTTGCCGGTCGACAGGTCGTCCACGACCACGACCGTGTGGCCGCACTCGAGCAGCCGCTGGGCGCAGACGCTGCCGACGTAACCGGCGCCGCCGGTGACGAGAAGTTTCACTTGTTGCTCCTTCGGTTCGGCGGTGGGGGGTCGGTTCGCTCAGTCGCCGAGTCGCGCCCCCGTCGTCGGGGAGAAGTAGTGCAGGCGGGCCGGGTCCGGTGCCAGCCGGATCACCTCGCCCTTGGCCGGGGATGCGGAGTCGCTGACGCGCGCGACGATGTCGTGTCCGCCGAGTTCGCCGTCGCGGACGATGCGTCCGTAGATGTAGGCGTCCGCGCCGAGTTCCTCCACCACGTCGACCTTCACCGTGGTGCCCCGGTCGGACACGGTCCACGCCTCGGGGCGGACACCGACGACCACCCGGCCGGTGTCCAGGGCGCCCACCACCGACCGCTCGATCGGCGTCGACAGTGAACCGATCCGGGCGTCGCCGTTCACGACGTCGACCTCGAACAGGTTCATGGCCGGTGACCCGATGAACCCGGCGACGAAGCTGTTGACCGGCTTCTCGTACAGCGTCTTCGGGCTCGCGCACTGCTGCAGGATGCCCGCTTTCATGACGGCCACGCGGTCGCCCATGGTCATGGCCTCCACCTGGTCGTGGGTGACGTACACGGTGGTGGTGCCCAGCCGGCGCTGCAGCAGTGAGATCTGGGTGCGGGTCTGCACCCGGAGTTTCGCGTCGAGGTTCGACAGCGGCTCGTCCATGAGGAACACCTGCGGGTCGCGGACGATCGCCCGGCCCATCGCGACGCGCTGACGCTGCCCACCGGAGAGGGCCTTCGGCTTGCGGTTCAGGTAGTCGCCGAGATCGAGAATCTTCGCGGCCTCCTCGACGCGGCGGCCGATCTCACTCTTGTCCATGCCGGCGATCTCGAGGGCGAAGCCCATGTTCTTCGCCACCGTCATGTGGGGGTACAGCGCGTAGTTCTGGAACACCATCGCGATGTCCCGTTCCTTCGGTGCGAGGGCGGTGACGTCGCGTTCGCCGATGCGGATGGCACCGTAGTCGACGTCCTCGAGACCGGCCAGCATCCGCAGCGACGTCGACTTGCCGCACCCGGACGGGCCGACGAGGACGAGGAATTCGCCGTCCTCGATGTCGAGGTTCAGCGAATCGACGGCCGGCACATCGGAACCGGGGTACATCTTGGTGGCTGCGTCGTACGTGACTCGTGCCATGGTGTTCTCCTGGTCGTGGAAGGGGATCTCAGAGTCGGTGTGCCGAGCCCGACGGCTCGGCGTGCAGGAACTGGGGGACCGGCAGGCCGGCGGTCTCGGCGCGTCGGGCGACGTTCTCGACGACGGCGTCGACCCGGTCGGCGGGTACGAGGGCGATCGCGGAGCCGCCGAAGCCGCCGCCGGTCATCCGCGCACCCCAGGCGCCGGCCTCGAGGGCGGCGTCGACGGCGGAGTCGAGTTCGACGGAGCTGACCTCGTAGTCGTCGCGCAACGAGGCGTGCGAGCGGTTCAGGGCGTCGCCGATGTCGGCGATCCGCCCGCGGTCGAGCAGGTCGGCGACCTCCCGGACGCGGCGGATCTCGCCGACCACGTGCCGGACCCGCTGCGCTGCCGGGAAACTCAGTCCCGCGACGGCGGCGTCGGGGTCGGCGACGTCGCGCAGGGTGGCGACGCCGAGGTCGGCGCAGGCCTTCTCGATGGCGGCGCGCCGGTTGCCGTACTTGCCGTCGACCAGCCGGTGCGGCGCGTTGGTGTCGATGACCACCAGCCGGGCGTCGGCGGAGTCGAAGTCGAGCGGAACGTGGCGGGTGGCGCCGTCCCGGCAGTCGAGGAGCAGAGCGTGGCCGGGGCGGGCGAGCATCGCGACCGACTGGTCCATGCCGCCGGTGGACGCGCCGGCGATCTCGTTCTCCGCGCGGATGGACGCGGTGATCAGCGGGCGGCGGCCGGCGTCGTCCGTGGGCAGTCCGGCGAGGTCGGCGGCGGCGAGAGCGAAGGCGCACTCGAGCGCTGCCGAACTCGACAGCCCGGAGCCGACGGGGACCGTCGAATGCACTGCGACGTCGAAACCGGTTCCCGCTGTGAGGTGTCCGGACCGGTGTAGCGCCCACACCACCCCGGCGACGTACGCGGCCCAGCCGGCCGGGTGGCCCGGGGCGACGTCGTCGAGCGGACCGCGCCAGGACTCGCCGGTGTGCGTGGACACGGCGTGCAGGATCCCGTCGCCCCGCACACGGACGGCGACGACCGTCACGTAGGGGAGCGCGAACGGCAGGACCAGTCCGCCGGCGTAGTCGACGTGCTCACCGATGAGGTTGACCCGGCCGGGTGCCGTCCAGACGCCGTCCGCGACGCCGCCGAACGTGCTGCGGAACAGCGCCTCCGCAGGGGCGGCGACTGCGGCGGCGTCGACGGGGGTGACCCACTGCGCACCATTCACGACGCCACCTCCCGCAGCCGGTCGGCGATGCGCTCGGGTGTGGTGTCGTTGACCCATGCCCCCATCCCGGACTCGGATCCCGCCAGGTACTTCATCCGGCCCGGCGACCGCATCATCGAGAACAGTTGCAGGTGCAGGCGTCCGAGCGGACGGTCCTCGCCGACGGGCGCCTGGTGCCACGCGGCGATGTAGGGCACGGCGTCGACACCCTCGAAGAACCGGTCGACCCGCCGCAGCAGTTCGAGATAGACGTGGGCGAGTTCGTCCCGCTCGTCTTCGGACAGTTCGGTGAGGTCACGGACGTCGCGGTGCGGTGCGAGATGCACCTCCAGCGGCCAGCGCGAGGCGGCGGGAACGTACGCGGTCCAGTGCTCGGCGGCCAGGACCACGCGCCTGCCGGATCGAGTTTCGGCGTCGAGGACGTCGGCGAGCAGCAGCCGCCCGGTGCTCTCGAAGTGCTCGCGGGAGCGCCGGATCAGTGCGTCCGTGCGGGGCGGCAGGTACGGGTAGGCGTAGATCTGCCCGTGCGGATGAGTCAGGGTGACGCCGATTTCCTTGCCCCGGTTCTCGAAGCAGAACACCTGCCGGACCCCTGGCAGCGCCGACAGTTCGGCGGTGCGGTCGGCCCAGACGTCGACGACGGTGCGGACCCGGTCGACGCTCAGGGTGGCGAAGGCGGCATCCGGGTTGCTGGTGAAGCACACGACCTCGCACCTGCCCGCTCCCGGTGCCAACGGCCACAACGCTTCTCCGTCGACGCAGTCCGGAAGGTCCTGCTCGGCGGCGGCCGTCGCCAGCGACGGGAAACGGTTCTCGAACACCACCACGTCGTAGTCGTCGGCCGGAATCTCCGTAGGTGCCTTGCCCGGCACGCTCGGGGCGAGCGGCGACGCGTCCGGCGGCGGCAGGAACGTGCGGTCCATCCGCTGGGCAGCGATGACCACCCATTCCCCGGTGAGCACGTCGAACCGCATCTGCGACTGCGACACCGCCGGCGGCAGCGGACGTGAATCCACCAGCTCGCGGGTGGCTCCGCCCGACACGTACGGCTCGGAGTCGTCGAAGTAGATCAGTTCGCGGCCGTCCGCGAGGGTCGTCCGGGTCTTGCGCATCCGGAGCCGCGTCCCGGTCTCCGGCGCATCCTGTTCGTCACGCACGGTCATCGGTGGGTCCTTCCCGGTTCTCCCGTGTCACCACGAGGTCGCCGACGTGGTCGGCGAGAGCTTCCTGGGCGGTGCGCTCGAGCCCGGCGTCGGTGATGAGGATGTCGACGTCGGACAGTGGGATCGTGTTCGCCAGCGCGGTCACCCCCCACTTCGTGTGGTCGGCGAGCACCACGACCCGCCGCGACGACGCGACGAGCGCCTGATTGGTCTGTGCTTCCATCAAATTGGGACAGGTGAGTCCGGAGTCGATCCCCATGCCGTGCGTACCCAGGAACAGCATGTCCACGTGGATCCCGCGCAGGGCGGCGACCGTGAGCGGCCCGACCAGCGCGAACGACGGGGTGCGCTGACCACCGGTGAGGAGGATGGTCTGGTCGTCGCGGCCGCCCTCGTGGAAGGCGTCGGCGACGGGTAGCGAATTGGTGACGACGGTGATGTCGGGGACGTCGAGGAGTTCGCGGGCGAGGGCGTGCGTGGTGGTGCCGCCGGAGATGCCCACGGACGTGCCTGGCCGCACCAGCCGGGCGGCGGCGCGGGCGATGGCCCGCTTGGCCTCGCGGTCGAGTTCGGACTTCGCCGAGAACCCCGGTTCGTGCACACTTGCCGACCGCGGCAGCGTGACCCCGCCGTGCACCCGCTCGACGAGACCCTGCTCGACGAGTTCGTTGATGTCGCGCCGGATGGTCATGTCGGAGACCCCGAGCGTCGCGCCGAGGTCGACGACCTTCACCGCACCGCGGGAGGTGACCTCGTCGAGGATCACCTGCTGGCGCTGACGAGCGAGCATCATGCGTCCGCCTTTCGGGTCCGGGCGCCGGTGTCGGCGCTGTCTTCGCGAATCACAGCACAGCTGCCGGGTGCCAGCGTGAGCGGTCCGTCGACCACTCGTTCGGTGACGAGGTCGGTGCCGGACACCTCGACGGTCACCTTCTCGGTCGTGTGGTTCAGGACGAACAGCCACGACCCGTTCTCGCCCCGCCTGCGTACGATCTCGACGTCGGAGTTTTGTCCCGCGTGGAGGTCGAGACCGGCTGCGGCGCAAATCGTCTCGGCGATCCTCGCCCAGCCCTGTGTGTCGGGGACGGTGGCGAGGTACCAGGCCGCGCCGTCGCCGACCGGCCTGCGGGTGAGGGCGGGCACGCCCTGCAGATGCCCCTCGGTGTGGCGGGCGAGAACGTCCACGTCCTCGGACACCGTCAGGTACTCGGTCCAGATGCGGGCCGCGGTGCCGTCGTCGAGGGCGACGGTCTCGTCGGCGCCGAGCGGGAAGAACTCCTCGGTGCGGACACCCAGCAGGTCGCGGAACGCCCCGGGGTAGCCGCCGAGCCGGATGTGATCGTCGCGGTCCGCGATCCCGGAGAATGCGGTGACCAGCACCTGTGCGCCGGCGCGGGTCGCGGCCTCGATGCGCGCGGCGTCCTCGTCGCTGCACAGGTACACGGCCGGAACGACCACCACGGCGTACCGGCTCAGGTCGGCGTCCGCGGGGATCACGTCACACGTGACGCCGGAGAAGGCGTGGTGGGCGCGTTCGGCGATCGCCATGGGCTGCATCAACCGGGACGGGTGCCCGTCCTGCTCGCACGCCCACTGCGACTCCCAGTCGAACAGCACACCCACCGGCGCCTCGACGCGACTGCCTGCCACCGGTTCGAGGCGGCGCAGCACGGCGCCGAGCTGGACGACTTCCCGCCATCGCGCGGAGTCGGTGCCCGCGTGCGGAACCAGAGCCGAATGGAATTTCTCCGCACCCGCGTCGGACGCGCGGAACTGGAAGAAGGCGATGCCGTCCGCTCCGCGGGCGACGTGGGCGAGGGAGTTGCGCAGCATCTCCCCGGGTGCCTTCGCCCGGTTGACCGGCTGCCAGTTGACGGCGCTCGTCGAATGTTCCATCAGCAGCCACGGCCGTGAGCCGGCGATGCCGCGGGTCAGGTCGGCCGAGAACGACAGCCGGTGGTGGGCGGCGCCGTCGCCCGTCGCGGGCCCCACCAGGTAGTGGTCGGTGGACACCAGGTCCTGTTCGGGCGCCCACTGCGTGTAGTTCATGTCGCCGGCGAGCGACTGCGGTGAGCCCATGCCCACCATGAAGTTGGTGGTGACCGGGATGTCGGGGGTGATGCGCCGCAACACCTCCCGCTCGGCGAGGTACTGGTCGAGGAGGGCGTCCGAGCAGAACCGGCGCCAGTCCAGCAGATGCGTGGGATTGCCGAACGTCGTGCTCGCGGCGGGCGGCACCACTTCGTTCCAGTCGCTGTAGTGCTGGCTCCAGAACGTCGTGCCCCACGCCCGGTTGAGTTCGGTCAGGTCGCCGTAGCGACGCTGCAGCCACCGCCGGAACGCCCGCGCGCTGTCGGGGGAGTAGCAGCGTGAGTTGTGGCAGCCGAGTTCGTTCGACACATGCCAGAGCGCGAGTGCGGGGTGGCCGCCGTATCGGGTCGCCATCTTCTCGACGAGGACGAGGGAGTGGTCGCGGTAGATCGGGGAACTCGGGCTCCATGTCTGCCTGCTGCCGATCTCGTACCGGTAGCCACGCTCGTCCACGGGCCGGACCTCGGGATGCGCGGCCGTGAGCCAGGGCGGTTGGGACGCGGTCGCGGTGGCCAGGTCGACGCGGACGCCGCCGTCGTGCAGGAGGTCGAGGACGCGATCGAGCCAGCCGAAGTCCCACGTGTCGGGGGTGGGCTGGAGCCGCGCCCAGGAGAAGACGCCGACGGTCGCGAAGTCGACACACGCCTCGCGCATGAGTTCGACGTCGCGCTGCCAGATCTCTTCCGGCCACTGCTCGGGGTTGTAGTCACCGCCGAAGGAAATGCCCCGGGTCGGCCACCGCAGGTGCCGCCCGCCGGAATCGCTCGCTGTGTGCATGCTCACAATCTGTCGGATCGCTGTTCAAAAGTCAACACGAATGAACATTTCTGCACTTGTGCAGGTGAACGCGCATGCAACTGGTTGACAACGCGCAGTGCGGCGTGATTTTGTAACCTGCATCACGTAAGGGCGTGAGGCGACAGCACCGAAATGTGATCGAAGTTGTTCGATTTCGATCAGGTGGTGAGCGACTCCGCCCCCACCCGGTACTCAACCGAAAAGGGCACCATGAACCGAAACGAGCTGCCGCACCCGTGGCAACCCTCCCGGCGCACCTTTCTCAAGGCCGCGCTCGGCGCCGCGGGCGCCCTGTCGACCGCGGGCGTGCTGTCCGGGTGCACGAGCGGTGTCGACCCCCACGTGATCACCCTCGGATCGCGGCTGTCGGACAAGAACGCCAAACTCGGCGTCCAGGACGTCGTCGGGATGTTCCAGCAGCAGACCGGCGCCGCCGTGCGGATCAACTCCGTCGACTCCACCTCGTTCCAGGAGAACGTCAACAACTACTTGCAGGGCACCCCGGACGACGTCTTCACCTGGATGTCGGGGTACCGCATGAAGTACTTCGCCGACAAGGGTCTCGTCGACGACGTCAGCTCGGTGTGGCAAGCGCACGGCAGCGGCTTCAGCGACAGTTTCCGTGAGGCGTCCACCGGAACCGACGGCCAGCAGTACCTGATCCCGTTCTTCTACTACCCGTGGGCGGTGTTCTACCGCCCCAGCCTCTGGCAGCAGCGCGGCTACGCGCCGCCGAAGACGTTCGACGAATGGGTGACCCTGTCCAAGCGCATGCAGGCCGACGGACTCACCCCGATCGGGTTCGGCGTCCGCGACGGCTGGCCCCCGTTCGGCACGTTCGACTATCTCGACCTGCGCCTCAACGGCGTCGACTTCCACCGCTCCCTCCTCGCGGGCGAGGTGAGCTGGACCGACAACCGCGTCCGGTCGGTGTTCGACACCTGGCGCGAGATCCTCCCGTTCCACCAGCCGCAACCGCTGGGCCGCAAGATGTCCGAGGCGCAGCAGGCACTCCTCAACAAGGAAGTCGGCATGCTGGTGGCCGGCATGTTCGTCGCGCAGAGCTTCCCCGCAGGGCCCGACCGCGAGGATCTGGACTTCTTCGCGTTCCCCGAACTCGACTCCGCCGTCGGCGCTTCGGCGGTCGAGGCGCCGATGGACGGATTCATGATGCGCAAGGACCCGCGGAACCTCGGTGGCGCGCAGCAGTTCCTCTCCTTCCTCACCAGCGCCGACGCCGCAGTCGCGTATGCGAAGCAGGACCCCCAGGCGATACCCGCGCACCGCGACGCCGATCTGTCGAGTTTCTCTCCGCTCGTGCAGAAGTCGGCCGCCCTCGTCCAGGGTGCGGGGTCCATCACCCAGTTCCTCGACCGGGACACCCGCCCCGACTTCGCGTCCGTCGTCATGATCCCGGCGATGCAGCAGTTCCTGGGCAACCCGAACGACGTCGACGGCCTGGTCCGCAGCATCGAGCGTCAGAAGGCGGCGGTGTTCGGGCAATGAGAGCACACGAGAAGACAACGACCACCATCACGGTCCCGACAGGTCAGGTGAATTCATGACCAGCACAGTTCCTCCCCAGGCCGGAACCGAACCCAGGGTTCGGGCACCGAAGATCCGGCGCAGCCGGGGTGACCGGTGGACCATCGCCGTCATGCTCGGGCTGCCCGCCGCGATCGTGATCGGGATGGTGTGGATTCCCACCGTGTTCACGGTGATCCTGTCGTTCGCACGCTGGGACGGCATCGGCGGCACGTCCACCATCGAGTGGATCGGCCCGCAGAACTACGTCGACGCCGTCCAGGCGTACCCCCCGTTCCAGCAGGCCCTCCACAACAACGTCCTCTGGCTGGCGTTCCTGTTCGTCTTCCCGACGATCCTCGGCATCTTCCTCGCGGTCCTCCTCGACCGGGGTCTGAAGGGAAGCCGGCTGTACCAGAGCATCTTCTACATCCCCGTGGTGTTGTCGATGGCACTGGTTGGGTTCGTGTGGCAGCTGATCTACGCCACCGACGGCGGCGTGCTCAACACCATCCTCGGCACGGACGTCGACTGGCTAGGCAACCCCGACGTCAACATCTGGGCCGTCATGGTCGCCGCCAGCTGGCGGCACACCGGCTACATCATGTTGCTGTACTTGGCCGGTCTCAAGGCCATCGACCCGTCGGTGCGCGAAGCGGCCCTCATGGACGGTGCGGGTCCGATCCGCACGTTCTTCCGGATCGTGTTCCCCCTGATGAAGCCCACCAACCTGCTGATCATCGTCATCACCGTCATCGAGGCCCTGCGCGCCTTCGACCTCGTGTGGGTGATCAACAAGGGCCGCAACGGCCTCGAACTCATCTCCGCCCTCGTCACCGCCAACGTCGTGGGCGAAGCGGGCCGGGTCGGATTCGGGTCTGCCCTGGCGACGATCATGCTCGTGATCTCACTGGTATTCATTGCCCTCTATCTCTGGATCGTGATGCGGAGCGACGACTGATGACCATGACGACACCCCTCGCCGACCACAGTGCGCCCGTCGACCGGACCGGGCCCCGCAACAAGGCCGCGGTGGCCAACCGGCGCCGGCTGAGTACCGCGCACGCCGCGATCTACCTCCTTCTCACCGCCCTGGCATTGCTGTGGATCTTCCCGCTGCTGTGGGCGCTCTACAACTCGTTCCGCGACTACGACTACGTCCTCAGCCACGGCTACCTGTCGGTCGGCGGATTCACGCTCAGCAATTACACCGAGTCGTGGGAAGTCGGCGGAATCCCGCACTACTTCCTCAACTCGATGCTCATCACCATCCCGGCGGTGCTGCTGATCCTGTTCATCGGGTCGATGGCGGCGTTCGTGCTCGCCCGGTTCCCGTGGAAGTTCAACGTGATCATGCTGGCGGTGTTCATCGCGGGCAATCTGCTGCCGCAGCAGACACTGCTGACCCCGTTGTTCCGTCTGTACAACGCGATTCCGCTGCCGTACTGGATGAGTTCGTCGGGCTCGCTCTACGACAGCTACTGGGGACTGATCCTGGTGCACGTCGCGTTCCAGACCGGTTTCTGCGTGTTCGTGCTCAGCAACTACATGAAGACGGTCCCGCCGGAACTGCTCGAGGCGGCGACGGTGGACGGCGCCGGGCTGTTCCGTCAGTACTGGCAGGTGGTGCTCCCACTGTGCCGTCCGGCGCTGGCCGCGCTCGCGACGCTCATGATCACCTGGATTTACAACGACTTCTTTTGGGCACTGGCGCTGATGGTCAGCGGCGACAAGCTGCCGGTCACCACCGCACTGCAGAATCTGCAGGGCAGCTTCTTCACCGACACCAACCTGCTCGCCGCCGGATCGGTGCTCGTCGCACTGCCGACGGTGCTCGTATTCGTCGCGCTGCAGCGGCATTTCGTTTCCGGGCTGACGATGGGAGCCAACAAGTGACTGCGACTTCACCGCACGCGTACGTCCACCTCACCGCCGGCGGCGTGTCCGTCGTTCTCGATCTCACCGGGGGCCGGTTGCCGGCGATCGTGCACTGGGGTGCGGCGCTCGGCGACCTCGACCTCGCCGACGTCGAAGCCCTGGCGCAGGCGAACATCGAGCCCCCGGCGGGCAACGTGGTCGATCTCCCGGTGCGGCTGTCGATACTCCCCGAACACCACACCGGGTGGGTGGGGAAGCCCGGGATCGCGGGGCACCGGGACGGCGCCGACTGGTCGCCGCTGTTCACGACCACCGCGCTCACGGTCGACGCAGCCGAGCACCGGTCGGGACTCGTCGCGGTCGGTGCCGGCGCGGTGCGGGTCGCCGCGCACGACACGGTCGCCGATCTCGGTCTGGTCCTCGACATCGAGCTGCTACCGAGCGGCCTGCTCCGGGCGCGCGCCGAGGTCACGAACGCGGGCGACTCCTTCTACGTTCTCGACGACCTCCAGCTCGCGTTCCCGGTCCCGCCGCAGGCCCGCGAGATCCTCGACTTCGCGGGCCGGTGGGGGAAGGAACGGACCCCGCAGCGCCGTGAACTCACCGTCGGCATCCACGAACGCGAAGGACGGAAGGGACGCACCGGCCCGGACGCCGCGACGGTGCTCTCCGTCGGCGTACCCGGATTCGGGTTCGGCCGCGGCGAAGTGTGGGGCACCCACGTCGCGTTCAGCGGCAACCACCGCCACTACGCCGAACGTCTCTTCACCGGTTTCCAGGTGGTCGGCGGCGGGGAACTGCTCCTGCCGGGCGAGGTACGGCTCGCGGACGGCGAGAGTTACGCAACGCCCTGGGTCTACGGCGCCTACGGCGACGGCCTCGACGCCCAGGCACATCGCTTCCACGACTATCTCCGGTCGCGGCCCACGCACCCGCGGCGCGTGCGCCCGGTGACGATCAACGTGTGGGAGGCGGTCTATTTCGACCACGACCTGGCCCGGTTGACGGACCTGGCGGATCGCGCGGCGAAGCTCGGCGTCGAACGCTATGTGCTCGACGACGGCTGGTTCAGGTACCGGCGCAACGATCTGGCGGGCCTGGGGGACTGGCACGTCGACGAGACGGTGTGGCCGAACGGTCTGCATCCGCTCGTCGATCACGTGCGTTCCCTCGGCATGGAGTTCGGCCTGTGGTTCGAACCGGAGATGATCAACCTCGATTCCGACCTCGCGCGGGCGCATCCGGAGTGGGTCATGGCGACCGGCGGGCGCACGCCCGTGCCGTCCCGGAACCAGCAGGTGCTCAATCTGGGGATCCCCGAGGCGTACGACCACATCCTGGAGCGCATGTCCGCGATCCTCGGCGAGTACGACATCGCCTACATCAAGTGGGACCACAACCGCGACCTGATCGACGCGGGCACCGCACCGCACGGCCGCGCCGGCGTCCATGACCAGACCCTCGCGACCTACCGGCTGATGGACGAACTGAAGCGCCGCTTCCCCGGACTGGAGATCGAATCCTGCTCGTCGGGCGGAGCGCGGGTGGACCTCGGAATCCTCGAGCGCACCGACCGCGTCTGGGTTTCGGACTGCATCGATCCGCTCGAGCGCCAGCAGATGAACCGGTGGACGATGCAGCTGCTTCCCCCCGAGCTGCTGGGCTCGCACATCGCGTCCGGCATCTCCCACACGACCGGCCGGTACCACCGCCTGTCCTTCCGGGCGGGGACGGCGCTCTACGGTCACCTCGGAATCGAGTGGGATCTCGCGACCGCCACCGACGACGAGAACGTTCAGCTCGCGGTATGGATCGACGTGTACAAGCGACACCGGGAACTCCTGCACACGGGAACGATGGTGCGCGCCGACGAGATCGACCCGACCCTGCTCGTCTACGGCGCGGTCGCGCAGGACCGGGCGGAGGCGCTGTTCTTCCTCGCGTACGTGGGGCGCTCCGAGGTGTCACCGCGCGGCAGGTTCACGCTGCCCGGGCTCGACCCCGACCGGCGCTATCGGGTGCGTCCCGTCTTCGCCGGTGCACCGGACGAGGGCCTGAAACCCCCGGCGTGGTTCGACGTGCACCCACAGGGTGGTCGAGCCGACGGGCTGTCCGCGCGGAGGGAGGTTCCCGGCGTCTCGATGACGGGCCGGGCCCTCGCGGTCGCCGGACTGCAGACACCCGCGTCCTTCCCCGACGACGTGGTCGTGCTCTCCGTCACCGCGGAGGCGTAGCCGCGGCACCAGGTGGGCAGGATTCACCCTGGGGTAGGTGGCCGGTGCCCCCGCAGCGGGGCACCATGGTTTTCACCAGTCGGCGAAAAAGTTGAACCGCAGGAGGTAAGTCAACACTCGAACGCCGCATGAAGAGAACACCTCACCGGAACCCGAACCCGGTGAGGTGTTTTCGTCTGTTCTGCCGGGCGGGTCAGAACTCCATGCCCGCGTCGGCGCCCATCTGCATGGTGGTGTTTCCGCCGTCGAGGGATTCCCGGATGATGTCGGCGTGACCGGAATGGTGGCCGGTCTCCCGGATGATGTGGAGCAGGGTGCGGCGGATCGTCCACCACTGCCGCTCGGGTGCCCAGGGTGCGGTGGGCAGTGGGACGAGCACGTCCAGGTCGTCGAGGCCGGCCACGGCGGCCTCCGTCGCGCGGGCCACTTCGGCGTACTCGGCGAGCAGTCCCTCGAGGGTTTCGTCTTCGCGCATGTAGTACTTCTCCATCGCCCACTCCATGTCGAACTCCGCGTTCTCGTCCGGCTCGAGAATGGTTTCGACCCAGTGCTTTTCCGTGTGGGACACGTGCTTGATCAGTCCGCCGAGCGTCAGGTCGCTGACGGTCGAACGTTGCCGTGCCTGTGCGTCGTCGATGTCGCGGACGGTGATCAACAGGGTGGCTCGCTGCTCCTGCAGGATCTGGAGGAGGTCGGCGCGCTCACCGGTGGCCGGGGACTTCTGCGAAGTGGTCATGAGAAGAACAATAGAAGCGATTGAGGTCAGAAACGGTCCTCATTAGGAAGGCCTTCTCAGGGTTTTTCTCGGGGTCCAAGTTGGGTGCCTTCCTGGATGTGTGGAAAGCGCGCGCCGCGAAGGATTCTCGGTATGAACTTCGACTCTCCGGGACCGGCACCCCGGTCTTCGCACCGACGCGTATGGCCCAGCGTTCTCGGCGGCATGGTGTCGCCCGTCCTCGTCGCCGTCACGGTGGGAGTCGGCACGTTCGCGTACGCCTCGACCGCCGCCGAGAGCGATACCGGCGGGCAGATGGAATTCCGGCGAGCCCTGACGATTCCGCCGCTCGCGCCGGGTGTTGCGGGCCCCGATTTGGGTACCCCCACGGTGACGCGCCATACCGATATCGCCGGGTCGAGCCGGATCGGCGCGGGCGAACCCGCGATGCCCCACCAGCCCGCACCCGGGTGACCCCGCTCGGTTCTCTCTTCTGGGTCCGCCCAGCCCACCGATGATCAGCCCACCGATGAAAGGAATCATCATGATCCGCACGACGATGACCGCACTGGCAGCCGTGGCTCTCGTGTTCGGCGCCGCGTCCGTGACCCAGACCGCTGCCGCCCACCCGGCCTGCAACTCCTCCTACGAGGGCACGACCAACGACGAGTACGATCCGGACCCCGACTTCACGGGGACGACCAACGACGAGTACGACCCCGATCCAGAGTATTCGGGTACGTCCAACCGCGAATACGACCCCGACCCGGAGTTCCACGGCAGTACCGATCCGTGCCAGGTGTGAGTCCGGTCAGCGGTTCCGGCGCAGCCACGGAGACACACCGGGAGCGAACAGGGCGAGCACTCCCACCGCGACGAGGGCGCTGTAGGCGAGCGGCGCCCACTGCAGCACACCGGCGGTCGCGTCACCGGCGTCGGACAGCAGGGTCCACAGGCCCACTCCGCCGGCGACGCTGAGGACGCCGACGACCGCGAGGGTGATCTGGCCCGCCGGTTTCCGGGCGCGCAGGAGTTGTATGCCCAGCAGTCCGAGGAGGATCAGGACGACGGCGATGGCGCCGCTGGCGATCAGCGTCAGGTTCACCGTGTCGGTGATGTCCGTCGCGGAATCGCCGGGATTGTCGGCGGCGACCGACGCCTCGAGGGCGTCGCGGACCGCGCCGAGGTCGAGCGCGATGGCGCCGGCGATTCCGGCGAGAACGACGAACGATCCCACCCAGGCGGACAGCGACACCGCGACGGCCTTCGGGGTGGCATCGGTGGGGGTGGCGCGCAGCGGGGTGACCGCGAACTCCGGACGCGGCGGTACGGGTCGCGGCGGTTCGGGCCGGCGTGGCGGCTGTTCGGGTGTCGTCACGCTGCGATCCTATCGACCTGCCGTACCGTGGCGTGCCGACGCGCGGGTCCGCGTCGGCGGCCCCGAAGCAAGGCCTCGAAACACGGCGCCGAAAAAGATGTGGGCATCCGGGAACAAATCTCCGCACCCCTCCGTTGAGCCTTACGACAACATGAGCGTGCAAGACTCAAGTTCGAATTGACTCCCGACGGTGTCGGAGTGCAAACTTGAGCGGAGGGCGCTCACCAAGCGCCAACATCGCAGTTCAGTAATGAAAAACCTGCCCACAGGACTGCAAAACGAAAGTGAGGAACACTATGGCTCGTGCCGTCGGTATCGACCTCGGTACAACGAACTCGGTCGTGTCTGTGCTGGAAGGCGGCGAGCCCGTAGTGGTCGCCAACGCCGAAGGTTCACGCACCACCCCGTCGATCGTCGCCTTCGCCAAGAACGGTGAGGTGCTGGTCGGCCAGCCCGCGAAGAACCAGGCCGTCACCAACGTCGACCGCACCATCCGCTCCGTCAAGCGCCACATCGGCACCGACTGGAACGTGGAGATCGACGGCAAGAAGTACACGCCCCAGGAGATCAGCGCGCGCACGCTCATGAAGCTGAAGCGCGACGCCGAGGCGTACCTGGGTGAGGACATCACGGACGCCGTGATCACCGTCCCCGCGTACTTCGAGGACGCCCAGCGTCAGGCCACGAAGGAAGCCGGCCAGATCGCCGGTCTCAACGTCCTGCGCATCGTCAACGAGCCCACCGCGGCCGCACTGGCCTACGGCCTGGACAAGGGCGACAAGGAACAGACCATCCTGGTCTTCGACCTCGGTGGCGGCACCTTCGACGTCTCCCTGCTCGAAATCGGCGACGGCGTCGTCGAAGTCCGGGCCACGTCCGGCGACAACCACCTCGGTGGTGACGACTGGGACGAGCGGATCGTCACGTGGCTCGTCGACAAGTTCAAGGCTCAGAACGGCATCGATCTGACCAAGGACAAGATGGCCCTGCAGCGTCTCCGTGAGGCTGCCGAGAAGGCCAAGATCGAACTGAGCTCCTCGCAGAGCACGTCGATCAACCTGCCCTACATCACCGTCGACGCGGACAAGAACCCGCTGTTCCTCGACGAGCAGCTGTCCCGCAGCGAGTTCCAGAAGATCACGTCCGATCTCCTCGACCGCACCCGCGCGCCGTTCCAGGCCGTGATCAAGGACAGCGGCATCGCCGTCAAGGACATCGACCACGTCGTGCTCGTCGGTGGTTCCACCCGTATGCCCGCCGTCTCCGATCTGGTTCGCGAGCTGACCGGTGGCCGTGAGCCCAACAAGGGCGTCAACCCGGACGAGGTCGTCGCCGTCGGCGCCGCCCTGCAGGCCGGTGTCCTCAAGGGCGAGGTCAAGGACGTGCTGCTCCTCGACGTCACCCCGCTGTCCCTCGGCATCGAGACCAAGGGTGGCGTGATGACCAAGCTCATCGAGCGCAACACCACCATCCCGACCAAGCGTTCCGAGACCTTCACCACGGCTGACGACAACCAGCCCTCGGTGCAGATCCAGGTGTTCCAGGGTGAGCGCGAAATCGCCTCGCACAACAAGCTGCTCGGCTCGTTCGAGCTGGCCGACCTGCCGCCCGCCCCGCGTGGCGTGCCGCAGATCGAGGTCACCTTCGACATCGACGCCAACGGCATCGTGCACGTGACCGCCAAGGACAAGGGCACGGGCAAGGAGAACACGATCAAGATCCAGGACGGCTCCGGTCTGTCCAAGGAAGAGATCGAGCGGATGGTCAAGGACGCCGAGGCTCACGCCGAGGAAGACAAGGCCCGCCGCGAAGAGGCCGAGGTGCGCAACCAGGCCGAGTCGCTGGTGCACCAGACCGAGAAGTTCATCAAGGACAACGAGGACAAGGTGCCCGCCGACGTCAAGGAGAAGGTCGAGGCTGCCATCAAGGAAGCCAACGACGCTCTCGCAGGCACCGACATCGCGGCCGTCAAGACCGCGGTCGAGAAGCTGGCCACCGAGTCGCAGGCCCTCGGCCAGGCGATCTACGAGGCCAGCGCCGCTGAGGAAGCCGCCAACACCGACGGCTCCGGCGCGAATGGTGCCGACGACGTCGTCGACGCCGAGGTCGTGGACGAGCCGTCCGACTCGGAGAAGAAGTGACGTCCGACAACACCGAGCAGGAACCGGTCACTTTCGTGGACAAGCGGAAGATCGACCCCGAGACCGGTCGGACACGGGACGCGGAGCCGGTAGTGGAGCCCCTCGCGGGCACCGCTGCCGCACCGCAGCCCGGCTCGGTGGACGAAGGGGCCCTGCCGGAGACGGCAGCTCCGGAGACGGACGAGTTGGCGGAGCGCACCGCCGACCTGCAGCGACTGCAGGCGGAGTACGCCAACTACCGCCGCCGCGTCCAGCGCGACAAGCAGGCCGACATCGCGAACGCCAAGGCGTCCGTCGTCGGTGAGCTCATCGCGGTGCTGGACGACCTCGACCGTGCACGCAGCCACGGCGACCTCGACTCGGGGCCGCTGAAGGGTGTGGCGGACAAGCTCACCGGCACCCTCACGTCGCTCGGCCTGAGCGAGTTCGGCGCCGAGGGCGACGCATTCGATCCGGCGCTGCACGAGGCAGTGCAGCACGAGGGCGAGGGTCACGACCCCGTTCTCGGCACAGTGATGCGAAAGGGCTACAAATTCGGTGATCGCGTCCTGCGGCATGCGATGGTAGCTGTGATCGATCGCGCAGGCGATGCCGGCGCGAACACCTCCGACGAGGCGGCGAAGCCCGCCGAGTCGGAACAAGAGTAAGAGCGAGAGGAGGAGACGCCCAGTGAGCCAACGGGAGTGGATCGAAAAGGACTTCTACAAGGAGCTGGGCGTCTCGTCCCACGCATCCGCGGACGAGATCAAGAAGGCGTACCGCAAGCTCGCCCGCGACCTTCATCCCGACGCGAACCCCGGCGACACGAAGGCCGAGGAGCGTTTCAAGTCCGTCAGCGAAGCACACGCCGTGCTCTCGGACCCTGCCAAGCGCAAGGAATACGACGAGGCCCGGCGACTGTTCGCGAGCGGCGGTTTCGGACAGGGCGGCGGCGGATTCAACCCCGGAGCCGGCGGTTTCGGCCAGGGCGGATTCGACATCAACGACCTGTTCGGTGGCGGCGGCGCGGCGGCCGGTGACGGCGGCCTCGGCGACATCTTCGGTGGCCTGTTCAATCGCGGCGCCGGTGGCGGCGGCGCGACCCGCACGACCAACCGTCCCCGTCGCGGCAGCGACGTCGAGACGGAGACGACCCTCGAATTCCGTGAAGCCACGCTGGGCGTCACGGTTCCGCTGCGGCTGACCAGTCCGTCGCCGTGCACCACCTGCCACGGCAGCGGTGCCAAGCCGGGAACCAGCCCGCGAGTCTGCCCGCGCTGCAACGGGACCGGAATCGTCAGCCGCAACCAGGGCGCGTTCGGGTTCAGTGAGCCGTGCGACGACTGCCGCGGCACCGGCTCCATCATCGACTCGCCGTGCGAGGTGTGCCACGGCAACGGCGTCACCAACCGGACCCGCACCATCACCGTCCGCGTCCCCGCGGGTGTCAGTGACGGACAGAAGATCCGGCTGGCAGGCCAGGGTGAAGCGGGCCTGCGCGGCGCACCGTCCGGCGACCTGTTCGTCACGGTCCGGGTGCGTCCCGACAAGGTGTTCGGCCGCAACGGCGACGACCTCACCCTCGTCGTCCCCGTCAGTTACGGTGAGCTCGTGCTCGGAACCACCGTCTCCGTCCCCACCTTGGAGGGGCGTGTCGGTGTGAAGATTCCGGCGGGCACCGCCGACGGCCGGGTTCTGCGGGTGCGCGGCCGAGGCGTCCCCAAGCGTGCCGGTGGCGCCGGTGACCTACTGGTCACGGTCAAGGTCGCCGTTCCGCAGAAGCTCGACGACCCGGCCACCGAAGCATTGAAGACCTATCTGGAAGCAGAGAAGGCCAGCGGATTCGATCCGAGGGCCGGGTGGGCGGGTGCTTGATGAGCGATACGACCCAGGATCCACGCGAGAGCGCCGTTGATCCGGACGCCCAGATCTTCGTGATCTCGGTGGCCGCGGAACTCGCCGGCATGCATGCGCAGACGTTGCGCAACTACGACCGGCTCGGTCTCGTCACCCCGCACCGCACGTCCGGTGGCGGGCGACGGTACTCGCCGCGGGATGTGGCGTTGCTCCGCGAGGTGCAACGCCTCTCGCAGGACGAGGGCGTCAACCTCGCCGGGATCAAGCGGATCATCGAACTCACCAACCAGGTGGAGGCTCTGCAGCACCGGGTTCGCGAGCTGGCCGAGGAGATCGCGAAGATTCATGCCGGGTACCGGCGTGACCTCGTTCCGATCCCGCGGAGCAACGCCCTCGTCGTGTGGAAACCGCGGCACCAGCGCTGACCCGGCGATCTCTCGGGTGAACCGAACCGATGTCGCACTGGTCCTGTCGGAGTGAACCAGTGCGACATCGGGCCCCAACCCCCGGCTTATCGGTCGCGGTTGCCCCAGCGGGGCCCGCGGCGGGTGCGTGATCGCGGAATGTTCATCTCCTCGAGGCGTGCCTTGATCTCCTCGGTGGTCCACATCGTGCGGGAGACGGTGGGGGTGGGGGTCTCGGTGACGTGCATGATCATGTTCTCCGGCTTTCGTCGAGTGTTCGGTGGACGGTCGGGATCGTCTGTCAGGGGTGCCCGTACAGGTGGTAGCCGGCGTTCATGTTCGGGTAGCCCGAGTCGATCCAGCTGCTGATGCCGTAGGCGTGGCCGTAGTTGGCGTCGACGCGAGTTCCGTCCACGTCGGTCGTGTTGCTGTAGTTGTCGGCGCGGAACACAGCCTGGGCACCGCCGGGGAGCGAGTACGTGGCGTCCACCTCGACGCCGTTCGGGTCGGTGGAGAATGCCTTCACGATCTGGCTGCTGTGCGGGGCGAGGTAGTCCGACGGCGCCTGAATCCACTGCCCGTAGGGGTTCGACGAGCCCGCGAGGACCATCGGCAGATCGGTGTCGTTGCTGATCGTCATCGCGATCGTGGGTCCCGACGTCGGCATCGTGCCCGCGGTGGCAACCCCGGCGGCGGCGATGGCGAATCCGGTGACGGCCACTGCGGTGGCGGGCAGTGCGATGAAGAATGCGACGCGGCGGCGGGCGGTGGTGCGCATGATGGCTTCTCCTGGGTTCTGGAACTTCGGGGGTCTGACGCTTCGGGGGGAACGTCTGGGGCCGTGGGGGTTTCGGTTTCCGATCTCCCCGTTTTCCGGTGTGCATCAACTATGTCGCGAATGCGCGCCGTCGTCTGTCCACCGACAGGACGGAGGGCGGGATGAATCCGGTGTCCACCGATCGGGGGACAGCGGGGTCGCGAAGTGCTCCGCGCGGGCCTGCTCTCGTGAGAAAGTGAGCAATGGACTTCGCCGGAGTCGCTTCGCCTCGGACCGCGCCGTGAGCGCCGTGCGTGTGGTGGTGGGCGACGACCACCCGATCTTTCGGGACGGTGTCGTCCGTGCGCTCCTCGCGAGTGGCGACATCGAGGTGGTCGGCGAGGCGGACGACGGTGCGGCGGCGCTCGCCCTGATCCGCGAACTCGCCCCCGACGTCGCACTGCTCGACTATCGGATGCCGGAGCTGGACGGTTCCCAGGTGGCGGCGGCCGTCCGACGAGCCGAACTCGCCACGCGGGTGCTGCTGCTGTCGGCGCACGACGAGTCCGCGATCGTCTACCACGCGCTGCAGGAGGGGGCAGCGGGGTTTCTGCCCAAGGAATCGACTCGGGCGGAGATCGTGAAAGCCGTCCTGGACTGTGCACAGGGCCGCGACGTCCTTCCCGCCTCCCTCGCCGTCGGACTGGCCGGCGAGGTGCGTCGTCGCAGTGAACCGGTCGGGCCGGCGCTGAGCGGCCGGGAGAAGGAAGTGCTGGCGCTCATTGCGCGCGGCCAGAGCATTCCCACGATCGCCGGTGAGCTGTATCTGGCGCCGTCGACGGTCAAGACCCATGTCCAGCGCCTCTACGAGAAGCTCGGGGTGAGCGACCGCGCGGCCGCGGTGGCCGAGGCGATGCGACGCGGCTTGCTGGAGTGACGTGCCGCTTCCGTCCCAGAGTCGCGTAGTTCGTCGTTACAGCACCGAGGCGGTCCGGGTGACCGCCATACTCCGGTTACCGCTGATCGGTCTGATGGCGCTGCTCGGGCCGGTGATCCGCGTGACGCACTGGCAACCCGACGTCTTCGCGGGTCTGCTGATCGGGTATGCGGCGGTCGCTCTCGGCTGGCTGATCTTCGTCCTGGTGCGGGACGTCGGACCGTGGGCGGGCTGGGTGTCCACGGCCGCGGACGTCACCGCGGTAGTGGCGTTGTGCGTCGTCTCCGGCGGCGCGACGTCGGTGCTGCTGCCGGTGTTCTTCCTGTTGCCGATCTCGGTGGCGTTCCAGTACCGGCCGCGTCTGACGGCGATCGTCGGCGTCTGCACCGCCGTCGGGTACCAGGTGGTGTGGATCGTCTACTCCAAGCGCGACGACGCAGTCGGCTTCCCCGACGAGGTGTACCTCTACTTCGGGTTCCTGTTGTGGCTCGCGGCCGCGACGACGGCGTTGTCGTACGTGCTGGTCCGGCGCTCTGCGACGGTGATCTCGCTGATGGATGTGCGCAGGCAGCTGATCGCCGAATCGATGGGGGCCGAGGAACGCGAGCGACGGCAACTGGCCGAGGACCTCCACGACGGGCCCCTGCAGAATGTCCTGGCCGCCCGGCTGGACGTGGAGGAGGCCCTGGAGCGAAACCCGGACGACATGCTCGTCGCCGCAGAGTCCGCCCTCCGCGAGACGGCGGCGCAATTGCGGTCCACGGTCACCACACTGCATCCGCAGGTCCTCGCGCAGCTGGGCCTCACCGCGGCGCTGCGCGAGCTCACGGATCTCTACGCCCGGCGGGGGTTCGAGATGTCGGTGAGCCTCGACGACGTCGGTCACCCCGACTGCCAGGAGCTGCTCTACCGGGTGGCGCGGGAACTGCTCACCAACGTGACCAGACATGCCCGCGCCACGACGATCGAATTCGCACTCACCCGCGCCGACGGGCGGACCACGCTGACGGTCGCCGACGACGGCGCCGGTTTCGATCCGGCCGTCGTCCCGGAACGGGTGGCGCAGGGGCACATCGGGCTGGCGTCGCACATCGTGCGGGTCGAAAGCCTCGGCGGCACCTTCGACGTCACGTCCTCACCCGGATCGGGCACCCGCGTGGTGGTGACGGTGCCGGACTCGCGCTGACGGCGCTGGGCGGTTGACGTGTTCGCTGACGGGTAATCGGGGACCAGTCGATCGCGAAGGAAGGGCAGAGCAATGGGTACGCGCGAGTCGTCCCGGACGAAGTCGCCGGTTCAGATCGCCGCGCTCGTCGTGGGTGCGGTATTCCTCCTGGTCGGGATCCTGGGTTTCGTTCCCGGCATCACGACCGACTACGACCTGCTCGGCGGCGCCGGGCACCATTCGGGCGCGAAACTGCTGGGGATATTCCAGGTTTCGGTGCTGCACAACGTCGTTCACCTGATTTTCGGCGTCGCCGGCATCGCATTCGCCAGGACAGTGCAGACTGCGCGCCTGTACCTGATCGTCGGCGGTGTGGTCTATCTCGTGCTGTGGATTTACGGACTGGTGATCGACCAGGCCAGTGCGGCGAACTTCGTGCCGGTCAACACGGCAGACAATTGGCTGCACTTCGCACTCGGCGCCGCAATGGTCGCGCTCGGATTCTTCACGGCGCGGGTCGGGTCGTCGCCCGCAACGGACCCGACCCGACCGCACTCGCCGATGGACTAGTCACTGCGGGTGGCGGCCCTCGGCGAATTCCTCGACGATCTTCGCGCAGAACGCGGGCAGGTCGTCGGGGTTGCGGCTCGACACCAACCCGTTGTCGACCACCACTTCCTCGTCGACCACGGTTCCGCCCGCGTTGCGGATATCCGTGCGCACGCTGGGATACGACGTGAGAGTGCGGCCGCGGACGACGTCGGCCTCGACCAACGTCCACGGTCCGTGGCAGATCACGCCCACCGGTTTGCCCGAAGCGACGAAGTCACGGACGAAGGCGACGGCGGACGCGTCCATCCGGAGGTGGTCGGGGTTCGTGGTGCCGCCGGGCAGGATCAATGCGTCGAAGTCGGCGACCGCCACGTCGCCGACGACGGCGTCGACGGCGTAGGTGCCTGCCGCGTTCACGTCCGAGTTCATGGCCTGGATCTTGCCGGGGGACAACGAGATCAGCCGGACCTCCGCGCCGGCGTCCTCCACGGCCTTCCGGGGTTCGACGAGTTCGACTTCCTCGACGCCGTGGGTGGCCAGGATCGCGACCTTCCGGCCGCGAAGTGTCTCTGCCGATGTCATGGGCACTTCCTTCCTTTCGTGAGAACAAGCGACGGGTACCCAGATGGCCCGCGGCCAATCGGGTGGGAATCAGAGTCGTCGGAGATCGGTGGTTGCGGGGCCCTCGAGAAGTGTTCCGCCGGCAGTGAATCGGGACCCGTGCAGCGGGCAGTCCCACGACGCCTCCGCATCGTTCCAGCGGAGCACACCACCGAGGTGCGGGCAGACGGCGCAGACGCGCTCGGTGTGACCGTTCGAGGTGTACTCGCCGACGGGCAGCAGACCCTCTCGCACGATGCGTGCCCGGCCCTTCCCGCGTTGCCGCCCCACGAGTGCGTCGCCCCAGCCCGCAGCCATCTCCCTCGCCACCTCGCCGTTCGCCTTCACTACCGCGGGAAGGTCGAAAAGCTGCGTCGGCGAATAGCTCTGGAAGGCCTCCGCCCACCGCATGTGGCCACCGAGAATGCGTCCGGCGAGCGCAAGAGCGGCGGCGACGCCGTTCGAGAGTCCCCACTTTCCGTAGCCGGTCGCGACGAGAATGCCGTCGCTGCCCGGAACCAGTGGGCCGACATAGGGAAGCGCGTTCAGCGAGGAGTAGTCCTGCGCCGACCAGCGGTGGGTCGGCGTCGCCCCGGGAAAGTGGCGGCCGGTCCAGGCCAGCAGATCGTCGACCGCGGCCTGCGGCGACGTGCTTCGGCCCACGTCGTGACCGTTGCCGCCGACGACCAGAACACGACCGTCGTCGGCCGGGCGCAACGACCGGGTGGGCTGATCGGCGGTCAGGTACATGCCGCCGGGAGCACCGCCCGGCACCCGGAACGCCGCCGCATACGATCGTTCCGCCTTCAGCCGGGCGAAGAATCCTCCGCGATCGAGGATCGGAGTTCCCGTCGCGAGAACCACGCGTCGGGCTTCGATGTCGCCGTCCGGCGTCGACAGGACGTGGAATCGCACCAGCGTCCGGACCGCCGTCACACGACGGTGCTCGAACACGTCGCCGCCGTGCGTGATCACGTCGCGGGCCACCGTGTGGAGAACGGGCATCGGGTCCAGGAACGCCTGGTCGTCGATTGTGACGGCGTCGACGTGGGGCACCGGGATGTCGAGTTCCGGCACCAGTCGGACGGGCAGGCCCGCTGATCGGGCGGCCGTGTACTGAGCGCGCACCGCGTCGGTGCCGGACTCGGTCTGCGCGAACGTGAAATCCGATGCCGTGCCCACGGGAATCTCGCGATCGCGACAGTACCGGAGCAGCCACTGCTGGCCCTCCAGATTTCCCTCGACGTACGAGCGCAGGATGTGCACCGCGTGGCGTCGGCCGATCTCGGCGAGCCGGGTCCCCTGCAGCACACTGACCTTGCCTGTGGTGTTCCCCGTCGTGACGGCGCCGATGGTCCGCGCTTCCACGACGGCGACGTGTTGTCCCGCGCGGGCGAGCAGCAACCCGAGGATCAGTCCGGTCACCCCCGCGCCCACCACCACGGTGTCGTACCGTCCGCGTTCGTCCCACGACCGCCCGGTGACCGCACCGCGGTGCCCAGCGACGTGATCGAGCCACAGAGAAGGCATTACGGCTTCAGGAGAATCTTCACAGCGCCGTCTTCCTTCTTCTGGAAGATCTCGTACGCGTGCGGGGCGTGGTCCAGTGGCAGTTCGTGAGTGGCGAACGTGTCGACGCCCAAGGGGTCGGCGTCGGTGAGCAACGGCAGGATGTCCGGGACCCACCGCTTCACGTTGGCCTGGCCCATCCGCAGCTGAATCTGTTTGTCGAACAGGGTGAGCATAGGTATCGGGTCGGCCATTCCGCCGTACACCCCGATGAGCGAGAGGGTGCCGCCGCGGCGCACGATGTCGATGGCCGCGTACAGCGCGTGCAGCCGGTCGATTCCCGCCGTCGACATCAGCGGGCCCGCGATGGCGTCGGGCAGGAGAGACGTGACCTGCTGCAAAAGTTTCGCGCCGGGGGAGCCGTGCGCTTCCATGCCGACGGCGTCGATGACGGAATCGGGGCCGCGGCCGCCGGTCATCTCCCGGATCACGTCGCCGAGTTCGCCCTCGGTGTCGGTCAGGTCGACCGTCTCGATGTGCCGCGCCTGCGCGCGGGCGAGACGCTCGGGCACGAGATCCACGCCGATGACACGAAAACCCTTGTGCGCAGCGATGCGTGCCGCCATGTCGCCGATCGGTCCGAGCCCGAGAACGACGACGGAACCGCCGTCGGGGATGTCCGCGTACTCGACGGCCTGCCACGCCGTCGGCAGCACGTCGGACAGATACACGAAGCGCGAATCCGGTGGACCTTCGGGAACCGTGATGTGCGTGTTCTTCACGTGCGGCACCCGAAGATACTCGGCCTGGCCGCCGGGAACGCTCCCGTACAGTTTCGAATACCCGAACAGCGCCGCACCCATACCCTCGTCCCGGATCTGGGTGATCTCGCACTGGGTGAACAGCTTCCGATCGCACATGTGGCAACTGCCGCAGGATATCTGGAACGGGATCACCACCCGGTCGCCGACCTTCACCTCGGTCACCTCGGAGCCCACCTCGCGCACGATGCCCATCGGTTCGTGGCCGAGGATGTCGCCCTCGCTCATGAACGCGCCGAGCACCTCGTACAGGTGGAGGTCGGAGCCGCAGATGTTGGTGGTGGTGATCTCGACGATCGCGTCAGTCTTCTGTTCGATTACGGGGTCGGGGACGGTGTCGACGCTGACCTTCCGCTTGCCCTGCCACGTCACGGCTCTCATCAGGCTCTCCGGTTCGCCTTCTCGATCGCGTCGACGAGTTCGTCCTTGGTCATGGTGGACCGGCCGAGTATGTCGAGCCGCTGAGCGATGTGCAGGAGGTGGTCCTTGCTCGCGTTGGCGTCGACGCCCTCGGCCGTCTCACCGGACGCGTTCGGGCCGCCGCTCTTCGCGCGCTCGTCCGAGGGGCCCTTCTCGTCCTTGGCCTCCCAGTGGTCCCCGACCTTCTCGTAGCTGTGTTTGAGGGCGTCGTACGCGACGCGATGCGCCCGTTCCTCGTCCCCGTACTGATCCATTGCGGAGTCGTACACCTTGGCGAACGTGCGCTGCGCCTTCTCGGACGACTTCTTCAGCGTCTCGGGGAGCTCGCTCTTCTTCGGCTTGCCGCTGTCGGTGGTCTTCGGCACGGAAATCCTCCTCGGGTGTAGAGGTGCCCGTTCGGACGATTACCCGACTCTCGGAGATCTATGCGAGCGGGGGAGGAACTCGACCGGGCGCGGAGACCAACGCCTGCTCGAGCAGTTCCAGGGCACGGTCGGTCGTTGCGGTCACGACGTCCTGCGGTTCACCGGCGAATCGGTGCATCTCGGTGTCGATACGGCCGTGGGTGAAGAGTCCGAACCAGACGGTCCCCGGCGGTTGCCCGTCCTGAGGGTCGGGGCCGCCCGCACCGGTCACCGCGACGGCGATGTCGGCTCCGAGCAGTTCCGCGACCGCTCCGGCCATCGCGCGGGCACTGGCCTCACTGACGACGGGACCGTCCGGCACCTTCAGCACCCGGTGCTTCACTTCGCTGGAATACGCGACCACGCTGCCCCGATACCAGTCGGAGGAGGCGGGCGCCGCGCCGAGAATGGACGAGATCTGTCCGGCGGTGAGCGATTCCGCCGTTGCGAGGAAGACGTGCGCGCTCTGGGCAGCGGTCGAGATCCGTTCTGCGATTCGGTCCTGCGGACTCATGGACCTCACGTTATCGGACGCGTTCCGGCGCGGAGTTGCCGTCGGCACCGCGCGCCAGGTGGAACAGGTTTCAGTTTTTCCGGTTTCCGGTTAGGGTGTCGGTGACCCAGGACACAGAAAATCCAGGCCGCCGGACCACGCGCCTCGGCGTCGCGGGAGTAGAAGGATTACAGATGACCGACGAGTTCGCAGATCTGCATCGACCCGCCTTCGCTGCAGACCTCCTCATCACTGCACTGGAACGCAACTCCGACAAGCCGGCGCTCTACCTCGGCGACGTCGTCCTCACCGGCGGTGAGATGCGCGATCAGATCAGTTGCTTTGCGCAGGCACTGGCTTCACTCGGAATCGGTAAGGGCACGAGCACCGCCATGCTGTCCAAGAACAGGCCCGAAGTGCTCATCAGCATGGGCGCCACCATGATCTCCGGATGCCGCGCCAGCGCGCTGAACCCGATGGGCTCGCTCGACGACCATCTGTACATCGTCGACGACGCCGAGATCCAGACGTTGATCTTCGATCCCACCGCCTTCGAGGAGCGCGCCGCCGAACTGGTGGCGCAGTCGCCGTCGATCGAGAACGTGTTGTCGTTGGGGCCGTCCGAAGTCGGCACCGACATTCTCGCACTCGCCGAGACGTTCACCCCGCAACGCCTGCGGGCGGCGGACGTGGCCGCCGACGACAACAGCAGCATGGTCTACACCGGCGGCACCACCGGCAAGCCGAAGGGCGTCGTCGGCTCCTACCAGTCCGGCGCGACGCTCAATCAGATTCAGATGGCCGAATGGCAGTGGCCCGACGAACCGCGATTCCTCATCTGCACGCCGCTGTCGCACGCCGGCGCCGCCTTCTTCATCCCGACCCTGCTGCGTGGTGGCGCGCTGATCGTGCTGCCCGCGTTCGAGCCCGGTGCCGTCCTCGAGGCGATCGAGAAGCACAAGATCTCGGCCACGATGCTCGTCCCCACCATGATCTACCTGCTGATGGATCACCCCGACCTGCCGAAGCGGGACGTGTCCAGCCTGCAGACGCTGTTCTACGGCGCCTCGGCGATGTCGCCGGCCCGGTTGAAGGAGGGCATCGAGAAGTTCGGCCAGATCTTCTTCCAGTTCTACGGCCAGACCGAATGCGGAATGACCATCGCGGTGCTGCGGAAGGAAGAGCACCTGGCGGACGATCCCAGCCGGCTCGCGACGTGCGGGCGTCCCGTGCCCTGGTTGAACGTCGCCCTGCTCGACGACGACCTGAACGAGGTGCCGCAGGGTGAGCTCGGCGAGATCTGCGTCCGCGGCCCGCTGGTCATGAAGGGGTACTGGAAGAAGCCCGCCGAGACCGCCGAGGCGTTCCGCGGGGGCTGGCTGCACACGGGCGACGTCGCGCGCAAGGACAAAGACGGATTCATGACGATCGTCGACCGCAAGAAGGACATGATCGTCACCGGCGGCTTCAACGTGTTCCCCAGGGAGGTCGAGGACGTCATCTCGGCGCATCCTGCCGTCGGCTCGGTCGCGGTGGTCGGCGTTCCGGACGAGAAGTGGGGCGAGGCCGTCAAGGCGTGCGTGGTGTTGCGGGCCGGGCAGACGGTCGACGCCGCCGAACTCGTCGAACGGGTGCGCGCCGCGAAGGGATCGGTGCACGCCCCCAAGTCGATCGACTTCGTCGACGCACTGCCGCTGACCCCGCTCGGCAAACTGGACAAGAAGGCGCTGCGCTCCCGGTACTGGGAAAGTGCAGACCGAGCGGTCGGATAGCACGACCAGGGCCGGAAAGAAGGGACCTGGTCTGCGGCGTGGCGTCCGCGCCTATAGTCTGCCCAAGTACTTCGCGGCGGGGCCGCGTTCAGTCGGTGACGAGGATGCGCGGTGGATTCACAGGCAATATCGCTGGTCCGGTCGAGTTTCAAGGCTATCGCGGCGGTGCCGGACGGGCCTCAGACTCTGTCCCGGTCCTTCTATGCGCTGCTGTTCGCGCGGTATCCCGACGCCCGGGACTTCTTCCCCGCGGCCATGGACGAGCAACGCGACCGGTTGATCTCCGCCGTCCAGTACGTGATCGAACGGCTCGAGGAGGAATCCGGGCAGATCCTCGCCTACCTCGCCCAGCTCGGCCGGGACCACCGCAAGTACGGAATCGAGGACGCGCACTACGTCGCCGTCGGCAACTCCCTGATCGCCGCGGTCGAACAGTTCCCCTCGACCGAGCCGTGGACCGACGAACTCGAGCAGGCGTGGCGCGACGTCCTCTCGGTCGTCGCCGCCACCATGATGGATGCGGCCAACGCCGAGAGCGGCCCGCCGGCGTGGGGTGCGACCGTGATCGAGCACCTGCAGGTCCGCAAGGACGTGTCGATCGTCCGCCTGCAACTCGACGAGCCGATGGCCTACACCGCCGGCCAGTACGTGAGCGTGCAGGTGCCGTCGCGTCCCCGGATGTGGCGGTACCTGTCGCCGGCGAACCCCGCCAACGACCAGGGCATCATCGAGTTCCACGTCCGCCGGGTGTCGGGCGGCTGGGTCAGCCCCGCCATCGTCAGCCAGACCCTCGTGGGCGAGCGGTGGGTGATCGGATCCCCGCTCGGCGACCTGGGAGTCCGCTACGACAACGGTCGCGACATTCTCATGATCGGATCGGGGACGGGCATCGCCCCGCTGCGCGCGCAGATCCTGCAGATGTCGCAACGCGGCCAAGACCGCCGCGTCCACCTCTTCTTCGCCGGCCGGTACCCCTGCGACCTCTACGACCTGGGCACCCTGTGGGCGCTCGCGGAGCAGAACCCGTGGCTGACCGTCGTCCCGGTCACCGAGGAGGACGAGGACCCCTGGTGGTACACCGGGCCGAGCAGCGCCGCGTTGCCCGGCATGCACCGCCGGCTGACCGGCAAAGTGGGGCAGGTCGTCGCCGACTTCGGGACGTGGGCCGAGCGCGACATCCAGCTCGTCGGCTCCGAGGCGATGATCAACACCACCAAGTTCCGGCTGCACGCCGCGGGCACTCCGCCGGAAAACATCCGGCACGACCCGTCCTACTGACCCGAAGGCTCAGTACGGGTCGAACTGAATGTTCTCCGTGGGGGTCCCGGTGTCGCGGAGACGGTCGAGGGTGGCACGGACCATCGCCGCCGACCCGCACACCAGCACCTGGTGCTCGGTGAACGCGCCGTAGGACGTCACGACGTCGGGCAGTGAGCCCTCGATGAGATCGTCCTCGGTGAACCCCACATCCACTCTGGTGCGCTCGTACCATTCGTCGGTCCAGTCCGGATTCACGACGTTCTCCACCACCGGAATGACGGTGAGCCACGGCAGATCCTGCAGCAGCAGGTAGAGCATGTCCGACGCGTACAGATCGCGCGGCGTCCGATCGCCCGTGAACAGGAACACCCGCGGCGGATTCGGCTTGCGCGACAGGTCCAGCAGGATCGACCGGAACGGGGCCAGGCCGGTGCCGCCGGCGATCATGATGACGTCCGGCCCGTCCTCGTCGACGGACATCGTGCCGCGCGGCTCGAGGATCTGCCACTGGTCGCCGGGCGAGGTTCCCGTGACGATGTCGCCGCTGACCCAGCCGCCGGGAACCGTCCGGACGTGGAATTCGAGCTTGCCGTCCAACGACGGCGGCAGGGCGGGGGAGAGTCTGCGCAGCAGCCGACGGTTCTGGGGCACGCTCACGTCCACGTACTGCCCCGGCACGAACGGGACGTAATCACCAACGAGGCGGATCACGGCGAGGTCGTGCCGCAGACGGTGATGCTCGACGACGGTGCTGGTCCAGGTGGTCTGCGTGGCTTGCATGGCGTGATGCTCTCCCGACGGTCGAACCGGATGGCGGATGGGCGGGGACGGGCTGCGGAACTAGATCAGGGGGTCGTGCCGGATCAGTTCGGGCGGCGTACCGCCGCCCTGCAACGCGTACACGGTGGTCTTGATCATCGCCGGCGAACCGGAGATCTGGATCTGCCGGTCCGCCCACGACCCGAACCGGGCGACGACGCGGCCGAGCTGCCCCTGGAGGCGTTGATGCAACCCCGGCGGCGCCTCCGGAGCGGGAATCGTGTGCCACCACGGGTCCTCGTCCTCCTCGGACACGGGAACCACGGTCAACCACGGATTGCTCAGCGACAGGTGCCACAGGGTCTCGATGTCGTACAGATCGCACGGGTACTTGCCACCCACGAACATGTGGACCCGCGGATTGTTCGACCGCATCGCCATTTCCATCACCTGCGCGCGCAGCGGCGCGATGCCCGTTCCCGAACCGATCATCAGGACGTCCTGCCCGCTGTCGCGGTCGACCTCGAGCCCACCGAGCGGGGAGCTGAGCAGCCACCGGTCGCCCACCTGCGTCTCGTTCACGATGGCGGGGCTCACCCACCCACCCGACACGCGGCGCACGTGGAACTCGAGCTGTCCGTACGGGTTGGCGGGAATGGCCGCCGACAGATATCGCCACATCCGAGGCCGTTGCGGGATCTGAACGCTGAGGTACTGGCCCGCACCGTAGGGGATGGGGGAGTCGGTCTCGAGACGGACGATCGCGAGGTCGTCGAGGCGGCGTTCGTGATCGACCACGGTGGCGCCCCACGCGGCGGGCAGGTCGTCGGTGTCCGCGGCGTCGGCCATCGTGTGGAGGAGGAGGTCGAGCAGTTCCGTCCAGGCCGCGGTCAGCGAGGGCGTCCAGATGGCCTGGGTGAAGGAACTCTGCACCGAAACCAGCAGCGCATTGCCCGACGCGAAGTAGTGCCTGCCCTCGACGCCGTACTTGCGGTGGTCACGGCCGAGCTGGCTCAGGAAACCGAGGACCCGGCCCTCGTCGTCGAGGTTGTCGATGACGAACTGCAGCGCCTGGAACAGGCGGTGGCCCTGCTGATCCAGCGCAGGCGGGAAGAGCGCGCGGAATTCGGGGTGTTCGGCGAACAGGGTGGCGTAGAACGTGGTGGTGAGCCGGTTGCGTCCGTGTTCGGTGGACACGATCGACGAAAAGCTGGCGCGTAGACGCGAAATCACGAGCGGATCGAGGCAATCTCGTGTCAAGCCGTCCCCTGCCTCCGTGCCTGCTGATTCGAACACCCGCATTCTAGCCGTCCCGCGCGCGGACCCGGGGTTACGGCAACGGCCGGCTGGGCGTTCGCCCCCGGTATTTCGGTGGGTCGCCATTGAGCTGTGACCACCGGCAAGGCACGATGCATCCAGTAAACAGGCGGCGTTACCGAGGGGGGCCCATGAGAGTTGGCTGTGCGCGGGATCGGGGTCGGTTTCGTCCGGGGATGGCCAGTTCGGTTCGGATTCGCCGGACCGCCGCGGTCGTGACGGCCGTGACGCTGACGGTGATCAGCGGCGGAAGCGTCGTCTCGGCGGAACCACGGACGACGATCGAGTCGATCTCGGCCGACGAGGCGCCCGACGGTTCGCGGTTGATCGAAGTCACCCCGGTGGGCGAATCGCAGATGAACTTCACCGTCCACTCGACCGCCATGGACAAGGACATCACCGTCCGGGTCATCCGGGCCGCGTCGGAGAAGCGTCCCACCGTCTACATGCTCGGTGGCGTCGAGGGGAACTCCGAGCAGTTCGGCTGGGAGCAGAAGGCGGACGTCGAGAAGTTCTTCTCCGACAAGGACGTCAACGTGGTCATCCCGTTCGGTGGCCAGTCCAGTTACTACGCGGACTGGAAGCAGGACGATCCCGAGCTCGGGCGGAACAAGTGGCAGACGTTCCTGACGAAGGAACTACCGCCCATCGTCGACTCGGCGCTCGAGACGACCGGGAAGAACGCCATCGCCGGGCTGTCCATGTCGGCCACCAGCGTCCTCAACCTCGCGATCTCCAAGCGGGGGCTGTATCAAAGCGTCGGGGCGTACAGCGGGTGCGCGATGACGAGCGACCCGGTGGCGCGCCGGTTCGTCGAGATCACGGTGTCGGACTTCGGCGGCAACCCCGAGAATATGTGGGGTGCGGCCAACGATCCGCTGTGGGCCGCGAACGATCCGTACGTCAACGCCGAGAAGCTCCGGGGGACCACCCTCTACATCTCCAACGGCAGCGGGCTGCCGGGACCGTACGACACCCTCGACGCCCGGACCGTCGGCGGCGACCGTCGCAACCTTGCGACGCAGGTCGTGGTGGGTGGTGTCATCGAGGCCGTCACCAACGACTGCACGATGCGGCTGGCCGAGAAACTCCGCGCCCTGGACATTCCGGCCACGGTCGACCTCCGGCCGGTCGGAACGCACTCGTGGGGGTACTGGCGCGACGACCTGTCCGCGTCCTGGCCGACTATGGCGACCGCGATCGGGGCCTGACATCCCGCCCCGCGAAGCGTTGCGGGGCGAGATGATGGGGGTAGCGGAAGATTTCTAAAGTTGAGCGGAACAGACTCAACCCTTCGCGCGTTAAGAAGATGACAGCGTCGCCACGTGCCACTCGGCCCCGGGCGGCGGACCGCTCTACAACGCCAGAAGAGGTGAACAGTGGACTCGTTCAATCCGACCACCAAGACCCAGGCCGCGATGACCGCTGCGCTCCAGTCGGCGTCGTCGGCCGGTAATCCCGACATCAGGCCCGCGCATCTGCTCGTGGCCCTGCTCGACCAGACCGACGGCATCGCCGCCCCGCTGCTCAAGGCGGTCGGCGTCGATCCCACCGTGGTCCATCGTGAAGGGCAGGATCTCGTCGACCGGCTGCCCAAGACGACGGGCGCCACAACCACACCGCAGCTCGGCCGCGAGGCCCTCGCCGCACTCACCGCAGCACAGCACCTCGCCACCGAACTCGACGACGAGTACGTGTCGACGGAACACCTGATGGTCGGTCTCGCCTCGGGTGAGTCGGACGTGGCCGGACTGCTGAAGCGGCACGGCGCCACCCCCGAGGCGCTGCGTGATGCGTTCACCACCGTCCGCGGCAGTGCGCGCGTCACCAGCCCGGATCCGGAAGGGACATACCAGGCGCTCGAGAAGTACTCCACCGACCTCACCGCCCTGGCCCGCAACGGCAAGCTCGACCCGGTGATCGGCCGCGACAACGAGATCCGCCGCGTCGTGCAGGTACTCAGCCGCCGGACCAAGAACAACCCGGTGCTGATCGGCGAACCCGGTGTCGGCAAGACCGCCATCGTCGAGGGACTCGCCCAGCGCATCGTCGCCGGCGACGTTCCCGAATCGCTGCGCGGCAAGTCCGTGATCTCCCTCGACCTCGGATCGATGGTCGCGGGCGCCAAGTACCGCGGCGAGTTCGAGGAGCGGCTCAAGGCCGTCCTCGACGACATCAAGAACTCGGCCGGTCAGGTCATCACGTTCATCGACGAGCTCCACACCATCGTCGGTGCGGGTGCCACCGGTGAGTCCGCGATGGACGCGGGCAACATGATCAAGCCGATGCTCGCCCGCGGTGAGCTGCGGCTCGTCGGCGCGACCACGCTCGAGGAGTACCGCAAGTACATCGAGAAGGACGCCGCCCTCGAACGTCGCTTCCAGCAGGTGCTGGTGGGCGAACCCTCCGTCGAGGACACCGTCGGCATCCTGCGCGGGCTCAAGGAGCGGTACGAGGTGCACCACGGTGTGCGCATCACCGACTCCGCGCTCGTCGCCGCCGCCACGCTCAGCGACCGCTACATCACGTCCCGGTTCCTGCCGGACAAGGCGATCGACCTCGTCGACGAGGCCGCGTCCCGGCTGCGGATGGAGATCGACTCGCGACCCGAGGAGATCGACACTGTCGAACGCATCGTCCGCCGCCTCGAGATCGAGGAGATGGCGCTGCAGAAGGAATCCGACGCGGCGTCGAAGGACCGGCTCGAGAAGCTGCGGCAGGAACTCGCCGACGAACGGGAGAAGCTCAACCAGCTGACCACCCGCTGGCAGAACGAGAAGCAGGCCATCGACTCCGTGCGCGGGGTCAAGGAGCAGCTCGAGACGCTGCGCGGCGAGGAGGAACGCGCCGAACGCGACGGCGACCTCGGCCGGGCCGCGGAGCTGCGGTACGGCCGCATCCCGCAGCTCGAGAAGGAACTCGAGCAGGCAGCCCGCGAGTCCGGTGCCGCCGCCGACGGCGACGTCATGCTCAAGGAGGAAGTGGGTCCCGACGACGTCGCAGACGTGGTCGCGGCATGGACCGGCATCCCGGCCGGACGCATGATGGAGGGCGAGACCGCCAAGCTGCTGCGGATGGAATCCGAACTCGGCAAGCGGGTCGTCGGCCAGGAAGAGGCCGTCGTCGCCGTGTCGGATGCGGTGCGCCGCGCCCGCGCCGGAGTCGCCGACCCCAACCGGCCCACCGGTTCGTTCCTGTTCCTCGGGCCCACCGGCGTCGGCAAGACGGAGCTCGCGAAATCCCTCGCCGACTTCCTGTTCGACGACGAGCGCGCCATGGTCCGCATCGACATGTCCGAGTACAGCGAGAAGCATTCGGTGGCCCGGCTCGTCGGCGCCCCGCCCGGATACGTCGGGTACGAGGCGGGCGGCCAGCTCACCGAGGCCGTGCGACGGCGTCCGTACACGGTGGTGCTGTTCGACGAGGTGGAGAAGGCGCACCCCGACGTGTTCGACATCCTGCTCGCCGTCCTCGACGAAGGCCGGCTGACGGACGGTCAGGGACGCACCGTCGACTTCCGCAACACCATCCTGATCCTCACGTCCAACCTCGGTGCGGGTGGATCGCGGGAGCAGGTGATGGATGCGGTGCGGCACGCGTTCAAGCCGGAGTTCATCAACCGGCTCGACGACGTCGTGATCTTCGAGTCGCTCACGGAAGAGCAGCTCGAATCCATCGTCGACATCCAGCTCGACCAGCTGTCCCGCCGGCTCGCGGCGCGGCGGCTGACGCTGGACGTGTCCGACTCGGCCCGCTTCTGGCTGGCGGTCCGCGGCTACGACCCGATGTACGGGGCCAGGCCGCTGCGCCGGCTGATTCAGCAGGCGATCGGCGACCAGCTCGCGAAGCTGCTGCTCGCCGGTGACGTCAAGGACGGTGACACCGTCCCCGTGAAGGTGTCCGAGACCGGGGACGCGCTCGTCCTCGGCTGATCCGTACGTGAGTGGCACGGTGTGCTCCCGCACGCCGTGCCACTCACCTGTGTTTTCACAGCGACGTCTTAAGTTTCGCCGTTACCCTGGACCGTCCGTAGCCGCAGGACACCGGCCAGACGAACCCGAGGGAGGGGCCGATCATGACGAACCCCGACGACCCGCGCACCCCGCAGGAACGCGCGTACGACGGAACGGAGTCGTGGACCACCGACGATTCCGCGTCGAGGGCCGGTGACGAGGACCCCACCCAGGCGTGGTCGCGGCAGGACCAGCCGACCGAGCACCTCGGATCGGCTGAGCAGCGCACCGAGCACCTGGGCCCCGCAGGCAGGCCGACCGAGCAGTTCTACACGTCCGATCCGACCGCCGCGTACGGGCAGAACCAGCCCAATCCCACCCAGGCCTACCCGACCTACGATCCGCGGTACGACCCGCAGGCTCCGCCACCGAACGCCACGCAGGCGTATCCGCCGTACGACGCCCAGCAGTACCAGGGCGGGTATCCGACGGGGCAGTACCCGAACGCCCAGTACCCGCCGGGGCAGTACCCCGGCTCGCAGTACCAGGCGCCGGTCACCGAGAGTCCCGAGGAGAAGAAGCCCCGGCGGATCGGCACGTGGATCGCCGCCACGGCGGCCGCGCTGCTGCTGATCGCCGTCATCGGTTTCGGTGTCGCCCTCCTCACGTCCGCGCCGAACAATTCCTCGAGCACCACGGCGGCGGGCCCGACCACGTCCCGTCCGCCCGCCACAACCGCGCCGCCGAAGACGACACCGCCGCCGTCGACCACGTCGGAGTCGCCGCTCGATCAACTCCCCGGCGGAATCGGCGAGGCCATCGGCGCTGCGGGCGCCGCGTTCGGAACGATCAGCGCCAACGACGGCTCCACACTCACCCTCGACGCCCTCGGCGGATCCCGGCTGACGGTTCAGACCAACGCGCAGACCAACGTGATCGCACTCGACGGCACCACGGTCGCCGATCTGAAGCCCGGGTTCACCGTGATGGTGCAGGGGACGAAGGTCGAGAACGGCACGATGATGGCCGAGACGATCATCAGCACCGAGCTGCCGAAGCTCGGCGGTAACTGAGACGATGGGTCCGGGCAAAACCGACACGGGGTGTCCGGGTACCGCTTCGCCTCGTAGCGGCGTCGACTCGCTAGGCTGATCACCGATGACGGGAATGTGGTTCGTACTGGCGTTGATCGCACTCGCAGGCGCGTGCGCGCTGCTCTATTTCGATCGCTCGCGTCGTGATCAGACAGGTCGGGTGCGGCAGATCTGGGCCAAGGCCCAGGGTTACACGTACGACAACGTCGAAGAGAAGCTGCCTGGCCAATTCCATCGCGCCGCGCTGGCCAAGCAGGAGTACCTAAGCGCCATCGACGTGGTGAAGGGCGAACGCCGGGGCGAGTCGTTCATCCTGTTCGACCTCGAGGAGACCGCGACCATCGTCGCCGTGCGCCGCCGGGTGGGCTCGGACGTCGACATCGACCTGCGCCTCAAGTCGACCCCGCCGCCGAAGGACTCGGATCTCGAACTCCTCGGTGCCATCGGACCGCGAGTCGTGTTCGCCACCGACCTCGAAATCGCCCGCAGGGTCTGCGATCAGCGCATGGTGGCGTTCACCGAGTCGGTGCCGCCGCACGTGAACATGCTGTGGAGCGAGGGCGAATGGACCCTCGGTTCGCTGCCCATCGGCAGCAGCGGACGCGAGTGGGATTCGGCCATCGAGGCCGTCGCCCGGCTGTCCGGCATCCTGCACGTCCTGCCCCCGGTCACCGAACCGCGGGGACTCGACCGTGGCCACCACGACCCGAGCCGGCCGCGAGTGCGGGAAGACGCTCCCGCCGAGGCGCGTCCCGCGCGTCCGACGTCTCCCCGCCCGCCTGCCCCCGGCGCTCCGCGCCAGCAGGCCCCCGGCGCTTCCCGTCCGCCGGCCCCCGGAGCTCCGCGCCAGCAGACCCCCGGCGCTCCCCGCCCGCCGGGCCCCGGAGCTCCGCGCCCGTGAGTGCCTGACGAGTCCTGGGACTCGTTAACCGCGCACAGGCGCGCAGCGCCTTGCTACCGTCACCGGTATGTCGACGCCCCCCAGTTCCGCCCGACCCGTTGCCCTCGTCACCGGCCCGACGTCGGGGCTCGGTGCCGGTTTCGCGAGGAAGTTCGCGTCTCTCGGTTACGACCTCGTGCTCGTCGCGCGTGACGAAACCCGCTTGCAGGCCCTCGCCGACGAGATGAAGGCGTTGTTCGACACCGAGTCCGAGATCCTGCAGGCCGATCTGGCCACGGCGTCCGGGCGTGAGGAAGTGGCGCAGCGCCTCGGGAAGGGTGTCGAGGTGCTGGTCAACAACGCCGGATTCGGCACGTCGGGCGAATTCTGGACGGCGACGCCGGAGCTGTTGCAGTCCCAGCTGGACGTGAACGTCACCGCCGTCATGCAGCTGACCCGCGCGGCGTTGCCCACCATGATCGCGTCGGCGAACGGCACCGTCATCAACGTGGCGAGCGTCGCCGGCCTGCTGTCCGGGCGCGGATCGACCTATTCGGCGAGCAAGGCGTACGTGATCTCGTTCTCCGAGGGACTGGCGAACGGGCTGGGCGGCACGGGTGTGCGGATCCAGGCGCTGTGCCCGGGATTCATTCGCACCGAATTCCACGAGCGCGCGGGCATCGAGATGAGTTCGATTCCGAAGCCGATGTGGCTGAGCGTCGACCAGGTGGTCGCGGCGTCGCTGGCCGACCTGGAGGACGGCAAGGTCGTGAGCATTCCCGGCCTCCAGTACAAGGTGCTGACCACTGCCGGTCGACTCGTCCCGAAGAGTCTGGTCCGGCGGCTGACCAACGTGTTCGGCCGGGGGCGTGCCCGCACATAGAGGTGGGTAGGGTTTCGGGCATGAGTGATCGCGAGGATCTGGCCGCGTTGGTGCGTGAGCTGGCTGTTGTGCACGGCAAGGTGACGTTGTCTTCGGGCAAGGAAGCCGACTACTACGTGGACCTTCGCCGCGCCACGCTGCATCACGAGGCTGGCCCGCTGATCGGGAAGCTGCTGCGTGAACTGGTGGCGGACTGGGATTTCGACGCCGTCGGCGGACTGACGATGGGCGCCGACCCGGTGGCGATGGCCGTGATGCACGCCCCGGGCAGGCCGATCGATTCGTTCGTGGTGCGCAAGGCCGCGAAGGCGCACGGCATGCAGCGGCAGATCGAGGGGCCGGACGTCGTCGGCAAGCGTGTCCTCGTTGTCGAGGACACCACGACCACGGGCAACTCTCCGCTCACCGCGGTGAAGGCGTTGCGCGACGTCGGGGCGATCGTCGTCGGTGTCGCGACCGTCGTCGACCGCGCGACCGGTGCCGACGAGGTGATCGCGGCCGAGGGTCTCGAGTACCGTTCGCTCCTCGGCCTCCCCGACCTGAACCTCTGACCGCACATGTGAGTGGCGAAGTGTGCCCCGGCACACTTCGCCACTCACATGGGGTGGTCAGTCGGCGTCGGCGACCGTGACGGCCAGTGCTTCCTCGACGCTGTGCGGTTCGGGATCGTGCTCGTCGACGTGGGCGAGGACCTTGCGTCCGGTCGTGAGCACGATGATCGCGGCGGCGGTGCACACGGCGCCGACCCAGAACGGCATGTGGATGTTGCTCTCACCGAGCTTGCCCGCGACCCACGGTGCTGCGGCGCCGCCGACGAAGCGAACGAAGCTGTACGCCGCGGACGCCGTCGACCGCTCGACGGGTGCGGAGATCATCACGGTCTCGGTGATGAGCGTGTTGTTGACACCGAGGAACAGCCCGGCGAGCACGACACCGACGACGAGCACGGTCTTGTTGTCGGTGAATGCGGCCATCATGGCGAGGTCGAGGGCGAACAGTGCGAGGGCCAGCATCATCATCGGCAGCGTGCCGAAGCGACGCTGTAGCCGCGGGGCGAGGAACACCGACGCGACGGCCAGTGCGAGGCCCCACCCGAAGAAGATGAATCCGATCGAGTACGTGCCCATGTCGAGCGGGAACGGTGTGTACGCGAGCAGTGTGAAGAAGCCGTAGTTGTAGAGCAGCGCGGTGATCGCGACGGTGAGCAGGCCGCGGTGGCGCAGGGCGAGGAACGGCGCGGCGATCGACGTGCGGTGCTCCGGCTTGGGCGCGGACGGCAGCATCACGACGATGAGGATGAACGCGACGGCCATCAGGGCTGCGACGCCGAAGAACGGTGCGCGCCAGCTGATGTTGCCGAGGACGCCACCGACCAGCGGGCCGACGGCGATGCCGATGCCCAGCGCTGCCTCGTAGAGGATGATGGCCCGCGCGACGCCGCCGCTGGCCGCGCCGACGATGGCGGCGAGCGCGGTGGCGATGAACAGGGCGTTGCCCAGTCCCCAGCCGGCGCGGAAGCCGACGATCTGCCCGATGGTGCCGGAGCTGCCTGCCAGCGCCGCGAACACGACGATGACGGCGAGTCCGGTGAGAAGGGTCCTCTTGGCGCCGATCCGGCTCGACACGACGCCGGTGATGAGCATCGCGACGCCGGTGACCAGCATGTAGCTGGTGAACAGCAGCGACACCTGGGACGGCGTCGCGTCGAGTTGTTCGCCGATCGGCTTGAGGATCGGGTCGACGAGTCCGATGCCCATGAACGCGATGACGCTGGCGAAGGCGACGGCCCACACCGACTTCGGCTGGTGGAGGAGGCTCGGTGGAGCCTCGCTGGATGTGCTGTTCGTGACGGTTGCGGTCGTGGTGCTCACGGCCACCTCCTTCGATGTATGTCGGGGTGTGGATGGGTGGTCAGGCGCGCGCCGACGATGTGACGATCGACCGCAGTTCCGACAGGCCCTGCGTCAGTCGTTCGAGTTGCTCGGGTTCGAGGTCCGCGAAGTGCGGGGCGAGTGCACCCGCGATCTCGTTGCGGGCCACGGTCAGCCATTCGCGGCCCAGGCCCGTGATGGACACCCGGACTGCCCGGGCGTCCTCTGGATCGGGTCGGCGGGCGACGTATCCGCGATCGGCCAGCTTCTGCAGGAGGGCGGTGGCGGACGGTTGCGAGCATCGGTCGATGCGGGCGAACTCGCTGATCCGAATCTCGCCCTGGTCGTCGAGCAGGGCGAGGGCACGTGTCCACGGCCGGGGGTGAGCCTCGGATCCGAAGGAGCTCGCGAGCCTGGTGAATCGGTGAGAATTCGTGACCAGGTCGACGAGCAGGCTCTGCAGCCGTGTGTCGTCGTCCATGCCAAACACATTACATAGGCTAACTAACTATGTAAACCCGATGAAGAGCTACACGGCCCGCATCCGCCCCTCAGTGGGTGCGGGCCGTGTAGCTCAGGACGAGTGCTTCGCGCCCTGCTCGACCTGACGCCGCAGGGTGGCGTCGGTGTGGCGGATCGCCTGCGCAACGAACGGCTCGATGATCTTGCCGAGCGCCTTACCCGCGAGTCCACCGGGCAGGTCGTAGCGGAAGTCGACCGTCAGGCGGGTCTCGGTCTCGCCGATTGCCTCGAACTGCCACCGCGACTGGGTGTACAGGCCGTCGATCGATTCCAGCTCGATCACCGAATTGCGTTCCCACCCGGTGACCTTCATCACGGAGTCGAGGGTCTTGGGGCCGACCTTCATCGCGGCGTCGTAGACCGCGCCGAGGCCCCGATCCTGGTCGCCGATCGGATCGAATTTCGTGATCCCGAACATCCAGGACGGGACGTGGCGGTAGTCGTCCACGTAGTCGAACGTGGCCGCGACCGGTGCGACGGCGACGGCAGTGTGATGGATCTCGATCATCGTGACTTTCCTGACGGGTGGAGGGCGGGGGGCTGCTCTGTCCGGTACGGCCGGATGGTGTAGTTCTCGAGGTCGAACCGGGCGAGGCGACGGCGCAGGGACCCGGTGGACCAGGGCCATGCGGCGAAGTTCCTGCCGTCGGCGTCGAGGTAGTAGCTACTGCAACCGCCGTTGTTGAAGACGGTGGGCTCCAGACCCTTCTGCACGGCGTCGTTGAACCGGCGGAACGGCTGATCGCGCACCTCGAGCACTTCGATGCCCTGCCGCTCCGCCTTGGTGAGTCCGTCGATCACGTATTCGAGCTGGGTCTCGGCCAGTCCGAGAAACGAGTTGTACACCAAGATGTTCGGGCCCAGCATGATGTACGCGTTCGGTGCGCCGGGCGTCGTGGTGGCCAGGTAGGCCTCGGGGCTCTTCGACCACTTCTCCGACAGCAGCGTTCCGTCCCGGCCGCGGATCCGGCTCGCGATCGGTGGATGGCTCACGTCGAAGCCGGTGCCGAAGATGATGACGTCGACCTCGCGGCGGGTGCCGTCGGCTCCGACCGCCACGCGTCCGTCGACCTGGGCGAGGGCGTGCGGAATCAGCTCGACGTTGCTTTTCGTCAGCGCCGGAAGATACGTGTTGGACAGCAGGAGGCGTTTGCACCCGAGCGTGAAGTTCGGTGTCAGGGCCGCGCGAAGTGCCGGGTCCGGTACCTGTCTGGCCAGCCAGCGGGTACCGATGGGGTTGAGGAGCCGGGCGGTACGTTCGCGGCGCATCACCGAAGTAAGCGTCCGCAGGATGACGTCGAGGAGTCGCCGGAACGCGCGCTGCACCGCGGGCACCCGCGCGAACACCCGCTGGGCGATGCGGGGGAACGGAAAGTCCAGGCGCGGCACCACCCAGGCCGGGGTGCGCTGGAAGACGTACAACTCCTCGACAGCCGGCTGGATCTCCGGGATGAACTGCACGGCGGACGCGCCGGTGCCCACGACGGCGACCCTCTTCCCGGTGAGGTCGACGTCGTGGTTCCAGCGGGCGGAGTGGAAGATGTCGCCGTCGAAGCCGTCGATTCCAGGTACGGCGGGAGTGCTCGGTTCGGTGATGGGGCCCGCCGCGAAGATCACGTGCTGGGCGACGATCGTGCCGCGGCTGGTGTCGAGGATCCAGCGTCGGCGCTCGTCGGACCATGCGGCTTCGCGAACTTCGGTCTGCATCGAGATCCTGGACTGCAGACCGAACGTGTCGACGGTGTCCTCGATGTAGGCCAGCAGTTCCGGTTGCAGGGCGAAGTTGCTGCGCCACCGCGGATTGGGGTGGAAGGAGAACGAGTACACGGGGGCGGGGATGTCGACACCGCACCCGGGGTACGTGTTCTCCCGCCACACGCCCCCGACGCGATCGGTCTTCTCCAGGACGACGAAGTCCGTGATGCCGGCGCGTTCGAGCTTGACCGCGGCGGCGATCCCGGACAGTCCGGCGCCGACCACGACGACGCGCAGGTGCCGCTCGTCTCCGCTGCCGTCGGGTGCGGCGGCGTGCTGAGTGGTTGTCGCTGTCATGGCTTCTTCCTTGGGGTGGATGCGGAACCGTCAACGCCGGTCCAGTTAACTGAGACGCCGTGTCACAGTAAAAGGAAGTATGTGCCTTGGCAAGTGCCGTCGGCAACCGCGGGTGGACGGGTCCTGGAAGAATGTCCTCCGTGACCGAGCGCAAACCTCCCGGGGTGAGCTTCGAGAGCTGGATCGACAAACAGATCCGGCTGGCTCAGGAGCGCGGCGACTTCGACGATCTCCCCGGCTCGGGTAAACCGATTCCGGCGGGCGATGTCGACGACGAACTGTGGTGGGTGAAGAACTACCTCCGGCGCGAGAATCTGCCCGCCGATTCGCTGCTTCCCACACCGCTGCAGCTGCGGAAGGAGATCGAGCGGTTGCCCGACACGATCCGCGGTCTGCCGTCCGAGCGGGCGGTGCGGGACGTGGTGGCCCAGATCAACCTGCAGATCGTCGCCTGGTTGCGGGCCCCCTCCGGCCCACGGATCCCGGTCGGTCCGGTCGACGCGGACGAGGTCGTCGCGACCTGGCGCCAGCAGAACCGGCCGGCGCGGAAGCCGAAGGTGACGGCGTCGCCGGAACCCGAGCCGGATCCGCCCCGAACGGGCACGCGGTGGTGGCGGCGGAGACGGTGACGGATCACTCCTTCCGGAAATCACCCGATTCCATCACCCGGGACACGAGCAGTCCGGCGATCAGCCCCCAGAACGCGGCCCCGATGTTGAGGAACTGCATGTTCGACACGGTCACGAGGAAGGTCACGAGCGCGCCGAGCGTGTGCCGGGAGCTGAACGCGGCGACGAACGAACCCTGCAGCGCCCGGAGCATCGCGAGCCCGCCGAGCGTCGCGACGAACGCGACCGGGGTGGCCAGCATCAGCTGCACGAACAGCGGCGCGAACAGGCCGACGACCATGGCGAGCAGCCCGCATGCGACGGCCGCCGTGTACTGCCTGGTGCGCTGCCCGGACGCCACCAGCAGGGCGTTGGTCGGACCCGTCAGGCATGTCGAGACGGCTCCGACGGCGGAGGTGGCGAGGGACCAGACCCCGCACAGGACGGTGCCGACGTTCATCGGCGGCTTGTGGCCGGCGGACGTCAACACGGCCGCGCCCTGACCGTTCTGCACGACGATGACCGTGATCGCCAGCGGCACGACCAGTTCGGTGATCGCCTGCCAGGTGAACTGCGGAGCCTGGAACATCGGCGCCGCGATCCACGGTGTACCCGAGCCGGTCGGGTGGAAGCGGCCCGTGACCGCCACCGCGGCTGCCCCGACGAGCAGTGCGCCGAGGATCGGTGGCATCCACCGGCCGAGCGCGGCGCGCGATGCCAGGGCGACGAAGGCGACGACCATCGGAACGGCCACGGCCGCATCGGTTCCCACGGCACGGACCAGGTCGGTGCCGAACTTCAGGAAGACGCCGGCCACCATGGCCATGACGATCGGCATGGGGAGCATCGCCATGACCTGACGCACCCGCCCGGTCAGTCCGAGGGCGAGGATCAGGAGCCCGGTCACCAGAAACGCGCCGAGCACTTCCGGCCACGACAGGTGGGTGAGCGAGCCGCCGACGATGATCGTGCCGGGAATCGTCCAGAAGAACGCGAGCGGCTGACGGTACAGCCAGCTGGCGAGGGCGGTCAGGATGCCGTTGAGGAAGAAGACGCCGGAGATCCACGACGCCATCTGCTGGGGCGACAGTCCGCCCGCGGAGCCGGCGGCCAGGATCACGGCCACGGGACCCGTCGCGGAGAAGATCAGCCCGATCAACCCGTTGGCGGCGTAGGTGGCGCCGAGGTCGCCGAGCAGGCGGCGCGGGCCCGCGGGCGGCCACGGCGGTCGCTCGAAGCGAGGGGGACGGGTCTGCACGTCGTCGCTGCGAGTCGGTTCCTCGGTGGTCGTCATGAGGCCTTCCTGCTCGGGCGAAACTCGCGATGTACGCAGAGCGGTCATGTCATCCGCAGTGCGTACATGCTGAGTGTGGTCTGGATCATAACCACCCGCGTCCCGGGGCCCCACGCCGGGCCGCCGAACCCTGGGTGGGGCGCTTTCCATCCCTGGGGTGAACGACACAAGGGCGGCATCACGACAGACTCGAAAGCGTCGACCCGACACCACCCGCACCGACGAACCATGCGAAGAAGGGCCACATGGCTGAACTCACCCGAATTCCCCGACAGCGACGCGCCGTGTACGTGCGGCGCACCACGGTGACAGCGGAACGCGAACCGCGTTCCGCCGTCGAACGGACGTCGACGATCCTGGCCTACGGACTGTTGGCGTTGTTCGGCGGGCTCGGCATCTTCGGAACGATCTGCTCGGTCGACGCCATCCCGGACGGCGCCCGGATCGCCGTCGTCCAGACGGTGCCGACGCAGACGCAACCGCTCGATCTGCCGCATCCGGCGCCGGACACTCCCGCGCCCACACCCGGCGGGGTCTGAGCCCGTCAGGACGCGACGTCGTCGCGCAGTGCCGCGAGTTCGAGCAGGCGGGGCAACATGTCCGGCGACGCGATCGAGGGCAGGAGCAGCGCCCACATGTCGGCCAACCGCTCGTACAGGTCGGAACGTCCGGTCAGTGCCTCGGACACCAACTGCATACCGGTGAACGAGCTGACCAGGAACCGGGCCAGTGCGGCAGGGTCGACGGTCCCGCGCAGTTCTCCCGCCTCCCGCGCCTTGCCCGCGAGCGCGACGAGGGTGTCGGTCCAGTCGATGTAGGGATCGGTGGCCGGGCCGCGGGACGTACCGAGTTCCAGGGTGAGTCGCACCCCCGCGCGCACGATGGGCTCGGTCAGCAGCTGGCGCGCCATCTCCTTGGCGCACAACAGGATCGCCTCCATCGGTGACTGCGCCGTCGCGAGCACTCGCTGCGCCGCCAGCATCGCCATGGCGTGCTGTTCCTTGATCACGGCCCAGGCGAGTGCTTCCTTGGACTCGAAATGAAAGTACAAGGCGCCCTTCGTCACGTCGGCGTAGGAGAGGATCCCGCTCAGGCTCGCGCCGCCGTACCCGAGCTTCTCGAAGCTCAGTGCCGCGCCCTCGAGTACCTGATGGCGGGTGGCTGCCGCGCGCGCCTGTTTTGCCATCACCTGTGCCTCACAATCGCGGATTGTCCGTCGCGTCCACTCTCAAGTCAACCACTCTTCGGGCCGGTAACCTCGGCACGTCCGCGAGTGTGGGAGGAAGACGTGAAGTCGAAGAACAACTGGGGTGTCGAGCACGCGGTGTTCGCCGGTGCGACACTGGCCACCGTCGTCGGGGCCGTCACCGGCCGTGAACGGTGGCAGCAGGTCGCGAAACCACTGATCGCGCCCGCGCTCGCCGCCCGCGTGCTGCGGCGGCGCGCCGACACGGACCCCGCCGACGTCGCGCTCCTCCTCGCCGGTCTCACGGCCGCGACCGTGGGCGACGTCTTCATGATCGATCCCGACGACGACGCCCGCCTGGTGCGCGGCGCGTCCTCGTTCGCCGCCATGCAGGTCGGCTATTCCGCGTTGTTGCTGCGCCGAGGCGCCCGGCCCACCGCGCCCGCACTGCTTCCCCGGTTCGCCGGCTGGGCAGGCGCGGCGGCGCTGCTCCGCGGGCGGGCGAAGGAGGTCGCCGTGCCGCTGACCGCGTACGGGTCGCTGCTCGGCACCACGTCGACCCTGTCGGCCGATCCGTCCCTCGCGCCCGGCGCGGACATCGTCGCGAATGTAGCCGTGCCGGGAACCGACCGTCGTAGCTGGCTCGGCGCGGGCGGGATGCTGTTCACCGCCTCCGACGGTCTGATCGTGGTGCGGCGCTTGTTCATCCGGGGTGAGCGGGGGAGGGCTGCGGCGGAAGGTGTGATCCTCGCCAGCTACGCTGCGGCCCAATTGCTGCTCGTCGAGGGGATGCTCGTGCTCGGGCGTCGCCGGGTCACGGGCAGAGCATGATGTGGTCCCGGTCCTTCGGGTCCACGAGAATGGTGATCGTCTCGCCGGGCACGAAGCGTGTCGCATTCTCCCGCCGCACCTCGTAGACGACGCGTCCGGCGTAACTCTCGGAACCGGGCACGGTCAGCCGCAGATCCAATTCGGTGAGTTCGCCGTTGTCGGGGGTGCGGCGAAGCGGAGTGACGTGCTCGATCCGGGCCCAGCCTTCGAGCCCGTGTCGTTCGAGTAGGCGGTCGGCGCGGCTGGGCCGTTCGGCCGCCATCATCCCGAATCCCAGCGCCGAACCGAAGGCGGCGACCAATCCCATGATCTGGTACGGGATGGTGGCGGGAGGGGTGTGCTCGATCAACCATCCCAGCCAGACGGCGAGGACGATGACGTAGCCGACCGTGACGAAGCAGACCGTCCGCACGATGCGCTGATGATTCATCGATTGCCTCCACCTCCAGGTTAGCCCGTCCCGGCGTCGCCGAGGCGGCCCCACCGCCGCACTGCCGTTAGAGTGCAGTGTCGGCAGCAGGTAAGCGTGTGTGGAGGTGGCCGTATGGCGTGGCGTCGGGTGTCGTTGGTGTGTCTGAGCATTGGCTCGGCCATGATGCTCGCAGGGTGTGGTGGGTCCTCGGACGCGGTGGCACCGCCGCCGTCCACGACGACTGTCGCGGCTCCTGTGACCACCACCACGACCACGGTTCCGCCGACGACCACCACCACGACCGTTGCGCCGCCGCCCACGACGACGGAGGCGCCGACCACGACGCTCGTCGACGTCCCCTACGAGCACAACGAGTCGTACTTCTTCACGTCCCCGGACGGCGGGTTCCAGTGCGGCATCATCAAGCTGCCGAACCGCACCGAGGCCGGATGTCAGGGGTCGACGAGCCCGGTGCCGCCGCGCCCGGCCGACTGCATGGTCGACTGGGGTCACGGGATCCGCGTCGAGAACGACGGCGAGGCGTCGTTCATGTGCGCCGGTGGCCTCGTCTACACGTCGGGCGGCGACGAACCGGACGCGGCCCTGCCCGCCGGGGCGAAACTGACCAAGCTCGGCTACACGTGCAGCACCACGGCCACGGCCGTCACGTGCACCAACGACGAGACGTCGCACGGGTTCACCGTCGCCCCCGATTCGAACGAGACGTTCTGACATCGTGAGCGGAGTCGAGACCGGCCAGGTCGAAGTCGCCGAGGCGGGGCCCACCGAATGGGGGGACAACCCGAACGGCGTGGGCCCGTGGACCGAGGAGCACGACACCCCGGTCCCCGCCGACCCGCGTTACGACCCCGAACTGCTGGCCGGCGGCGATCGCCGCAACGTGGTCGACGCCTACCGGTACTGGACGCGGGAAGCGATCGTCGCGGACATCGACAGCCGCCGCCACCCGCTGCACGTGGCCATCGAGAATTTCGGCCACGACGCGAACATCGGGACGGTGGTGCGCACCGCCAACGCGTTCGCCGCCGCCGCGGTCCACATCGTGGGACGTCGCCGCTGGAACCGGCGCGGGGCCATGGTCACCGATCGGTACCAGCACGTCCTCCATCACTCGGACGTCGACGGCCTCGTCGAGTTCGCACGTGAGCGGGGTCTCACCATCGTGGCCGTCGACAACACGCCCGGGTCCGTCCCGCTCGAGACGGCGAGACTGCCCCGCGACTGCGTGCTCCTGTTCGGCCAGGAGGGGCCGGGAGTCACGGACCAGGCGAAAGAGGTTGCGGCGATGACGGTGTCGATCGCCCAGTTCGGTTCCACCCGCAGCATCAACGCGGGCGTCGCCGCAGGAATCGCCATGCATGCGTGGGTGCGTCAGCACGCCGACCTCGACCGTGCCTGGTAGCGGAACCCCCGGCGAATAGGCAAGATCAACTCTCATGCAGGACTCGTGGTCGGCGCGCGCGGACGCCGCTGAAGAAGCGGTGGTGAGCAGGCACCTTCGCCGGCTGTGGGCGCTTCCGGGCACCACGCTGGGCGTCGTCGCCTGGCCGGCGGTGCGGCGCGAGCGGTTGTTCCTCAGCTGGCACTACTGGTGGCAGGCCCACCTGCTCGACTGCGCCGTGGACGCGCTCGAACGGGACCCCACGCCGCGCCGTCGTCGGCGCATCGTGAAATTGGCGCGTAGCCATCGTTTGCGGAACCTGTCGGGCTGGACCAACAACTATTACGACGACATGGCCTGGCTGGGCATCGCCCTCGAGCGTGCCCAGCGAATGCACTTCATAGACAACAGAAGTGCGGTGCAGGCGCTCGAATCCCAGTTGTTCGACGCCTGGGCGCCCGAGGCCGGGGGCGGCATCCCGTGGCGGAAGGGCTCTGACTTCTACAACGCACCGGCCAACGGGCCCGCCGGGATCATGCTGGCCCGCACCGGAAAGCTGTGGCGCGCCCAGGCCACGGCCGACTGGATCGACGACACGCTGCGGGACGTGCACACCAACCTGATCGTCGACGGCATCCACCCGGGTGGTGAAATCGAAAGGAACGTCTACTCGTATTGTCAGGGCGTCGTTCTCGGCCTCGAAACCGAACTCGCCGTGCGCCTCGGTTCGCCGCGGCACCGCAACAGGACTCACCGGCTGGTCGACGCCATCGACGAGCACCTCGCACCCCGCGGCGTCATAAACGGCGGCGGTGGGGGAGACGGTGGCCTGTTCAACGGGATCCTCGCGCGGTATCTGGCGCTGACCGCGGTGATGCTGCCGTGGGAGTCGCCCGCCGACATCAGGGCACGGGAGATCGCCGCCCAGCTCGTGCTGAGCTCCGCGGAATCGGCCTGGGAGAACCGGCTGCAGATCGAGGGGCAGCCGCTGTTCGGCCACGATTGGACCAAGCAGGCGCAGCTGCCGGGGCTGGGCGGGGGAATCGCCACGTTCACCGGGGGCACCGTGCGGTCGTCCGGGGTTCCGGAACGCGACATGTCCGTCCAGCTCGGCGGCTGGATGCTGATGGAGGCCGCGCACATGGTTTCCGCGGCAGGGTATCCACGCCGCTAGAGCGACGGTTCGAATCACGCGAAAATTAACCGTGTCGCCCCCGATTCGGCGCTGCTAAACAGTTCGTTATGTCAGATCAACAGCGGCAGCTGAGTCTCAACGCGTTCATCTACCCGGCCGGGCACCACGAGTCGGCGTGGCGCCACCCGCTCACGACACCCGAGCGGCTGTACGACGTCTCCTACTTCCAGGACATCGCGCGGACCGCGGAGGCGGCGAAGCTGGACGCGATCTTCTTCGCCGACGGCCCTGCCCTGCGCAGCGACGTCGAGCACGGCGCCGCCGGAGCGCTCGAACCCATCACGCTGCTGACCGCCATCGCGACCGCCACCGAACGGATCGGCCTGATCGCGACCGCGTCCACGACGTACTTCGAGCCCTACAATCTGGCGCGGCTGTTCGCGTCCCTCGACCACATCTCCCGCGGCCGGGCCGGCTGGAACATCGTGACCACCGGAACCGACCTGGCGGCCGCCAACTTCGGGCTCGCCGGCCACCCCGATCACGCCGACCGCTATGCGCGGGCGCGGGAGTTCGTCGACGCGACCGTCAAACTGTGGGACAGCTGGGAAGACGACGCCATCCTGATCGACAAGGCCGCAGGCATCTACGCGGACCCGGCGAAGATCCACGAGATCAACTACGTGGGGCGCCACCTGCGGGTGCGGGGACCGTTCAACGCGCCACGCTCCCCGCAGGGACACCCCGTGCTGGTGCAGGCGGGTGCGTCCAACGAGGGCCGCGCATTCGCGGGCCAGTACGCCGAGGCCATCTTCACCGCGCACCAGCGGCTGTCCGACGGGCAGGCGTTCTACGCGGACGTCAAGCAGCGCGCGACGCAGTACGGTCGCAACCCCGATCACGTGAAGATCCTGCCCGGCATCAGCCCGTTCCTCGGCGACACCGAGGCCGAGGCCCGCGACCTGGAGCGGGAGTTCAACGAACTCACGTCGCCCGAGTACGGGCTCGCCCAGCTCGAGGGCCTCACGGGTTCGAGCGTGCGCCACCTCGAACTCGACGCCCCCGTGCCCGCCGGACTGTTCGGGGACGCCGGCGACGTCACGGACAACCAGCAGAGTCGCCTGCAGGTGATCGCCGGGATCGTCGAGCGGGAGAGTCCGACCCTGCGCGGATTGCTGCACCGTCTCGCCGGTGCGCGCGGGCACCGGGTGGTCGTCGGGACGCCGGTGCAGGTGGCCGACACCATCGAGGAATGGTTCACGCAGGGCGCGGCGGACGGTTTCAACGTCATGCCGCCGTACTACCCCGGCGGTCTCGAGGTGTTCGCGGAGAAGGTGGTCCCGATCCTGCAGGAGCGCGGGCTCTTCCGCACCGAGTACTCGGGCGCCACACTGCGCGACCACTTCGGTCTGCCCCGCCCCGAGAGCCAGTACGCCGACGCGTCCGGCGCCGTCGCGCTGTAGGCGCGGCCGCCGGCGTCCGCTCGCGCCCGGTGTCGCATCCGTATCCGTTCGAGTGGACGGGTGTGACATCGGGAGCCCGCGGCTGCGGATGGACCGGACGCAGGAGAAACTCGTCGAGCTCACCAACGGCTGCATCTGCTGCACCCTGCGGGAAGACCTCGTCGAGGCCGTCGCGCGGCTGGCGAAGGAGGGCCGGTTCGACCATCTCGTCATCGAATCGACCGGCATCTCCGAACCGATGCCCGTCGCCGCCACGTTCGACTGGGAGTTCGAGGACAGGTTCAGTCTCGGTTCGGTGGCCGCCCTCGACACGATGGTGACGGTGGTGGATGCGTCGACGTTCCTCGGTGAGCGAGGCCACCGTGCGCAGGCTCAACCCCACCGCGACACTGCTGCGCAACACGCGCGGCGTCGTGGATCCCGGTGAGGTTCTCGGGACCGGCCTGTACAACTCGGAGGTCGCGGCCGAGCTGCCCGGCTGGGCCGCGAGCCGCCCGGACCTCGCCGCCGTCTGGTCGCGGGCCGGTCCGAACCTCGTGATCGAGCCGGCCCAGCTGTGGGCGTCCGCGCACGAGACACCGGGGCAGGAGATCGTGTTCATCGGTGTCCGCCTCGACCCCGACGGCCCGCGGCACATCCTGGACCCGGCGCTGCTCACCGACGACGAACTGGCGTCAGGGCCGGCGGCCCGGGTTCGGTTCGACGACCCGCTGCCCGCGTGGGACGCGGTGCATCGGCACTAGTCCAGAACTTCTTCGACGGCCACTTCTTCGGGCGGCCGCGCCATCTCCTGCCGGTAGTGCCACACCCCGAGCACGGTGCCGATCACCAGCAGCGCGACCATCCCGGCGAGCACGGCCGGCATCAGCCACGACACCCGGTCCAGGAAAGAGCCGAAGTAGAAGCCGATGAGCAGCAGGACGGGTGCCCAAAAGATGGCGCCGATGGTGCTGGCGATCGTGTACTTGGTGTGGTTCATCTTGGCCGCACCGGCGACCAGCGGGCACAGGGTGCGGACCCACGGAATCCAGCGGGCGATGAGGACCGCCCAGAAGCCGTGCTTCTCCAGCAGGACGTTGACCTTGTGCAGGTTGGTGTAGTTGAGGTACTTCCCGCCCTTGCGGGCCAGGATGCGGTTGCCGGTGCGGTGACCGATGACATAACCCACCTGATTTCCGCAGATCGCGGCGATCATCGCGCCGACCGACAACGCCCACACGTGGCCGGCGCCCGACGCATGGTTGGCCAACACGATTCCGGCGGTGATCAGCATCGAGTCGCCGGGCAGGAACAAGCCCAGGATCACCGCGCACTCGATGAACACGAACGCGAGGACGACGATCCAGACCAGCGCTGGGCCGGCCGAGACGAGAGGCCCGAAGGTGCCTGCTGCCGTGGTGACCATCGTCAGTGCGCTACTCGATCGGTTTCAGGAGGTCGGATCGGTGGGTGTGGTGACCGGCTGTGCGTCCTCGGTCGTTGCGCCCGCGCTCTGCCGCGACTTCACGACGCGCTTGCCCACCTCGAGGATGATCGGCAGGACGGACACGAAGACGATCAGCAGGAAGATGATGTCGACGTTGTCGCGGATGAACTCGATCTGCCCCAAGAAATAGCCGAGCAGCGTGACGCCGGCGCCCCACAGGATGCCGCCCACGATGTTGTACGTCAGGAACAGCGAGTACTTCATCCGTGACGCACCCGCGACGACCGGCGCGAACGTGCGCACGATCGGAACGAAGCGGGCCAGGATGATGGTGATCGGGCCGTGCTTCTCGAAGAAGGCGTGCGACTCGTCGATGTACTTCTTCTTGAAGAACCGCGCGTCGTCGTGCTTGAACAGGGCGGTGCCGCCCTTGCTGCCGATGAAGAAGCCCACCTGGTCGCCGAGGATCGCGGCGATGGGGATCAGAACTAGTAGCGCCCAGATGGGGGCGAACGGTTCGATCTCCCCTTTCGACGCCGCGATGAGTCCCGCGGTGAAGAGAAGCGAGTCGCCGGGGAGCAGGGGGAACAGCAATCCCGACTCGATGAAGACGACCAGGAGAAGTCCGACGAGCACCCACGTGCCGAAGGAGTTGAGGAGGTTCACCGGGTCGAGGAATCCCGGCAACAACGCGAGGTTGGTCACGGAATCCGATGCTGCCTGCACAATCACGGCCCTCAGCGTACCGGCGTATTCCCCGACTGACGGAATACTGCAGGTCATGGAGTTTCGGCCGGGTCGTGGACCTGCCGAAACGGGGTGCCGCGACAGCCACCGGGAGACGTACGCTACCGGTATTGCCATACTGCTAGGACCACATCGCGCGCTGCGCTGATCGCGCGCGCCGAAATCGACTCTTAATGGAGGACTGCCGCCGTGCCAATCGCGACTCCCGAGGTCTACGCCGAGATGCTTGGTCGGGCCAAGGAGCACTCCTTTGCCTTCCCCGCCATCAACTGCACTTCTTCCGAAACCATCAACGCCGCCATCAAGGGCTTCGCGGACGCCGGCAGTGACGGCATCATCCAGTTCTCGACCGGTGGCGCCGAGTTCGGTTC
>NZ_JASHKX010000043.1:0-54200 GCF_030058635.1 Rhodococcus sp. IEGM 1305
CCGCGGACAGCTACTGGGGCCACGACTGGTCCGGAAGCGAGCCGCTGGCGGCGATGTAAGGGGTGTCCGGGCCCGGTGTGCGTATCCACTCGATGCGTGCACCGGGCCTGTGGGCTGTTCGGGGCTGTTCGGGGCCGTTCAGCCAGCACTATTGCAAATAGGTATATGCCTATTTATAGTAAGTGTCGCCAGTCACACACCGCGTCGCCGCACCGAGCAGCGCCGCTACGGAGGTCCCCATGACGACGACACTCAGCCCCACCCCCACCGCCGGCCTCGATCGCGCCGCCCTTCTCCTCGACGCCTTCGACGGCCCGGGCAGGCTCACGCTCGCGCAGATCGTGCGCCGCACGGGGCTTCCGCGCTCCTCCGCACACCGGATGCTCGAACGTCTCGTCCAGCTGCGGTGGCTCCGCCGGGAAGGCCGGGACTACGAACTCGGCATGCGGCTGTTCGAACTCGGGTCGCTGGCCGTGCACCAGGACCGTCTGCACCGGGCCGCCCTGCCGTTCCTGCACGAACTCCACCGGCTCACCGGGCACGCCGTGCACCTCGCGGTGCTCGAGGGGATCGACGTCGTCTACCTGGAGAAGATCGCCGGACGGTTCGGCGTCGGGTTGCCGTCCCGCGTCGGCGGCCGCCAGCCCGCGCACTGTACGAGCGTCGGCAAGGTGCTGCTGGCCCACTCGCCCGAGTCCGTGGTCGACCGCGTCGTCGAAGCGGGTCTGCCCCGCAGCACACGATTCAGCATCGACTCGCCCGCGGCGTTCCGTGCCGAGTTGCAGAAGACCCGCGAACGCGGAGCGGCGTACGACCGGGAAGAGGATCTCGTCGGCGTCAGCTGCGTCGCCGTGCCGGTGGGCGCCGACGACAACGTGGTCGCGGCCATCTCCGTGTGCGGTCCGAGCAGCCAGATCAAGCTCGATCACCGCCTGACCGCGCCGATCCGCATGTCCGCCAAGGGCACCTGGCGCAACTACATGGCGACCGCGACGCCGGCCGCCGGCCGCGCCGACCGATACTCCGCCTGAGGCGGGACGAAGGAGCACGAATGCCGCTCGACGAGCAGGCCGAGACCATCCTCCGGGGACTGAACGAGAACTTCCCCCGGGTGGAGACCATGACGGGCGCCCAGGCGCGGGCGGCGACGAGGGCGGGACGCAAGGCCGTCGCCGACCCCGAGCCGGTCGGTAGTGTGCGCGACCGGGAGATCCCCGGCGGGGCCGGACCGATTGCCGTGCGGATCTATTCGCCGGCAGGGCATCCCGCGGAATCCCTGCCCGTCGTCGTCTTCTTTCACGGCGGCGGGTTCGTGATCTGCGACCTCGACAGCCACGACGGCTTCTGTCGCGCGATGTGCAACGGGATCGGCGCCGTCGTCGTCTCCGTCGACTATCGACTCGCCCCGGAATCGCAGTGGCCCGCCGCAGCGGACGACGCCTACGCCGCGACGTGCTGGGTCGCGCGGCACGCCCGCGAGTTCGGCGGAGATCCGGATCGTCTTCTCGTCGCCGGCGACAGCAGTGGGGGCAATCTCGCGGCGGTCGCGGCGCTGATGGCCCGGGACCGGGAGGCCCCCGCCGTCACCGGGCAGCTGCTGATCTACCCCGTCATCGAACCGGTCTTCGACACCGAGTCCTACGAGCTGTTCGCGGAGGGTCATTTCCTCACCCGCTCTGCGATGCAATGGTATTGGGATCAGTACCTGCCGACCCACCGCGAGACCGTACCCGCCTACGCCGCCCCGGTCCGGGCCGAGGACCTCGGCGGGCTTCCGCCCGCGATCGTGATCACCGCCGAACGTGATCCCCTCCGGTACGAGGGGGAGAAGTACGCCGCGGCGCTCGCCGACGCCGGTGTTCCCGTGCAGTGCCGGCGGGTCGAGGGAATGTTCCACGGATTCTTGACGATCGACGCGATGGCCGCGGCGCAGACCGCGCGGCGGGAACTGTGGCCTCGGCTCCGGAATCTGGTGGCCGAACCGGTGCGGACTCCGTCCGACTAGTCTTCGCGCTCCGTCTCGTCGTCCGCGTCCCGTGCCGCCTTCATCGCGGCCTGGTACTCCTTCTGCGCCTCGCGGGAGCGCCGGATCGAATGCGATGCGGTCGGTTTCGGCACACCGGGATGTTCCGGCGTCCCTTCACCGTGCATCCGCTCGACGGCCTCGTCGATGTCGGCGAGCATCTGCTTCGCGAGCTCGCTCTCGGCGGCGTAGTACCGCTCGGACCACTTGTTGACCATGTGCGCGAACGCCCACGTCGGTTCGACGTCGGAATCGCGGGCGTCGAGCGCGGCCTGCCTGCTCATCCCCTCCACGTACGAAATGTGCTCCTTCAGGGCATCTTTGAGCTGCTCCGGCTCGGTGAGGTGACCGAGCCACATGCGCAGCATCACGCCGTGCTTGAGGACGGGCGGATCGATCGGCGCCTCCCGCGCCCAGCTGCGCATGACGGCCATGCCCGCGTCCGTGATCTTGTACAGGCGCTTGGGTTTCACCCGTGCCTCGTCGTCCACGACGGTCCGGGACGTCACGTATCCCAGGTCTTCCAGCTTCTTCAGCTCCGAATACACCTGGCTGAAGGACGGGCTCCAGTAGAAGAAACGCACACTGTACGACGCCCACTTCTTCAGGTCGTAGCCGGACAGTTCCTCGCCGAACGACAGGATGCCGAGTACCGGCCAGCTCGTCGATCGGAGGCCGGCGAACCCGGAGCTCTGTGTGGGGTCGGACGATGGCATTTCCCGAGCCTATCAACCGTGCGCCGACTGCCGGACACGCGAAACCCTGCCGCTGGGCGGGACGGGGCATTCCCCGCGTGCAGGCGCCGCGGCCAGGCTGAACGCAACCCGTCGATCCGAGGAGACACGATGACCCGAACCGAAGAACCCGTGCCGCCGACGGCACGACGCATCGACCCCGCCGAGCTCAAGTCGGTGCTCGGGCATTTTTGCACCGGCGTCACGGTGATCACCGCACACGACGGCGAGAGCCCGCACGGCTTCACGTGCCAGTCGTTCGTGTCGCTGTCGCTGGACCCGCCGTACGTGTCGTTCAGCCCCGCACGGACGTCGACCAGCTGGCCGCGGCTGCGGGCGAGCGAACACATCTGCGTCAACGTCCTCGCCCACGACCAACGCGACGTGTGCGGGACGTTCGCGACCAGCGGCGCCGACAAGTTCGCCGACGTCGGATGGTCGCACGCCCGCAACGGTGCCCCTGCGCTCGACGGTGTGCTGGCCCGGGTGCAGGCCACCGTCGAATTCGAGCACGACGCCGGTGACCACACCATCGTCGTCGCGCGCGTCACCGGTCTGGACGTGCTCAGGGATGCGCCGCCGCTCCTGGTGTACCGCGGCGGGCTCGGCATCTTCACCGCGGCCACCTAGCCGCGCTGTCTCCCGCTCCGCGGGAAAGGCTGTGGGAAACAGCAATTGACACCGGCAGAGTGTGATCGAGACCACTTCGGAAGGTGTGCACGATGAGCGTAGACGAGCAGAACTGGGACCGGGAGGTAGATCTCCTGGTGATCGGCAGCGGTGCGGGTGGCATGACCGCTGCCCTCGCCGGGGCCGAGCGAGGGCTCGACACCCTCGTCGTCGAAAAGTCCGGGGTGTACGGCGGTTCGACGGCACTGTCGGGCGGCGCCCTGTGGATTCCCAACTCGCCGATCCTCGTCCGTGAAGGCCGCGCCGACGACCCCGGCGACGTCCGGAAGTACCTGGAGTCGATCGTCGGCGACAGCGTGCCGGCCGAGCGCCTCGACGCGTACATCGAGCAGGGGCCGGCCATGATGCGGTTCTTCGAGCAGAACTGCCCGCACCTCCGGTTCTCCTGGTGCGAGGACTATTCCGACTACCACCCCGAGAACGTGGGCGGACGCCCGAAGGGGCGGACGGTCGAACCGTTGCCGTTCGACATGAACCTGCTCGGCGCCGACGGCGACCTGCAGCGGCCGAACTCCCTCGCGATGCCGGGTGGGCTGTACATGACGTCCACCGAGTTCCGTCACCTCAACATGGTCTTCCGCACCTGGGCCGGGCGCAGGACAGCGCTGGGCGTCGGCTGGCGTTCGGTCGTGGCGTTGCTGCGGCGCAGGCGGATGGAGACCCTGGGGCAGGCCCTCGTCGGGCGTCTGCGGCTCACGCTCCAGGAGGCGGGGGTTCCGCTGTGGCTGAACTCCCCACTGAAGGGGCTGGTCACGGACGAGTCAGGAGCTGTCACGGGCGCGGTCGTCGAGTCCGGGGGACAGGAACTGCGCATCCGCGCCCGCCGCGGCGTCATGATGGCCACCGGCGGATTCGAGCAGAGCGAGGAGATGCGGAAGCAGTACCTCCGGGAAGGCGGCAAGGACAACTACAGCGCCGGTTCACCCGACAACACCGGAGACGGAATCGTCGCGGGGGAGCAGGTCGGCGCCGCCGTCGATCTGATGGACGACGCGTGGTGGATGCCGTCGTTCCGGCGGCCGGACGGCATCATGCACGTCCTGGTGTCGGAGCGGTCGATCCCGCCGTCGCTGATCGTCGACCAGAACGGCAAGAGGTTCACCAACGAGGCGTCCCCGTACGTGTCGTTCGTCCACGACCAGATCGCCGGCGGTCACGACCCGGTGTGGTTCGTGTTCGACTCGAAGGCCAAGAGCCGCTACCAGTTCGGTGGGGTGATGCCCGGGCAGAAGTTCCCTGCGGAATGGTTCGAGACGGGGCTGATGCAACGCGCCGCAACCGTCGGCGAACTCGCGCAGAAGATGGGCGTTCCCGCGGAGTCGCTGTCCGCGGAGATCGCCCGGTTCAACGGTTTCGCCCGCGCGGGGGTCGACGCCGACTTCGGTCGCGGCGACAGCGCCTACGACCGGTACTACGGCGACCCGCGACTGCCCAACCCGACCATGGACGAGGTGGAGAAGGCCCCGTATTACGCGGTGCGGATGGAAGCAGGTGACCTCGGCACCAAGGGCGGGCTCGTGTGCAACGAGCACAGCCAGGTGTGCCGCAGCAGCGGCGAACCGATCCCCGGGCTCTACGCCACCGGCAACACGTCGGCGTCCGTGATGGGCAACGACTACGCCGGTGCGGGCGCGACGATCGGTCCCGCGATGGTGTTCGGCTGGGTCGGCGCCCGGCACGCAGCCGGGGCGGTGAGCTGAGTGCTTCCGGTCGAATGCCGGCGCTGCGGTAACGCGGTGCTCGTGGAGAAATACAGCGAGGCGCACACGAGCGTGCAGTGGCTGGGCGACGCCGAGCAGACCTGCCCGGAGTTCGCACGGCGTGCGCAGGAGGGAGAGCACTCGATGTTCGTCCCCACCTGCGGCGCGCTGCGCGGATCGATCGACGATGCGGTGGAGGACGGGCGGGTGGGGCTCTCCCTGCGCAGCTACCCGACTCCCGGCCGCCTGGACTAGAGAGGACAACCGATGTCACGGATGGCAGGCAAGGTCGCCTTCATCACCGGTGCCGGGAACGGCATGGGACGCAGTCACGCGGTCCGGCTCGCGGAGGAGGGCGCCGACGTCGTCGTCGTCGATCTGCCGTCGGCCGAAGCGGATCTCGCCGAAACCGGAAGGCTGGTCGGCGAACTCGGCCGGCGCGCGGTCGTCGCCCACGCCGATGTGCGTGACCCGTCGGCGTTGCGGGCAGCCGTCGACGCCGGAGTCGCGGAACTGGGACCCCTCGACGTCGTCGTCGCGAACGCGGGTGTCTGCGACAACCCCGGCCCGGCGTGGACGATCGACGACGCGGTCTGGCACCGATCGCTCGACGTCAACCTCACCGGCGTGTGGAACACGGCGAAGGCCGCGGTCCCGGCGATGCGGGACGGCGGCGGTTCCGTCGTGATCGTCAGTTCGACCGCCGGTATCAAGGCGGTGGCCGGGGCCGCCCACTATTCGGCGTCCAAGACCGCCGTGGTCGGGTTGGCCCGGACCCTCGCCAACGAACTCGGACCGCAGTTCATCCGGGTGAACGTGCTGCACCCCGGCGCCGTCGGTACCCGTATGACCCTGAACCCGGAGACGATGGCACGGCTGCGGCCGGACCTCGAGAATCCGACCCGGGACGACGTCGTCCCCGTCCTCGCGGCGAACCACATGCTGCCCGTCCCGTGGCTGGACTCGCGGGACGTCAGCAATGCGCTGCTGTTCCTGGCCTCGGACGAATCGCGATACATCACCGGCACACAACTCGTGGTCGACGCCGGACTGACCCAGAAGGTGTAGAGATGACAGGTCGAGTGAACGGAAGAGTCGTCCTGGTCACCGGTGCCGCACGCGGGATCGGCCGGGCGCAGGCGTTGCGGTTCGCACAGGAGGGCGCGGACGTCGTGGCCGTCGACCTGTGTGGCCCGGTCGGCACGGTGGTGACGCCACCGGCGAGTCCGGAGGATCTCGAGGAGACCACGAAACTGGTCCGGGACACCGGCCGCCGGATCGTGACTGCGCAGGTGGACGTGCGTGACGGCGCGGTGCTCGCCGAGGCGGTCACCGCGGCGGCCGGCGAGCTGGGCGGGCTGGACTTCGTGTGTGCCACGGCAGGCATCACGTCCTCGGGTGCCGCGCTGGACCTCGACGCCGAGACGTGGCAGACGATGCTCGACGTCAATCTGACGGGGGTGTGGCAGACGTGCAAGGCGGCGGCGCCGCACCTGATCGAGCGGGGCGGCGGGGCGATGATCCTGACGAGTTCCATCGCGGGGCTGCGCGGGCTCGTCGGCGTCGCCCACTACACCGCGGCCAAGCACGGGGTGGTGGGTCTGATGCGGTCGCTGGCCAAGGAGCTCGCGCCGCACCGGGTGCGGGTGAACAGCGTGCATCCCACGAACGTGGACACGGACATGATCCAGAACGACATGGTGCGGCGGGCGTTCCGGCCCGACCTCGAGCACCCCACCCGCGAAGAGTTCGCGGCGGCGGCCGTGACGATGAACATGCTGTCGATTCCGTGGATCGAGCCGGTCGACGTGGCCAACGCCGCGCTGTTCCTGGCCTCGGACGAGGCGCGGTACATCACGTCCGTCGCCCTGCCGGTCGACGCGGGCAGCGTCAGCCGATGACCGATGTGGGCAGCGTCGGCCGGTAATCCCCGAGTCCGCCCCCCACCTGACGATCCGTGGTAGAACAGGTGTCAGTTTTGGGGGCGGACGAAGGGTGAATTCCGTGGATCTCGAGGCCGTCGCCGCGATCAGCAGGCTCAAGTACGCGTATCTGCGGGCCCTGGACACGAAATGCTGGGACGAGTTCGCCGACACGCTCCTTCCCGACGCAACGGCGAACTATGGTGAGCATCTCGCGTTCGAGTCGCGCGACGCGCTCGTCGAATTCATGAAGTCGAATCTGGGGCCGCAGACCATCACCGAACACCACTGCGGTCACCCGGAGATCGACGTCGACGGCGACACGGCGACCGGACGCTGGTATCTGTCGGACACCGTGCTGATCCCGGAACACGACATGGTGCTGCGCGGGGCGGCGTTCTACTCCGACCGCTACGTCCGCGGACCCGACGGCCGATGGCGGATCGCCCACACCGGATACGAGCGGACCTACGAGGCGGTGATGTCGCTGGCCGACATTCCCAGCTTCCGGCTGACGTCCAACCGGTGGGCAGCCGACACGGAACCCGGCAAAGGAGACTCGTGATGGGGACACTGGACGGCAAGGTCGCACTGATCACCGGCGCCGGTCAGGGCGTCGGCGCCGGCATGGCGTTCGCGCTGGCCAAGGAGGGTGCCCGAATCGCGGTGGTCGGGCGAACGGAGTCGAAACTCGTCGACACGTGCGCCGCCATCGCCGACTTCGGCGGCGTCGCCGAGCCGATCGTCTGCGACGTCAGCAAACGCGATCAGCTCGGCCCGATGGTCGACCGCGTCGTGGATGCGTTCGGTGGCATCGACATCCTCGTCAACAACGCCAACGCGAGCGCACTCGGACCGCTCCTCGACATCACTCCGAAACTTCTCGACCGCGCCATGGCCGTCGGCCCAGTGGCCACCCTGTTCCTCATGCAGCTGTGCTACCCGCACCTCAAGGCGCGTGGCGGCGGCTCGATCATCAACCTCGTCACCTCCTCGGCGGTGCGGTGGGACACCAGCGGCTACGGGCTCTACGCGGCCACCAAGGAGGCGATGCGCTCGCTCACCCGGACCGCGGCCAGCGAATGGGGACCCGACGGAATCCGCGTCAACGCGATTGCGCCGCACGCACTGTCCCCGGGCCTGAAATGGTGGACGGAGAACAATCCCGAGGAGGCCGCCGAGTTCGTGAAGTCGATCCCGCTCGGCCGGATCGGTGATTGCGAGCAGGACATCGGACGTGCCGTCGTCTTCCTCGTCGGCCCCGACGCCGGGTACCTGTCCGGTGCCACCATCCCGCTCGACGGCGGCCAGGCGCGCTGGAGCTGATCGCCGCCGATTGCCCCGAGCTTGCTCATTTCCCTCCCATCCGGTAGGAATTGCGTCGTGCATACGACTCACCTGGTGCGACGCCTCACCGTCGACCTGTGCCGTACGTGCGCCAACATCTGTTGTTGCTGATGGTCCGGCGCGCGTACCGCGTGCTGTCCACTCCTCGGTAGCCTCCGGCATCCGGTCATTCCTCACGCATTCTCCGCGTTCGCAGGTCCGGGCCGGTACGCCCGTCTCCAGGCACCATCACCTTCGCGGAAAGACATCATGAGCACTGCATTCGAAACCAGAACACCGTCGCTGACGCTCGACAAGTTCGGCCCCCACTTCGGTGCCGAGATCATCGGCCTGGACGTCGCGTCCGCCACCGACGACGAGGTGGCCGCGATCCGCTCGGCCTTGACCGAACACAAGGTGCTGGTCCTGCGCGGTCAGTCACTCGGCGACGCGAGCCACATCGAGTTCGGTCGCCGTCTCGGCCGGCTCACCGCGGGGCACCCCGTCCACGACAGCGGCGACGTCGCGCAGGAGGTGTACGCGCTCGACAGCCAGGACAACGGTTTCGCCGACGTGTGGCACACGGACGTGACGTTCATGAAGCGACCGCCACTGGGGTCGATCCTCCGTCCCGTCGTCCTCCCGCCGCACGGCGGCGACACCAACTGGGCCGACAGCCAACTCGCGTACGAGTCGCTGTCGCTGCCGGTCCGGCAGATGATCGATCAGCTGACCGCGGTGCACGACGGCAACCGCGAATTCGGGTACTACCTCGCGCAGAAGCGTGGCGGCAAGGGAAACGTCTGGGACGGTGAGGAAGTCACCGCGCTCGTGCCCGTCGAGCATCCCGTCGTGCGGGTGCACCCGGAGACGGGACGCAAGGGCATCTTCGTGAACCCGGGCTTCACGTCCCACATCGCCGGAGTGTCCGAGGCGGAGAGCCGGGGAATCCTCGACTTCCTCTACGCACACCTGACCAAACCCGAGCACACCGTGCGGCACCGCTGGCGCCTCGGCGACCTCGTCCTGTGGGACAACCGCAGCACCGCGCACTACGCCAACCGCGACTACGGCACCCAGCACCGCGTCATGCACCGCATCACACTGGAAGGTGACGTGCCCGTCGGCCCGCAGTAGAGCAACCTGCGCATTCGCCGGGCGGGCAGCGTCCGCAGCGACTACCGTCACGATCCGTGACCCCGGCATCGGACATCTCACGACGCAAGTTCCTCGCCTCCGCCGCTGCGGCCGGTGGCGCCGCCTTCCTCAGTTCGTGGGCGGGCCCGGTGATCGACCGCGCCTACGCGCAGGACCCGGGCGGTAGCGGGTCGTTGAACGACATCGAGCACTTCGTCTACCTCATGCAGGAGAACCGCTCGTTCGACCACTACTACGGCACGCTGTCGGGGGTGCGCGGCTTCGACGACCCGTCACCGGCGTGGCAGCAGTACGGCTGGACGCCGGGTGCCGGTCCGACCCCGACCGGGTTTCTCAACCCGTTCCGGCTCGACACCACGCAGGGCACGCACCTCGACGGCGAATGCATCAACGACCCCACCCATTCGTGGGGTCCGCAGCACGACGCGTGGAACGGCGGCGCGATGGACCGGTGGATGCCGGTGCACATCGCGCACGAGGGGCCGCTGAACGGTCCCGCGACGATGGGCTACTACACGCGCGCCGACATCCCGGTGCACTACGACCTCGCCGACGCCTTCACCATCTGCGACCACTACTTCTGCTCGGTACTCGGACCGACGGACCCGAACCGGCTGTACTGGATGACGGGCACGATCGACCCGGACGGGCTGGCCGGCGGGCCGCTGGTCGAGACGCCGACGGTGATCCCCAAGTTCGCCTACTCCTGGCGCACCTATCCGGAGAACCTGCAGGAGGCCGGCGTCAGCTGGAAGGTGTACGCCAACAAGGACCTCGGCCCCGTGTCGAGTGTCGCGCTCGACGGGATGCTCGGCTGCTTCACGCAGTACAGCGACCCGAATTCGGAACTCGCTCGCCGCGGTCTCGATCCGACGTACCCGAACGACTTCCGGGCCGACGTCGCGAACGGCACGCTGCCCGCGGTGTCCTGGATCGTGCCCAACGTCTTCACGTGCGAGCATCCGGCGCTGCCCCCGGCCGCGGGCGCGGTTGGGATCGTCGAGGTACTCGACATCCTCACGTCGAACCCGGCGATCTGGGAGAAGACGGCGCTGATCATCAGTTACGACGAGAACGGCGGCTTCTTCGACCACGTCACCCCGCCCACACCGCCGCCGGGAACCCCGGGTGAATATCTGACGGTTCCGCTGAACACGGTGTCGGAGAGCGAGAACAATCCGGGTCCGATCGGTCTCGGTTTCCGGGTGCCGTCGCTGATCGTCTCGCCGTACAGTCGCGGCGGCCTCGTCGCGTCCGACACGTTCGACCACACGTCGCAGCTCCGGTTGCTGGAGAAGCGCTTCGGCGTGCCCGTCCCCAATCTCACCGAGTGGCGCCGCGGCGCCGTCGGCGACATGACGTCGGCGTTCGACTTCTCGTCGGCGCCGAACGCCGGCGTTCCCGCGATGACCGACCCCGGGCCACGCCTGCAGGCGGCGATCGCGCAGTGCGGGCCGAACGTGGCCGCGGGGACGCTCAACGCCGGTGCACCCTACCCCGTGCCGCCGAATTCGATGCCCGTGCAGGAACAGTCACCGCTGCGGCGTCGCCCCAGCGGGCTGATCATGTAGCGGCCTCTCCTCAGAGGCGCACCGCCCGGCCCGCGTCGATCGACTGCAGGACGGCCAGTGCGGCGGTCACCGAACGCAGTCCGTCGTGTCCGGTCGCCACCGGTTCACCGTCCCCGCGGACGGCGTCGACGAACGCCCGGATCCCTGGTGCGTACAGGTTGTCGACGGTTTCGAGCGGGACGGTCGTGTCCTGGCCGTCCGCGACGATCCGCAGCGTTCCGGTGGGATCGGGGCGCATGCAATCGCCTGCGACGAGAGTGCCGGACGTTCCGTGGATCTCGAATCCGGTGACGGCGCGCGGGACCGTGTACGCGTCGTGGAGCGAGAACAGGGTGGACGTGCCGAGCACGCCGCTGGTCATCACGGCGTCCGCCGGACCCTCGCTGAGTCCCTGGCGGACGCCGACCGCCGTCACCGTGGTGGGTTCCATTCCGGTGACGAAGCGGAGCGTGTCGATGTCGTGCACCGCGAGGTCGAGGACGACCCCGCCGCCGACGCCGTCGAGGCGCCACCCACGCAGGGCCTGGCGCAGCAGAATGGCGTTGCTGACGCGCACCGACAGGAGGTCGCCGATCGCACCCTCCGCCAGCAACTTTCGCGCCGCGCGGTGAACGGGATGGGTGCGGAGATGATGGTTCGTCGCGAAGACCACCCCCGCGGCCGCGGCCGCGTCGACCATCTTCTGCGCCTGAGTGACGTCGAAGGAGAGCGGCTTCTCGCACAGCACGTGCAGACCGGCGTCGATCGCGGCCATGGCGTGGTCGAAGTGCTTGTCGTTGGTCGAGGAGATGTAGGCGGCCTGGACGTCCCCGCCGACCGCGTCGCGCAGGTCACCGGTGGCGGACTCGATGTCATTGGCCTGCCGGTAGTCCTCCGCGCGCGCCGCGTCGCCGCTGAGCACGACTGCCGCGGTCTGCCCGCACTCGCGCAACGCGGGGAGCACGCGTGTGGCGGCGATGTTGCTCGCGCCCAGAATCGCCCACCTCATGAGCTTCGGTCCTTCCTCGGGCCGGTGGGTCCGGCCTTTCCTCGGCGGGACTGTACGCCGAGTTCCGAGAGCGCACTACTGTTCGGTATGCGAACAGCCCGGCCGATTCGAGCTCAGGGGCGGAGGGCGTCGACCGCTTCGCCGGAGGTCGAGGGATCCGGCGTCTCGTCGGTGGTCCCGCGCGTGCGCTGGCGGTAGATCCCGATTCCGACCACGACCACGGCGAGTCCCATCGAGACGTACATCTGGCTCCTGGTCTCGGGCAGCACGAGCATGCCGACGCAGAGCGCGATGATGGCGGCGATGGTGCACCACGTCAGGTACGGGAACAGCCACATCTTCAGCGACAGATCCTTGCCCTCCGCCTCGAGGCTGCGCCGCATGCGCAGCTGCGACACCGAGATCGCCAGCCACACGAACAGGGCGATCGCGCCCGAGGAGTTGACGAGGAACAGGAACACGGTGTCCGGGTACAGGTAGTTGAGGCCCACGGTCAGGAATCCCACGACCGTTGAGACGAGGACGGCCTGGCGGGGAACGCCCGACGATCCGATCTTCGACAACGAGGCCGGCGCGTCGCCGCGGCGGGAGAGCGAGAAGATCATGCGGCTCGCCGTGTACAGGCCGGAGTTCAGGCAGGACAGCACGGACGTGAGCACGACGACGTCCATGATGTTGCCCGCCGCCGGGATGCCGAACGAGTCCATGACGGCGACGTACGGGCTCAGCGCGACGGAGGCGTCGTCCCACGGGAGCAGCGTCACGACGACGGCGATGGAGCCGATGTAGAAGATGAGGATGCGCCACACGACGGAACGCACGGCGTTGCGCACTGCCGCCACGGGGTTGGCGGATTCACCGGCGGCGATGGTGGCGATCTCGGCGCCGAAGAACGAGAACACGACGACGAGGACCGCCGCGAACACGGCACCTGCCCCGTTGGGGAAGAACCCGCCGTGGCCGGTGAGGTTGGTGAGTCCGGGGGCTTCGACGCCGGGCAGGGCTCCGCAGATTGCGAGGACGCCGAGTACCAGGAAGATGACGATGGCCGCGACCTTGATCGACGCGAACCAGAACTCGAACTCGCCGAACGACTTCACGGACGCGATGTTCGTCAGCGTGAGCAACACCATCAGGATCAGTGCCCAACTCCACTGCGGGACGTCGGGGATCCAGCGGTTCATGATGACGGCACCGGCCGTCGCCTCGATGCCGAGGACGATGATCCAGAACCACGCGTAGAGCCAGCCGATGCTGAAGCCGGCCCAGCGGCCGATCGCGCGGTCGGCGTACGCCGAGAACGATCCTGTCTCGGGGTTGGCGGTCGACATTTCGCCGAGCATGCGCATCACGAGGATGACGACGATGCCCGCGAGCGCGTAGGCCACGAGTACGCCGGGGCCCGTCTCGCGGATCGCGACCCCGGAGCCCACGAAGAGGCCTGCGCCGATCACCCCCGCGATAGCGATCATCGAGAGGTGCCGCTTCTTCAGTGTGTGCTGAAGCTGCGGATCGGTGGTTCCTGACATGGAGAAATCCCTTCGGCGCTACTCCGGGTGTGATGTGCGTCGCTGATTCGGAAAAGTGTGTACGAGTGGTGGGGGCTCTGGAACCGCCGATTCGGTGAATTTCGGGCCGGTGAGATAGACGAAACGGCAGTACCACGTATCTGCGTCTTCTTGACAACGCGGAAACGCTATGGCTACCGTCACATTATTCGACCAGCGGACATGCGTTCGGTATGCGAACGGAGTTTGTCCGGCACAAACGTAGACGGGACATCGGAATGAGCGATCACGCCTTCACCCCGGCAGCCGAGAAGCAGGCGCGAAGAGCAGCGCTGAGCAGTTTCGTCGGCGCGGTCATCGACTGGTACGACTTCCTGCTCTACGGGTTGGTCGCGGCACTGGTCTTCAACTCGGAGTTCTTCCCGAACGTCAGCCCGGCGATCGGGACGCTCGCCGCGTTCGCGACGTTCGGCGTCGGATTCCTGTTCCGGCCGCTCGGCGGCGTCGTGTTCGGCCACTACGGCGACCGCATCGGACGCAAGCGGATGCTGATCCTCACCGTGCTGATCATGGGCACGAGCACCGCCCTGATCGGACTGCTGCCGTCGTTCGGGTCGATCGGCTGGTGGGCACCGGTCCTGCTCGTCACCCTGCGCGCCATCCAGGGCTTCGCCGTCGGCGGCGAGTGGGGCGGGGCCGCGTTGATGGCCGTCGAGAGCGCGCCGCCGAAGAAGAAGGCGTTCTACAGCAGCGGAGTGCAGGTCGGCTACTCGGTGGGGCTCATCCTCGCCACCGGATTCGTCATGCTCATGAGCAACCTGACCACCGAGGACGCGTTCAGCCAGTGGGGGTGGCGGGTTCCGTTCGTCGCCAGCGTCGTCTTGGTCGGTATCGGTCTGTGGATCCGCGCCGGCGTGCAGGAGAGCCCCGAATTCGTCGAGAAGGTGGAGAAGGTAGAGGAGGAGCAGACCGCGCAGGACAAGAAGCGGATTCCGCTCGTCGAGGCATTGCGCAACCACCCGAAGGCATTCCTCCAGATCATCGGTCTGCGTTTCGCCGAACTGTTCTCGATGTACATCGTGACCACGTTCGCGTTGAGCTACTCCACCCAGGAACTAGGGATGGAGCGCAACTTCATGCTCAACGTCGGCCTGCTCGTCGGTGCCGTGGGTATCGGCACCATCCCGCTGTTCGCGTGGCTGTCCGACAAGCACGGCCGGCGACGCGTCTACATCCTCGGCGCCCTGATCGGCGCGGTGTGCGCGTTCCCGTTCTTCATCTTCCTCGAGAACGGGTCGATGATCGGCACCGTCATCCTCGCCGTGCTCCTCGTCAACATCTCGCACGACATGGTCGTCAGCGTGCAGCAGCCGCTGTTCACCGAGATGTTCGGCGCCGAGTACCGCTACAGCGGCGCGGGCGTCGGCTACCAGGTGGCCAGCGCGATCGGTGGCGGCTTCACCCCGTTCATCGCGGCAGCCCTGGTCACCGCCAGCGGCGGGTCCTGGCACCTCGTGGCCGTGTACCTCGCCGGCGGCTGCATCGTCAGCGCCCTGATCGCATGGCGACTGCAGCCCGATGCCAGTGCCGACACCTCGGACGCCGCCACACCCGCGAAGCTCGAGAACGCACACTGAACATGGCGGTCAGCCGAGGGACAGGTCGGAACCGATCCGCTCCGCGGTCGCAACGAGTTTCGGCACCACCGACACCTCGACGTCGTCCCGCGTGTACTGCGTGCCCTGCAGCGAGGAGTTGAGGGCGGCGACCACGGCGCCCGTCCTATCCCGGATGGGAACGGCCGCGCCGCGGATGCCGATCTCGAGCTCGTTCTCCGACATCGACCAGCCGTCCGCGGCGACCTTCCGGACCGCGGCACGCAATTGGTCGACGTCGGAGATCGTGTGCGGTGTGAAGGACTGGAATTCGGTGGCCTTCAGGTAGTCGTCGAGCGCGTCGGCCGAAAGCCCGGCCAGCAGAACCCGTCCCGTCGACGTCGCATACGCGGGGAACCGCATGCCCACCGTGATGGAGATGCGAATGATCCTGGGCGAGCGGACCCGCGCCACGTACACCACGTCGGGACCGTCGAGGATGGTGACGGAGATGGTCTCGCCCAGTTCCTTCGCGAGAGCCTCGATGTGCGGGTCGGCGACCTGCGGCAGTCGCAGCGCGGCGAGGTACGAGAAGCCGAACCGCAGCACCCGGGGTGTGAGCGAGAAGCTGCGTCCGTCGAGACGCAGAAAACCCTTGTCCACCAGGGTGAGCAGAATGCGGCGCGCCGTGGACCGGGTGATTCCGACAGCCTGCGCCACCTCACTCAGCGTGCGTTCCCGGTGCTGCTCGTCGAAGCATTCGAGAACGGTCAGACCACGGTCCAGGGACTCGAGGAAATACCGTTCCCCCGACGCCGGCTGCTCGGCCACCTCAGCAGCCACCTGTTTCGCACACGCCGTCATGCTACCGGGCGGCTAGGCGTGCCGGAGCCGGCTGAACGCCCCGTCCAGTGTGGCCAGTCCGCTCGTGTCGATGAGGAAATCGGTTTCGAGACTGTCCCGCAGTTCGTCGACGGTCGCCAGGTCGCGCCGCTCGGACGTCCCGCCGAGGTGGTGCACCGTCAGTCGCGTACCGGCCAGGGCGTAGCGGCGGTCTTCGGTGGCCCGCGCCGCCATGAGTCCGGTCACGAAATGCGATCCGGGCCAGGTCGACAGGTACCAGTTGGGGGCCTCGTAGTCGACGGGGAACTGTCTGGTGAGGTCGAACCGGTAGATGGTCCGCCACTCGTCACCGACGAGTGCCTGCATCGCGTAGTCGCCCGCGACGTCGACCAGCCGGAACGGTTCCAGCGGCGTGTCCTGCACGGTGTCCAGTTCGAGGCGCAGCGTGGTGTTGAGCGTCATGCCGCCGAACCCGACGTCGATGAGCCGCCGCTCGCCGGCGACGTCGACGAGCAACAGCATGTGCGAGCGCGGAGTGACCGTACCGATCGGAGATCCCCACAGAACCCGCGCGGCGAGCGGCATCACGTCGAATCCGAGCTCGACCAGGACAGCGCGCAGCAGGAGATTCTGCTCGAAGCAGTAACCGCCCCTTCGGGATTCGACCAATTTCTGTTGCAGTGACGGCAGGTCGAGCCGGTTCGGTGTGCCGAGGAACGGGTCGAGGTTCTCGAACGGGATCGACCGGGCGTGATGTGCGGCAAGCTGGTTCAGCGTCGCCGTCGTCGCGGATCGGTCGCCGTCGTACCCGATCCGTTCGAAGTACCGCTCCAGATTCAGATCGCCCGCAGTGGCCATGGAGCACAGTCTAAGCGCGGCGAATGACCGATCAGAGGTCGTCGGGTGTTGCCGCGAGGTAGGCGGCGCGATCCGGTACCCGACGTCGAGGCTGTGCGTCAGCCCCGGTTGTCGGAGTCGTGATCGAGCTGATCCGGACCATCCCCGAGACGGTGTGGAACTCCGAGCCTCGAGCACCCGCGGAGCGGCCCAGCGGCGGAAGGCGACCGTGACGGTGCCGTCCGCCACCCCCTGCGCGATCTTCTGCGGAATGATCACCCGCCGTCACCTCCTCACGTGAGTGGCGATGCGTGGTCGAGGATACTTTGCCATTCACCTGGGGGAGGATGGACAGGGTGCGGTCGCGTGACGGGAGGACACCCATGGGACGGCGACGTTTCACGGCCACGGCGTTGCTGGTGGCCGTTACGTGCGCGGCATGCCAGTCCGAGGGGACTTCCGCGCAGCCGTCGACGACCACCGCGGTCGCCGCACCGGCAGCCAGCGAGCCCACGGTGATCGCCGCCGACCTCGACGTGCCGTGGGGGATCGCGCTCCTGCCGGACGGGACGGCACTGATCGCGGAACGGGACAGCGGCGCGATCCGGCACCTGCAGGCGAACGGCGACACGACCGTGATCGGCGAAGTGCCCGGTGTGGCGGCGCGGGGCGAATCGGGACTGCTGGGCCTGGCCGTCTCACCGGCCTACGCAACGGATCAGATGATTTACGCGTACCTGACCACCGACGACGACAATCGGGTGGTCGCCCTGCGGTTCGACGGCCGCAGCCTCGGCGAGCCGGCCCCGATCCTGACGGGCATCCCCGCCGGATCGATCCACGACGGCGGCCGGATCGCATTCGGGCCGGACGGCAACCTGTACGTCGCCACCGGTGAAGCCGGTGACCGGCCACGCGCCCAGGACCCGTCCTCACTCGGCGGCAAGATTCTGCGGATCAACCCCGACGGGTCGATCCCGGCCGACAACCCCACCCCCGGTTCACCGGTCTGGTCGTTCGGGCACCGCAACGTGCAGGGCCTCGCGTGGGACGACGCCGACCGGTTGTGGGCCACCGAATTCGGGGCGAACACCTGGGACGAGGTGAACCTCATCGAACCCGGCGGCAACTACGGATGGCCGGAGGTCGAGGGGCGGTCGGGCGAGGCGGGCTTCGTCGATCCGGTGGTCCAATGGTCCACCGGCGAGGCGTCCCCGTCCGGGCTCGCGTTCCAGGACGGCGCGCTGTGGGTCGCGGCGCTGCGCGGCGAACGACTGTGGCGGATCCCCGTGGCCGGTGACGGCGCGCTCGGCGAACCGCAGTCGCTGTTCGACGGAGAGTACGGGCGACTGCGTACCGTCGTCGCGACACCGGACGGTGCCGTCTGGTTCAGCACCAGTAACCGTGACGGGCGCGGCGATCCGGGGGAGGGCGACGACCGCATCCTCATGCTCCGCCCGTGAGTACTTGTTAACCGCGGGCGGTTGATAAGTACTCACGGGTCAGGAGGTCCAGGGGACGATCGGCGGCTTCACCCACATGATCTTCTCGTCGCGGTGCGCCGGGGTGGCGGCGGGATGGTCGGGGTGGCGCTCCGCCCACGCCGATTTCTGGTCGAGCAACTCGACCACGGTCAGCCACGTCTCCATGGTGCTCGGCGGGTTCGACCCGGCCGCCCGGGCGAGTTTCCGCAGCGTGCCGTCGGTGAGGTCGAGGAGTTCCTGACCGCTGATTCCGCGATCCCACACATACCGCGCGAGTCCCATCGCCTTCTCGCGACGTCGCTTCGCAGCGCCTTCGGTGTGCGCGAAGTCGACTTCCTGAGGTTCCATCGTCTTCCCTTCTCGTGCGCGTCACCACGGTAGGTCACCCGTGTCTCGTCCCGGTATCGTGGGAAGACGATTCTCGCAGCAGACGCGAGCGGACGGCGCGAGCAGTAGGGAAGACGGACGATGGGCAGGCAGCGCGGCGGTCGGGCTGCCCGGACAGCCGACGGGGGTCCCGTCGCCGGCGTGTACCCGATCGACACGGGCACCTGCGAACTCACGGAAGACCACCTCAATCCGCACGGCTGGGTGCTGAAGGTGAACGGGGTCGAGAGTTCCCACATCGACCTGTCGGACCCGACGCACCTCGATTTCGAGTACATGCGGTGGATCGCCGAACTTGTCGCTTCGCACTGGGGGACGGATCAGCGGGTGCGGGCCCTGCACCTCGGCGGAGGCGCCTGCTCACTTGCCCGGCATCTCGCCGCCCGGTATCCGGACGCCCGGCAGGTGGTGGTCGAACTCGACGGCAAGCTCGCCGAGTTGGTGCGCGAATGGTTCGACCTCCCGCGGGCCCCACTGCTGCGACTGCGGGTGGGGGAGGCGCGGGCGGTCACCGAGACGCTGACGGAGTCCAGCCGCGACCTGATCGTGCGCGACGTGTTCGCAGGGAACACGACTCCGGCGCCGCTGACGACGACGGAGTTCACCGGGCACGTGCGACGGGTGCTGGCGCCCGGCGGGATCTATGCGGTCAATTGCGGCGACACCCGCGACCTCGTCCTGGCGCGCCGGGAGGCGGCGACCATCGGCAGCGTGTTCCCGCACACCACGATCATCGCCGATCCCGCCATGCTCAAGGGCCGCCGCTACGGCAACATCGTGATCGCGGGCAGCGACGTGCCGATCGGCGACGACCCCGCACTCGTCCGCACACTGCTGGGAGGCGGTGTGCCTGCCCATGTCTGGGACGACCGGCAGGTGCGGACGTTCGCCGGTGCGGCGCGGGCGCTGCGCGACGCGGACTCCGGGAGCTAGACCAGCACCCAGATCAGCGAGGCCATCGCGAAGCCCACTATCGACAGGATGGTTTCGAGCACCGTCCACGTCTTCAGGGTGTCTTTCACCGACATATTGAAATACCGTGACACGATCCAGAATCCGCCGTCGTTGACGTGGCTGGCGATGATGGATCCGGCCGACACGGCGATCACGATCAGGGCGATCTGCGGGGACGAATAATTCCCGGCTGCGATCGACGGCTCGATGACGCCTGCGGTGGTGACGATGGCGACGGTCGCCGAACCCTGGGCGATGCGGAGTGCGCAACTGATCAGGTACGCGGACAGAATGACCGGGAGGCCGAGTGCGTCCATCGAGTCGGCCAGGGCCTGCCCGACTCCGGTGGCCCGCAGCACCGCGCCGAAGAACGCACCTGCGCCGACGACCAGCAGGATCATGCCGACCGGTTTCAACGCCGCCGCGGACATCGCACCGATCTCCTGCGCCGTGATTCCGCGTCGGGTCCCGAGCAGGTACAGCGCCAGCAGGACGGCGATGGTCAGCGCGATCGTGGGTGTGCCGAGGAAGATGAGGACCGACAGCAGCGTCGAGCCTTCTTCGAGGACCACGTTGCCGACCGTCGCACCGAGGATCAGCACCATCGGGACGAGGATGATGAACGAGATCAGCCAGAGCGGCGGCGGGTTCTTGTCGGCTTCCTTCTCCTCCGGGATGAACTCGTCCGGGACCTCGATGATCACCCGCTTGCCGATCCAGCTACCCCAGACGACGCCACTGACGAACCAGGCGGGGATACCGCACGCGAGACCCATGATGATGATCCAGCCCATGTCGACGTGCAGCAGACCGGCCGCGGCGACGGGGCCCGGGTGCGGTGGCAGGAACGCGTGCGTCATGGACAGGCCGGCGAGCATCGGCATCGCGTACATCACCAGCGACTTGCCGCCGCGCTTCGCCGCCACGTACACGAGCGGGGCGAGGATGAAGATGCCGATGTCGAAGAAGACCGGGATGCCGAGCACGAGTCCGGTGACACCCATCGCGAGCGGAGCGCCCTTGGGCCCGAACAACTTCAGGAGCCGTTCGGTCAGGACGTCGGCACCGCCGGAGCGTTCCATCATCGCGCCGAGGACGGTGCCCAGGCCGATGATCGGGGTGATGTGCCCCAGGATGCCGCCGAACCCCTTCTCCAGGATCGAGTCGGCCGCCGACGTCGGGGTGCCGACCAGTTCGACCACCGACACTCCCGCGATGAGCGCGACGCCGACGCCGACGACGATCAGCGCGATGAACGGCTCGAGCTTCAGCTTGATGATGAGGATCAACAGCACGGCGATGGATACCGCTGCGAGAGTGAGTAGTCCGGCTGTGTCGTGCTGCAGCCAGTCGACGAACGACGTCATTGCGTCTCCAGGGGAGGTGGGTGGGGTCGGGCGAGAGTGGGTCTAGTTCGAGAGCGCGGCGACGAACGATCGTGCGCGGTCGGTGATGTCGGTCCAGTTGCCTGCCGCGACGCTGGACGGTGGGACGACGCTGGTGCCCGCGCACACGGCCAGCGCGCCGGCGTCGAGGAACTGGCGGGCGTTGGAATCGTTGATCCCACCCGACGGCAGGAGTTCGACGCCGGGATACGGGCCGTGCAGGTCCGACAGGTAGTCGGGGCCGAGCCGCTTGGCGGGGAAGATCTTCACCGCGGCCGAGCCGAGGTCGACGGCCATGGCCACCTCGGTGGGGGTGAACGCGCCGAGGAAGACGGGAACCGACCGTCCCGTCGCGACTTTCGCGACGTCCGGTCGAATGCCGGGGGTGACGAGGAACCGGGCGCCGGCGTCGATCGCGGCGGCGGCCTGATCGCCAGTCATCACGGTTCCGACGCCGAGGATGCTGCCTGCCGCGGCTGCGGCGTCGGCGGCGCGACCGAGATGATGGAGCACATCGGGCGTGGTGAACGTCAGCTCGACCGTCCGGATTCCGCCCTCGGCGAGGGCGTGGCACAGGTCCGCGGCGTCGGGGATGGTCTCCGCTCGCACCACCGTCAGTACCCGGTCGGCACGCAAAATGTCGATCTCGGTCATCGAACTGCTCCTCCTTCTTCGCGGCGCAACGATCTTCCGGCGGTCGCGCCGGTCAGGCGGCCGTCCTCGAGGGCGAGGCGGCCACGAACGAATACGTGGGTGATACCGGCCGCCGCCTGGCGCGGCTGCGCGTAGGTCGCGGTGTCGCTGACCGTCTCCGGATCGAAGAGCACGAGGTCGGCGGCGTAGCCGCGGCGGACGAAGCCGCGATCGACCAGCCGCAACCGCGTCGCGGCTCGGCCGCTGAGGTGACCGACGCACTCCTCGAGGGACATCAGACCGAGGTCGCGGCTGTAGTGCCCGAGGTAGCGTGCGAACGTTCCCCACCCGCGCGGGTGCGGTTTCGCGCCGACCAGCAGTCCGTCGCTGCCGCCGGTGTGCCGGGGGTGCTGCATGATCGCGCGCACGTTCTCCTCGTGGCCGACGTGTTGCAGGATGCCGCTGCCGAGTTGGTCGCGGATCAGGATGTCGACGCACACGTCGAAGGGGTCGCGGTTCTCGGCGGCGGCGATGTCCGCGACGGTCTTCCCGACGTAGTCGTCGAGTTCCGCGTTCTGCACGCCGCTGATCTCGAGCGTGTGCCACTCGGCGATCACCCCGTGGCAGCCGTCGGAGCCGGTGACCTCGAGATGCTCCCGGATGCGTTCGAGGGCAATCGGATCCCGGAGTCGATCGAGCGTCTGTTCCATGCTGCCCGCCGACGCCCAGCTGGGCAGGATCGCCGACAGCGTGGTGGCGCCGGGAAGATAGGGGTAGGTGTCGAGGCTGATATCCGCGCCCGCGGATTCGGCCGTGTCGAGCAGGGCCAGCAGTTCCGGGGCGCGGCCCTTGTTGGGTCCGAAGTTCAGCGTGGCGTGGGCGAGATGCAGAGCGCACCCGGCCCGCGACGTCAGGTCGACCATCTCGGCGTAGGCCTCCATGGCGCCGGCGCCGTAGGACCGGTGGTGCGGGGAGAAGTAGCCGCCGTACTCGGCGACGGTCCGGCACAGTGCCAGCAACTCCTCGTTGTCCGCGTACATCCCCGGCGTGTAGGTCAGCCCCGCGGACAACCCGACGGCACCCTCCGCCATCGACTGCGCCACGATCCGCTGCATTTCCTCGATCTCCGACGGTGTCGCCGGCCGGTCGTCCCAGCCGACCACCAGCGCCCGGACGACCCCGTGCGGGACGAGATACGCGACGTTGGTGGCGATACCGCGGTCGAGTCGGTCGAGGTATTCGCCGACGCTCCGCCAGGAGAAGTCGAAATCCGAGGGATCGGTGTTCCACCCCGCGATCTTGCGCCGGACCACCGCGAGCACGTCGTCGGTGACGGGTGCGTAGGACAGCCCGTCCTGCCCGAGTACCTCGGTGGTGACGCCCTGGGTGATCCGCGACGGGTGCTCGGGGTTCAGCAGGATCTGCAGATCCGAGTGGGCGTGCATGTCGATGAAACCGGGCGCGAGCACCAGGCCGTCGGCGTCGATCACCCGATCCGCGCGAGGGCATCCGGTCTCGGAGTGATCTGCCTCGGGCCGGATTTCGGCGATCCGGTCTCCGTCGACGAGCACGTCGGCGCGGTACCGCGGCGCCTCCGAACCGTCGACGACGGTGGCGGAACGGATCAGAGTGGTCATGATGTGAGTCCTCGGCCGGGGGATCAGAAGAAGGTGCGGATCAGGTCGACGACGACGGGATCGTCGGAGTCGTCGCCGACGACGGGAATCCAGCGCCACTTGTCGAACGCGGTGCACGGGTGGGAGAGACCGAGCCGGACGACGTCCCCGACACGCAGATCGTGTTCGGGCCGTGCGGGATCGAGCCGGAGGAACGCGTGCTGGTCGTTGACGGCGGTCACTTCGGTGCCGTCGAGGGGCCGCGGCGTCGCCCCGAGTTGGCCGGCGACGGCCTGCGCGGTGGGGAGTCCTTCGTCGAACGGGACGTCGCGCTTGCCGGCGTCCAGCAGGGCGAGGCCCGGCTCGGGGCGGGACACCACCCGGGCCCACGTGTGCATCGCCGACGTGAGACGACGCGCCTGCCTGTCTTCGCTGCGGCCGAACGGTGAGATCCCGGTGTAGAAGCCGTCGTCGTGGATGATGTATGCGCCGGCGCGGACCACCACTTTGGTTCTGCCGCCGGCAAGTTCGGCGAGCACCTCGGCGACCACGTCGAAGTAGGCGCTGCCGCCCGCGGTCACGTACACGTTCCGACCCTCGGGGTAGCGACCCTCGGCCTCGAGCCGGCGATGCAGTTCGGCCATCGACCGGAGGTAGGTGCGGACCCGGGTGAGGGATTCCTCGGAGGCGTCGTGTGCGAGGGCGCCCTCGTAACCGGAGACGCCGGCCAACCGCAGTGCGGGGCTCTCGCCGATACGGTCGGCCACCTTCACGGCCTCGGCCACCGAGCGTGCGCCGGTGCGTCCTCCCTCTCCGCCGAGTTCGACGAGCACGGGCAGCGGACGGGCCACCGTGACGTCCGCGAGTGCCGCGGTCATCGCGTCGACCGTCTGCGGGGAGTCGGCCCACATCAGGACTTCGAGTTCCGGGTTCGCGTCCATCTGCTCGGCCAGCCACCGCAGCGCGGTCGGGTCGACGAGCGAGTTCGCGATCTGCACCCGGCGCGCGCCGAATCGCACCGCCACCCGGAGCTGACCGAAGTTCGCGAGCGTGATTCCCCACGCGCCGCTGCGGATCTGCCGGTCCCACAGCACCGGAGACATCGTCGTCTTCCCGTGCGGAGCGAGGTCGACCCCGTGCGCCTCGCACCAGGCCGCCATGGTGTCGAGATTGCCGGCGATGGCCGTCTCGTCGAGGACCATGACGGGTGTGCTGAAGGCGGACAGCCGCGGCTGCGTTCCGAGGAACTCGGTCTTGGTGAGGCCGTTCGCCGCGGAGGGGAGGGCTTTGTCCACGTCGGACAAGCGCAGCTCGTCGAGCTCCGCCAAGGCGCCGGAATCGAGTGTGTCCGGTCCGCTGATCGTCATCGTCGATCCTGTCGTTCGGGTTCTGTGGGGCTGGTCTTCATCGGGGGGGAGGGCCGTGAAGTGCAACGTTGCGCTGTATGCAACGGTGATTGCGTTTTTGAGTCACCTATGTCTAGCATTGGCCTGGGTCATCGTCAACGGTCCGGTGTGGCATGCATCGCCGGGGCGAGGGCTCTCGAAACGCAACTCCAGTGCCGGTCCGAGCAGTCGTAGAGGTAACAAGTGCAGGAATCGACCCCCACCCCCGAGTCCGGTGTCGCGTGCCTCGGTGAGGCGATGGTCCTGGTGGCCCCGGACTCGACACTCCACCTGGCAGGCGCCGAGGCGAACGTCGCCGCCGGGCTCGCCGCGCTGGGTGTCCCCGCCGCCTGGGTCGGACGCCTCGGTGACGACGAGTTCGGCACCCTCATCCGCACCGAACTGCAGGCGCGGGGTGTCGACGTCCGCGCGATCGAGGTCGATCCCGACCGGCCCACCGGGCACTACTCGAAAGCCACCGCCCTCGACGAGCACGGCGAGCCGCGAACGGACAGCCTGTATTCCCGGGCGGGTTCGGCGGCGTCGGCCATGGATCCCGGCTTCCTCGACAGGCCGGCGGTGGCGGACCTGTTCGGCCGCGCCGCCGTGGTCCACTGCAGCGGAATCACACCGGCCCTGTCCGATTCGTGCCTCGCGCTGATGCGGAGACTGCTCCGCGACCGGCCGGGAATCTCCGGTGTGGTCAGCTTCGACGTCAACTGGCGTGAGCAACTGTGGCCGGACGGCGACCCGCGGATGGTCGTGGAACTGGCGAATCTCGCCGATCTGGTTCTCGTCGGCGCGGACGAGGCCCTGCGCGTTCTCGGCACCGCGGATCCGCACGAGTTGCGGCTCATCCTGCCCGCCCCGGCCACCGTCGTCGTCAAGGACGGAGCGCATCGGGCGCTGGCCGTCGATCGCAGTGGCCGCAGTGTGGCTGTTCCGGCGCTCCGCGTCGACGTCGTCGAACCCGTCGGCGCGGGCGATGCCTTCGCCGCCGGATATCTCAGCGGTGTGGTGCGCGGCGAGGATCAGGCGCGGTGCCTGCGCCGCGGACACATCGGTGCCGCCGCCACCCTGACGGTGGCCGCGGACTCGGCGCCACCGCCGCCCGCCGAACTGCTGGACGAGCTGCTCCGGTGCTCCGAATCGGATTGGGCGGCCACGAGCGTCACCGCCAACGGTTTCTCCCCCCGAGAAAGTGGAGTGAACGGATGAGTCAGAGTGTCTCCCGCGCCCTGCACCTGCTGGTGCAACTCGGCAACGGTCCCGCCAATCTCGACCAGCTGGCCGAATCCACCGGGGTCCACAAGACCACCGTGCTGCGGCTGCTGCGAACGCTGTCCGACGAGCGGTTCACGTTCCGCGACAACAGCAACCAGTACCACCTCGGTTCCCGCATCTTCGAGCTCGCCGCGCAGGCCACCGATCAGCGGGAAGTCCGGCGCATCGCGTCACCGCACCTCGTCGCGTTCAACCGCGAATACGGGCGCACCACACACCTCGCGGCGATGGAGGGCGGTGACGTGGTGTACATCGACAAACTCGAATCGCACGACCAGATCAGGATGTACTCGCGAATCGGACTGCGCGCCAACCTCAATTCCACCGCGGTCGCGAAGGTGATCCTCGCCGACCTGCCGGATTCGGAACTGCGGCCCATCGTCGACTCGATGGACTTCTCGGCCCGCACCGCCAACACGATCACGACGCCCGAACGCTACCTCGACGAGATCCGCATGGTCCGGGAGCAGGGCTGGGCGCACGATCAGGAGGAGAACGAGCCGTCCGTCAACTGCATCGGGGTGCCCATCCGCGGCGCGTCCGGCCGCGTCGTCGCCGCCGTCTCCGTCTCGGTGCCCGACGTCGTGCTCAGTTACGAACGCGTCCTCGACCTGCTCGAACCCCTTCAGGCCGTGGGGGCGCGGATCTCCCGCGACTGTGGATACCGCGCCCAGCCCTGACCGTCCCCCGTCCACCCGAAAAGTAACGACACACAGGAGAATCGATATGTCCGACACCACCGTCATCCGCACCGAAGGCGCCCCCGCCCCCGCGCACACGTTCAGCCAGGGCATCAAGAAGGGCAACATGCTCCAGGTGTCGGGGCAGGGTCCCATGGACCCCGTCACCAACAAGTACATCGCGGAGGGCGACGTGCGCGAGCAGACCCGTCGCACCCTCGAGAACGTCAAGGCGATCCTCGAAGCCGGCGGCGCGAGCGTGGAGGACGTGCTGATGTTCCGCGTCTACCTCACCACCCGGGACGACTTCGCCGCGATGAACGACGTGTACGGAGAGTTCATTGCGGCGAACGTGCCGAGCGGACAGCTGCCGTGCCGGACCACGGTGTTCGTCGACCTCCCGCACGAGGTCATGCTCGTCGAGATCGACGCGCTGGCAGTGACCGGCTAGGTCGCTACGCGGTGACGAGGTGCCGGCAGCTCATCCGCGGCGACATGGGCAGCTCGGTGAAGACGGGCTCGGACGTGTCCGCCGTCGGCACCTCCAGGTAGAGGTGGCTGCCGTCCGCCACGACCCCCTGCGGTTGCAGGCCGATCAGCTTGGCCACCACGTACGTGGCGCTCAGGCTGGTGACGTCGCGGATGATGCCGAGCCGCAGCAACGACCGCGTCTCGGCGATCGCCTCCTGCTCCCCGGCCCGCAGGACCAGCCGCAGCCCGGGCGACAGGGCCTGCGCGGCCACGGACACCGCGATGTTGTCCAGGTCGTCGGAGCCGACGGCGGCCAGCGCGAGGGCGCGGCCCACGCCCAGTCGCTCGAGGAGTTCACGGTCGCCGCCGTGCCCGACGACGGTCGGGATGTTCATCGACCGCACGAGCCGGAGGTTCTTGGCGTGGGGGTCGCGTTCGACGCCCACCACCGCGACACCGAGGGCCTGTAGCTCCCGGCACAGCCGGAGCCCGACCTGGCCGAGGCCCACCACGATGACGTGACCCGAGCGGGGCAGGACGCGGCTGCCCACCAGCCCGACCAGCCGGGGGCCGAGCAGGCGCTCGATGATTCCGGCGGTGAACATGGCCGTGAAGACGACGGTGAACAGCATCGCCACCGAGGCGAACACCGCGTAGGCGGGGCTGCCGTGGGTATCGGTTCCCGGGCCCACGGTGGTCACCACCCGCACCGCCTCGTTGAACGCGTCGAGCGGTGCCACGTGCTGGCCGAGCATCAGCCACAGCCAGTCGGCGAACAGGACCGCCAGGAGTCCCGCGAGCCCACCGAGCAGGATGCGCGTGCCGATGTCGTGCGACCGCAACAGTCCGGTTGCGCCGGTCGCCGCGGTGCGCCACCAGTTCCGCCGGGGCAGGTCGACGTGCGCGCCCTCGGGGTGGCCGTCGATCATGCGGACCGTCAGCATGTGCTCGCCCGCGTGCCGGGCCGCGACGAGTTCGGGTTCCAGGCACGGACCGGCGAGCGTCGGTGCGGCCAGGTCTGCCGGTGACGTCACCTCGCACTGCGGGAGCAGCTGTGACAGCTGGTCCGCGACCGTGCGGTCGAAGATCGTCACCACCAACGGGATCGACGCCGAGATGTGCGCCGCGGCCAGCGCGTAGCGCAGCGCGACGACGTCGTCCCGCACCAGTACGGCCATACCGCAAGGTTCGTCCGCCATCGCCAGGCGGAGCTCGTCGTCGTCGGGGGCGACGAGATGGCGTACGTGAAAGTCCCTTTCGCGGAGGGATGCACAGACCCGTCGGGCCACGGTGGTTTCGCCGATGACGAGATATGAGTCGTTCACGTGTGGTCCTTCCGGCTCGGGATCACGAGAGCGTACCCGAGAAGAACCGCAGATCCCACACGAGAATGTGTACCGGTCAGTATCCTGAGATTTCCTGGAACACGTTACCGGCCAATGTTTTTCCGATCCCGGTGCCCTACTCGTCGGTAGGGCCCTGGACCGCGACCAGGGGCAGCCGCGACTCCGCACGGGAACACCGCTTCGGCGTCCGTGGTTGGGTGAGACATGACCCTCGATGCGAATGACGACCGGCGCCCCCTTCTCGACCTCGTCGCCGCACACAACCGTGCGGTCCTCGCGACGATCAAACGCGACGGGCGCCCGCAATTGTCCAACGTGATCTATGCCTGGGACCCCGGCACGCAGACCGCGAGGGTGTCGGTGACGGCGGATCGGGCCAAGACCCGGAACGCCGCCCGCGACCCGCGGGTCTCGCTGCACGTCAGCGCGACCGACTTCTGGAGCTACGCGGTCGTGGAGGGAGACGCGGAACTGAGCGCGGTCGCGGCCGATCCGCACGACGCGGCGGCGGACGAGCTCGTCGACGTGTTCCGGCTCGCGTCCGGAAAAGAGCACGACGACTGGGAAGAGTTCCGCCGCGCGATGGTGTCCGAGCACCGGCAGGTACTCCGGGTCCGCGCGACGAAGGTGTACGGCATGGCCCAGTTGCCCTGAGTGTGCGAAACGTAGCTGTGGCAGCCGGTCGGAGCCGGTGGGACGATTGAGTCATGCGCAGGAGACGGTGGCCGGCGGCACCGCCGCCTGCCACGGAGGGAATTGTGGTGCACGGGCCGGTGGAGCTCGTGACGAGCCGCGACCTGAGCCTGAGACTGGCGGAGGTCGTCGCGCACCCGACGGGCATGCTGCTGCGCGTCGAGCTGACGGCGAGAGGCAGATCCGCTGATCTCGCGCGGCACGAGACGCGTCCGCTGGACGATCCCGACGACCCGTCGGCGCGGTGGTCGTATCTCGCGGTGAACGTGCAGGTCGACGACATGGAGGGCGTCGCCGATCCACGCCACCCGCATTCGACGTCGAAGACCGACGCCGCGGAGGCGTCCGAATATCACTCCGCGCCGCACTACTGGATCAGCGACTACCCGGAGTCGGGGACGATCACACTGACCGCGGGGTGGAAGGAAATAGGACTTCTGCCGAGAACCCGGACGATCACTCTCGGCCCGAATCCGAGTATGCGACCCGCCCGCTAGTCGTCGCGGGTAGACATACGAAGGTGCCCTTCGGCGCCGTGGGAGCGCCGAAGGGCACCTTCGCCCTGCGAGGGGAACGCAGATCAGGGCAGGGAAACCCAGGTGCCGAAGAACCAGAATCCGTGCGGGCTCGGCGCGGGGGTCTGCTGCTGTGGAGCGTGCTGCTGCTGAGGCTGCGGCGCCTGCTGCTGCTGGGCCGGGGCGGGGTTGTGGCCCACCGGGTCGGCGCTGGCAACGCCGGCTCCGATGCCGAGGGCTGCGAGGGCGATGCCACCGGTTGCGACGGCCTTGGTCACGACGGACTTCATGCGGTTCCTCCTGGAACGTATCGGATGCGGTGTCAGAACTTCCTGACACAGATCAGAGTGCTCCCCGTCCCTGCCGCAACTCTTCGCTCAGCCTGTCAATCGCCTGGGTGTCAGCGAGGCTGCTCCGCCAGTTTGGCGGCGATCACGCCGTTGAGCCGTTGCAGACCGCTCGGAGTGATGCCGTGGATCTGCCCCTCGATACTGCGCACGACATGCGTGTCGCTGAGGACCTTCTCACTCGACTGGATCAGAACCGTTCCGGCGCCGGTGAAGTCGAACTGCCGTTCCTCCCCGGAGTTGATTCCCATCATGTGGGCGCCCGCCGCGAGGAAGTTGCTGATCCACCCCTGGTCGTAATGGTGACTCGGGGACGGGCAGTCGGCCCACCCGACGAGCGCCTCCGGATCGATCCGCAGCGGCGGCTCGGCGAACATCACCGGGCCGTTGGACGACGCCAGGAACTTGCCGGTCCCGATGAGCGTCAGGAATCCCGGCACGATGGACTGGTTCAGGGCCAGACCCGGTTCGAACGCAAGGAGATTCGACGCCCGGATGGTGAGGTTGCCGTCGTCGAGGTCGTACGAGTTGATGTCGTAACCGCGGTCGCCGATGATCAGTTTCCCGAATCCTTCGGCCACCGCATAGTCGCCCATGTACAGCGGTGCGGAGAACTGGTTGGCGACCATGTGCAGTGCGGCGCCGTGCAATCCGTGGGTCAGGGCCTGGAACTGCATCTGCCCGTAATAGGCGATCATCGCACCCTTGCGGATGAACCAGGGCGCGGTGAGGTCGATGCAGAATGCGTAGCTGTTGTCGGGAATGTTGTCGCTGGCGCCGAGAGTCGACGGATTGTGGATGGCGGTCACAGTTTCTCCTCCGAAGCCTGAACGTAGACGATGCCCTGACCCGTGCACTGCAATTGCATTGCTTCCCCGACCCCGCGACCCATGGCCTCACGCCAGCCGACGGCGGATTTCAGTTCCACCTGGACGCTCCCGTACGTGCCGACGAAAGCGTCGGGGTCGACGAACACCGGATTCGGGCCGCCGACAGGGAGTTCGATGAAGCCGCCGTGTGCGAGCAGCACCGCCGACCCGTACCCGGACAACTGCGTGGTGAACATTCCGGTACCGGAGAGGGCGCCTGCCGCCGCGCCGCGTAGGGCGCCGAGCATGCCGCGTCCGCCGCCACCACCGCCCTGACTCGTCACGGAGATCACCGAACTCTGCAGTCCCGCATTGTGCGCGAGCAGCCGGGACGCCTCGACGCACAGCGCGCCACCCTGCGACATGTCGACGACATGCACCTCGAGTCCGGCGTGACCGTAGTGCACCTCGCCCTGCCCCTGCGCGAGCATCGTGCGTTCGTGCTCGCCCTGCATCATGCGTCCGGCCATCCGGGTGAATCCACCCATGCCCGCCATCGACTGGGAACCCGGCACCTGATGCGGTGAGAACTGCACCTGACCCGTGTAGAACAACATCGCACCCGTGCGCGCCACCACACCGCCTGCGGCGCCGACGTCGACCTTGACGACCTTCGAGTTCACTTTCGAGAAGACCATGGGGCTCACCGCTCTGCCGGTTGAATGGAGACGACGCCGTGACCGTCCCACTTGAGGGAGAAGGCCTCACCGTTGCCCTGGCCGACGGCGCTGCGCCACGACACGTCGGTCACGAACGACTGTGTCACCTGCCCGCGCGCCGAGACGAACGCGTCGGGATCGACCACCAGCGGGTACTGCGGCGACACCTCGAGGTGGATGAGTGGCCCGCCCGCCGACAGCAGTGCCACCTGACCCTGGCCGGAGACGGTCGTGGTGAACAGGCCCTGACCGCCGACCCCGCCGCGTAGTCCGGTGAACGTGACGTTGGTGTTCAGGTTGCCGCTCAAGGCGAGCAGCTGCTGCGATTCCACCTGCAGGGTCTCGTTCGCCAGGTCGACGACGGAGACGTACTGACCGCCCACCGCGAGGTACACGACACCGTGGCCGGAGCATTCCATCAGCGACAGGGCCTCGCCCGTGGCGCGCCTCTTCATTCCGGCGAGGACCCCGTCACCGCCACCGAAACCTGCCGACTTGAAACTGACATTGCCCTCGTAGGCGATCATCGAACCCTGTATCGCCCGGATGGTGGTTCCGGCGAGCTGCGCCTCCACCACCTTCTTCGACTTGTCGAGCAGCCGCCCCATGGGTGCCCTTTCCAGTGTCGAGCGGCAGTGCCCGTGACCGAGTCACGAGCACTGCCGCTGGATGTGAGTACAGGCAGAACCTAGCCGACGGACACCGGGTCCTGCTCGTCTACGTCGTCTTCCGCTTGGCCCGCCGTCGCGACGGCCTTGCGGTTGCGGACGATGCTGGAGATGAAGGCGGCACCGATCAGGGCGACGCCGACGAGTCCGGTGACGTTCTCGTTGACGTGGTAGCCGATGGACACCAGCAGGATCACGGCCAGTGCGCCGATGGCCCAGTGGGCGCCGTGCTCGAGGTACACGTAGTCCGACAGGGTGCCCTTGCGGACCAGGAACACCGTGATGGACCGGACGAACATCGCGCCGACGAAGCCGAGGCCGAGGGCGATGATGATCGGGTCGGACGTGATCGCGAACGCGCCGATCACACCGTCGAAGGAGAACGACGCGTCGAGGACCTCGAGGTAGAGGAACAGGAAGAACCCGGCCTTACCGGTGGCCTTGGCCAGCTCGGTCGGTCCGCCCTTGGACCCTTCGACCAGTTCTCCGTCTTCGTCTTCCCCCGGAGTGTTGAACAACTCACCGAGACCGTTGACGGCGATGTAGGTGACCATGCCGAGGACGCCCGCGATCATCACCGTGGAGACCGTGTCCGCGGGGGCGATGTACGCGGCGGTGATCAGCAGCAGGGCGCCGGCGATGATGACGGCCAGCTGGTCGAGCTTGCCCGCGCGGGCAAGGGGCTTCTCCAGCCAGGACAGCCAGGTGATCTCCCGCTCTTCCAGGATGAAGCCGAGGAACAGCATCAGCAGGAACATGCCGCCGAACGCCGCGATCTGCGGGTGCGCGTCGGTGAGCAGCGTTTCGTAGCTGGCGCTGCCGTCGGGGAAGTACGCGGCACCGTCGGCAGGCGGGTTGAGAGCCAGGTCGAGGGCGGCGACGGGGCCGAGGCCGGACGCGAGCCACACGATGACGAGGGGGAAGACCAGACGCATACCGAACACCGCGATGACGATGCCGACGGTGAGGAAGATCTTCTGCCAGAACTCGCTCATCCGGCGGAGCACGGTGGCGTTGATGACGGCGTTGTCGAAGGACAGTGAGATCTCGAGGATCGACAGGATCACCACGAGGAGGACGGCCTGGGGGCCTCCGTAGAGCGCCGCGATGATGATGGAAATCACCGTCACGGCGAAGGAGAGACCGAATATTCGCAGAACCACGAAGCGTGGCCTTTCTCTAGTGGGCATGCAGGGTGGCTACTGCAGGTGGACGAGCACCGGGGGAGGGTTTCACGTCAGGGCCGTGAAACCCTCCCCCGGCTGGAGAACGTGACGACTGTCAGACGTTGACGCCGTAGTCGCGGGCGATACCGGCCAGCCCGGACGCGTAGCCCTGGCCGATGGCGCGGAACTTCCACTCCGCACCGTTGCGGTACAGCTCGCCGAAAACCATAGCGGTCTCGGTCGACGCGTCCTCGGACAGGTCGTAGCGGGCGAGCTCGGTGCCGTTGGCCTGGTCGACGACGCGGATGTAGGCGTTGCGGACCTGACCGAACGACTGCGAACGGGTCTCCGCATCGTAGATCGAGACGGGGAACAGGATGCTCTCGATGTTCGCGGGGACCGCCGCCAGGTTGACGTTGATCACCTCGTCGTCGCCCTCGCCCGCACCGGTGGTGTTGTCACCGATGTGCTCGATCGAGCCGTCGGGGGAGCGCAAGTTGTTGAAGAACACGAAGTGCTGGTCCGACACGACCTTCTTGTCGGCGCCCGCACCGATGGCGCTGGCGTCGAGGTCGAAGTCGGTGCCGGTGGTCGAGCGGGCATCCCATCCGAGTCCGACAGCCACCGCGGTCAGGTTCGGCGCCTCCTTCGTGAGAGAAACATTGCCGCCCTTGGTCAAGCTGACGCCCATTCAGGGGTCCTTTCGAGAGGAGGTGGGTGGACCCTCGACAACTGTCGAAGTTCCGGGTTCGTCGTGCAACACCACGATAATGAATTTGTCCGACTTGTCCCATCCCGCGAACTGTCCACAGGTTTGTGCACAGGCAATTCCGGACCACTCGGGGTTGTCGGCCCGACCAGTACGATTCAGGACGTGACGAGCGGATGGGCGGGACGCTTCCGAGGAAGAGCCCGGGGCGACGACTCGGCTCGTCGCGCCCACGACACGATGGTCGCAGCGTTTCTCGATATGGACAACCGGCAGAGCATCGCCGCCGCGGCCGTGGACGCCTCGGACCAGCTGACTCCGGAACGCGGAATCCGGCGGGCCTGGGAACCGGTTCGCGACGGGTGCTACCAGGCCGCGACGGCGTATCTGGCGGCGGAAGACCAATTCGAGAACGTGCAGACACCCGCGGCGGCCGCGGCGTACGAGCAGGTGACGCGGCAGTTGGTGGCGGCGACGCAGTCTCTCGACGAGTTCTATCGCACACATCGGGGCCATCTCGAGGAGTCGACCGCGATGCTGGCGGCCGTACCCCAACTCGCCCAGCAGGCGCTTCAGGTCGCCTCCGCGGCGCAGCAGCGGGTGCAGACCGAGGGCGGCGCGTACGCCGGCTACCCGTCGGTGCGCGACCGGGGAGCGGCGCTCGAGGCCGCGGTCGTGGCGCTGCAGGGCGCCCGTGGCGCCAATCCGGTCCGCGAAGCGGCAGCGCGCGTGCGGGAGGAGTCGGCGGCGCTCGAGAAGGCACTGGCCGCGGCCCCGTCCAAGGAACTGGACGCCGCTCACGCCGTGTCGTCGGTGACGACGAGGATCGCCGCGGTGCAGACGCGGGCGGAACGGCTGGCGCCCGCCTACTCCGCCCTGCTGCGCGAGTTCAACGCGGCCAGTTCGGCGGATCTCGTCCACAACGACCGCGAGAGCCGCAGGCACATCGAGCAGGCGCAAACCGATCTGCAGCAGGCGCAGAAGGCTCTGACCGCCGGAAATCCGGAGGGGGCGCTGGATCTGACCGCCGCCGCGCGGACCCATCTGGTCGACGCCGAGGCGAACGTCGACGGTGTCACCGATCGCCTGCTGTTGCTGCGGGAGGTCCGCGAGAACCCACGGGCCAAGGAGAACGAGATCAGATTTCGCCTCCGCGACGCCCAGATGTTGGCTGTCAATCGTGGTCTCGTGCGGGAATGGGGATCGGTCCTCGACGCTCAGCTCGAGCGGATAGACCGAATTGCAGGGACACTGACCGGGAGGCATCCCGACTACTGGGCGTACGTCGCCCAGCTCGATGCCGTGTCGGCGTTCATCGCCGAGGTGGTTCAGAAGATGAGAGGACACACAGGACAGCGATGACACGGGGGGACGATGAGCATTAGCGAAGAAATGATGCCGGCTGCGGTAAAGCACGTTCGGCACTTCCACCACCTCGATCCCGAGACGCACGGCCGGCTGTTCCTGCACGCTCCGCAGGCTCTCGGGCCGGACGAGGATCGCACGGTGCTGGCCGTCGCGCTGGGCGCGACGCTGTACGTGCCTGCGACGAGGTCCGACCTCGCGGACACGATCCTTCGCCGGTCCGGTGACGGGGTCTGCTCGATGGTCCTGGACCTCGAGGACGCGGTGGCCGACGATCAGGTGGAGGCGGCGCTGCTCAACGCCGTCGACGCGCTCGAGCGGCTCGCCGTCCACGGTGGTGCGCGGATGCAGTTGTTCGTGCGGGTGCGGGCGGCCGAGGACCTTCGGCGGATCGCCGACCTGCTGACCACCGGCGTCGAGGTGTTGTCCGGATTCGTGATCCCCAAGTTCGGTGGTGCGACGGGACGTGCGTTCCTCGACGAGCTGGCCGCGGCGTCGGAGCGGCTCGGCAAGCACCTGTACGCGATGCCGGTGCTCGAATCGCCGGCACTGGTGCACCGGGAGACCCGCGACGACGAACTCGCGAAGATCGGTGAACTGCTCGTCGAACACCGCGAGCGGATCCTCGCCGTGCGCATCGGCGCCACCGACATGTGTGCCACGTTCGGCATCCGCCGCGACCGCGACCTGACGATCTACGACGTGCGGGTGGTCGCGGACGCGATTGCCGGCATCGTCAACTTCCTGGGCCGCGCCGACGACACCGGACACGTCATCACCGGTCCCGTGTGGGAGTACTTCGCCGACCACGAGCGGATGTTCCGGCCGACCCTGCGCGCCACGCCGTTCGAGGAGCACAACGAGGTGCGGTTCCGTCAGCAGCTGGTCAGCCGGGATCTGGACGGTCTGCTGCGGGAAATCGCCCTCGACCGCGCCAACGGCATCCAGGGCAAGACGGTCATCCACCCCACGCACGTCGCGGCCGTGCACGCCCTGTCCGCGGTGACGCACGAGGAGTACCACGATGCGCTCGACATTCTCGGCGCCGAGGGCGTCGGCGGCGTCCAGGCGTCGGGATATCGCAACAAGATGAACGAAATGCGCCCGCACCGCAGCTGGGCCGAGAAGACACTCGTCCGGGCGAAGGTGTTCGGCGTGACAAACGAGGGAATCACGTTCGTGGATCTACTGACTGCACTGGCCGTCCGATGAGCTCACCCACTGCCGTGCGCGCAGTGCCCTGGGCCACGGAACACCTGGGGTTGACGCTCGCCCACGTGGGTTCGGGCACGGGGCTGACCATCCCCGAACTCGTCGAGCCCGGCCTGCGGCGCAACCCGCGTCGTGCCCACCTGCTCGTCTCGACGGTCCTCGGCAAGCACGTGCCCACCGACCCGGGTGCCGTGATCGGCGCGGGCGACCGTCTCGGCGATCTGGTCGCCGACGTTCTCGGACCGGATGCAGATCCCGTGGTGCTCGGATTCGCGGAGACCGCAACAGGTCTGGGGCATTGTGTCGCGGCCCGGCTGCGCGCTCGGTGTTACCTGCACTCCACGCGCCGGGACGTCCCCGAGATCGGGACGTCCGCCGGGTTCGAGGAGGGGCACTCGCACGCGACCAGCCACCAGCTGCAGCCGACGTCCGTCGAGTTGTTCACGGGCGATCGCCCTCTCGTCCTCGTGGACGACGAGATTTCCACCGGCGCCACCGCGGTCGACGCGATCCGCGCGTTGCACCGGCAGAACCCGCGCAGCCGTTACGTCGTGGCGTCGCTCGTCGACATGCGCGAGCAGGGCCACCGGGACGCTGCCGACGCCGCCGCCGCCGAACTGGGGGTGCAGATCGACAGCGTGAGTCTGGCGGTGGGGCGCACCGAGCTTCCCGACGGCCTGATCGACTCGGTCGGTGCCCTTCCGGAACCGGTGCTCAACCCCGTCGGTGAGCGGACCGGGGCCGTCGAGCGCGCCGACATACCGTGGCCCGCAGCGGTTCCGGAAGGTGGCCGGCACGGGTTCCTGCGGGAAGACACCGAGGAGTTCGATGCGGCCGTCGCGTCGGCGGCCGCGGTGCTCCGGGACCGGCTCGATCCGCAGCGCCCGGTGATCGTCGTCGGACACGAAGAGCTGATGTACCTGCCTCTGCGAATTGCGGACGCGCTCGCCACGTCCGGTGTCCGGGTTCGTTTCCAGACGACCACGCGGTCACCCGCCTACGTGCTCGACCAGCCGGGATATCCGCTGCGCCGAGGATTCCGTTTCACAGCGCCCGAGAACGGTGAAGAGCAGCCGCGTTTCGTCTACAACGCCGAGTGGCCGGACGAGGACGCCGTCGTGGTCGCGGTGATCGACGCCGCGGCCGACACCGACCGGCTCACGGCGGCCGGCGGATTCCTCGACGTGCTCACCGCGTCGGGGACGGATGTGCTCCTGGCCGTCGTGTCCGGCGCCGACCCGCGGTCGCTGCGCGCCGCACGTGCGGGAGCGTCGACGTGACGGCGCCGCTGACCGGCCCGGCGTTCGGTTCGTACTCCGCCGACGAGGTGGGCTGGCTGCTCAAAGACCTGTCGCACGTCGACCTCGAAGCCGATGTCGCCGAGCGGGAGCGCCGAATCCAGTCGGGTGAGTCCCACTACGCGGAGACGCTGCCCATCGAGTACCAGCCCGACGCGGAGTACCGCGAGCTGTTCGAGAAGGTGCTGCAGGACAGCTCCATCCGGCTGGCGCGCGCCGTGGGGACGGTCACCGACCTCGTGCTGGCCGAGCGGGGCCGCGACGTCACCCTCGTGTCACTGGCGCGGGCGGGAACCCCGGTGGGTGTGCTCATGCGCCGCTGGGCGCGGGACGTCCACGGGTTGACGCTGCCGCACTACGCCGTCTCCATCGTCCGCGACCGGGGGATCGACGCCGTCGCGCTCGACTACCTTGCGCGTCATCACGACTCGAAGAACGTGGTGTTCGTCGACGGATGGACGGGCAAGGGCGCCATCGCCCGCGAGTTGTCGCAGGCACTCGCCGAGTACCGCGAAGCCGGTGGCGCCGAATTCGACGACGACCTCGCCGTCCTCGCCGATCCCGGGCACTGCGTCCGCACGTTCGGCACCCGCGACGACTTCCTGATCGCCTCCGCGTGCCTGAACTCGACCGTGTCGGGCCTGGTGTCGCGGACCGTCCTCAACGACACACTGATCGGACCCGGCGACTTCCACGGCGCCAAGTTCTACGCGCACCTGGCGGGCGAGGACGTGTCCAATCATCTCCTCGATTCCGTCGGCGCGTCTTTCGGGGACGTACGCGAGCACGTTCCCGGCGACGTCGAGGACCTGCTGCGGTCGGACCGCACCCCCACCTGGGACGGCTGGAAGTCCGTCGAGGCGGTCCGGGAGCAGTACGGGATCTCGAGTGTGAACTTCGTGAAGCCGGGCGTCGGCGAGACCACCCGGGTGCTGCTGCGCCGGGTGCCGTGGCGGGTGCTCGTCCGCGATCTCGACGCCCCGGAGCACGCACACATCCGGCTACTCGCCGCCGCGCGGGCGGTCCCCGTCGAAGAGGTCCCCGGCCTGGCCTATTCGTGTATGGGCCTGATCAAGGATGTGACATGACCGCGCTGATCGCGACCGACCTCGACCGCACCATGATCTACTCGCGCGGGGCCATGGAACTCGCCGTCACCGAGAGTGACGTGGCCGAGCGGCCCGGCGACGAGGACCTCCTCTGCGTCGAGGTGTACGACGGCAAGCCACTGTCCTACGTCACGTCGGCCGCCGAGGCCATGCTGCGGAAGCTCACCGCGTCCGCCGTGGTCGTGCCTACCACCACGCGCACCGTCGCCCAGTTCCAGCGCATCGACCTGCCGGGGGCGCCGTGGCGGTACGCGATCACGACCAACGGCGGCAACATCCTCGTCGACGGGGTGCCCGATGCGGGCTGGCGGTCGGGTGTCGACATCGCGATGGCCGACGGTGGAGCCTCGCTGGTGGAGGTCGGCGCCGAGCTGAGCCGACGCATCGACGACAGCTGGGTGCGTTCGTCCCGGGTGGCCGACGAGTTGTTCTCCTACCTGGTCGTGGACCTCGACGCGATGCCGGCCGGCTTCGTCGAGGAGTGGAACGACTGGTGCGTCGACCGGGGATGGGGGGCCTCCCGGCAGGGCCGCAAGATCTACACGATGCCCGACGCGGTGTGCAAGAGCCGCGCGGTCGCGGAGGTCCGTACGAGGCTCGTCGACGACGGAGTGCTCGCGCCGGAAGCGCCCGTGCTGGCGGCCGGGGACGGGGCCCTCGACGCGACCATGCTCAGTGCCGCCGACGCCGCCATCCGCCCCCGGCACGGCGAACTCGAAACCCTCGACTGGCAGCACCCGACCCTGTCGGTCACCGGAAGCAGCGGTATCGCCGCTGGTGAGGAGATCCTGCGCTGGTTCGCGGACCGTGTCGCGCGGGGTGCGGGGACGACGGCCGTCGGCTCTCTTTTGTAGGTTGTAGGCAAACAGACCAAACGGGACAAACCCGACGCTCCCACAGTGAAGGAACCACCGCAGTGTCCACTCCGCTAGCCAAGGGTCAGAACGGCCCGCTGAGCGTCGACGACGTCATCGTCTCCCTCGAACTGACGGCCGCCGCCGACCTGTCCGCGCTGCTCGTCACGGACTCGGGGAAGGTCCGTTCGGACGCCGACTTCGTCTTCTTCAACCAGCCGACCGGTCCCGGGGTGCAACTCGTGCCAGGAGCCACCGGGCAGGCGGCCTCGCTGAAGGTGTCGCTCGGCGCGGTGCCTGCCGACATCGCGCAGGTGCGCGCGGTCATCACGCTCGACGACGCCACCAGTAGCTTCGGCCGCTCCGCGCCGCCGACCGCCCGGGTCGCCGACGGCGCCGGAAACTCGCTGTACGAGTACAAGATCGAGGGGCTGAACTCCGAGTCGATCGTCATCGCGCTCGAGCTGTACCGACGCCAGGGCGCCTGGAAGGTGCGGGCCGTCGGGCAGGGCTATGCCGGCGGGTTCGCCGCACTGGTCACCGATCACGGCGTGTCCGTCGACGACGCCCCCGCACCCGCCGTCGCTCCCGTCCAGCAGCCGCCGGCGCCCGCACCGGCACCGCAGGCCGCCTACCCGCCGCCCGCCGCACCGGTTGCGCCCCCGGCTCCCGCTGCACCCCCCGCACCCGCCGCCCCGTCCGCTCCGGCCGAGGTCAGTCTCACCAAGGCACGACCGGTCAGTCTCTCCAAGGGACAGAAGGTCACGCTCCGCAAGGACGGTGGTGTCGCACTGACGTACATCCAGATGGGACTCGGCTGGGATCCGATCGAGAAGCGCGGCATGTTCGGGAACCGTTCCGCCAACGTCGACCTCGACGCGTCGGCGGTCCTGTTCGCGGACAACAACATGGTCGACGTCGCCTACTACGGTCAGCTGACGTCGAAGGACGGGTCGATCCGGCATCAGGGCGACAACCTCACCGGTGAGGGCGCCGGCGACGACGAGGTGATCCTCGTGGATCTCACTCGCATTCCGCCGCACATCTCGACCATCGTGTTCATCGTGACGTCGTACCGCGGGCACACGTTCGAGCAGGTGAAGAACGCCTTCTGCCGCCTCGTGGACACCACGTCGTCGGCCGAACTCGCCCGGTTCACGCTGCAGGGCGGGATGCCGTTCACCGGAATGGTGATGGCCAAGGTGTACCGAGTGGGCGGCGAGTGGAAGCTGCAGGCCATCGGTGAGGGCATTCAGGCCAAACACGCCGGTGAGGCCGCGCCTCAACTCGCCCGCTTCCTCGGCGTCTAGGGGCGGCGGTGACGGTCCACCTCGTTCCGGGGCAGAACGCCCCGCTGCCGTCGCGCGTACTGAGTTTCCGCGCAGTCGATGCGACGCCGATCGACGTCTCCGTGTTGATCGTGGACGGCGATCTGCGCACGCTGTCCTCGGACCATTTCGTGTTCTACAACCAGCGCCGCGCCGCCGGGGTGGAACTCGACGCGGACGGAACGGTCCGGCTGCAGCTGGACGAGGTGGACGCCGCTGCGGCGGGCGTGCTCTGCGTGGTCAGTGTCGATCCGGCGTCCCCGAACGGTCGGGCGACGCTGGCCCGCGAGGGGCTGTCGGCCACGCTCGCCGACGAAAATGGTCTTCCCCTGGTCGTTTTCGACGTCCCGCTGGTCGGTTCCGAGGCGGCCGCGATCTGCCTCGAGATCTACCGCCGCGGCACCGAGTGGAAGGTGCGGGCCGTCGGGCAGGGATACGACGGCGGCCTCGCCGAACTCGTCTCCCGGCACGGCGTCGAGGTGGACGAACCCACGCACCCTGTCGCCGAGGAGGTTCCGGCGACACCCGGTCCTGCGGGCATCCCGCTCGACCCGGCCCACTCGTTCGAGAGGGCGTGGATGATCTTCGAGGATGCCGCCCGGTCCGCGGCCTCCTTCCGATCCTCCCGCGACTACGCGCAGGCGCGGCTGGACGACGAACTGTCCGAGTCGGTGGCCGACCCGTCCACGCGCAACAGTCCCGCGGTCGTGCAATCGCAGGCCAGGGCGCAGGAGCGGTGCGATGCCCTCGTCGCCGAGGCGCAGCGCAAATTCGACGGCGAGACTTCGCAACTGGCCGACGAACTCCGCGCCATCGACCCGCTGCTGCCGCGGTCGCTGGCCACCTTCGAATCCGCCGCCTGGACGAGCCCGGTCACCGCCACCGCGGTAACGGACGGGCTGAGGCTCGGCGAGTTGTCCGCACCCGATCTCGGTGAGCTGCGGGTGCCGTTCTGCGTCCATTACCCATTGGGGCGTCCGCTCTGGATCGTCGGCGATGCTGCCGAGGCCGCACCGGTGGTCGCGGCGCTGGCGGCGCGCATGCTGGTCGCGTCACCTGCGCCGGCGCAGCGGTTGGAGGTGGTCGACCTCAGCGGCTCGCTGCGCACGTTCACCGAACCCCTCGGCGCACGTCTGGCTTCGCCGGTCGTGTCCTCGGCGTCCGACATCACCGCCCGCCTCACCGCGCTGTCCGAGAGCGTCGACCTCGCCGAAATGGCGGCCCGCAGCGGAATCCGCGACACGCTGCCGGAGCCGCGGCTGGTGATCCTGGGCGACTTCCCGCACGGGTACGGCGCTGAGGACGCCGCCCGCATCGTGCACCTCGCCGATCACGGTCCCGCGGTCGGGACGTCGCTGATCATCGTCGGCGACAGTGCCTCGGCGGATTCGGATCCGGGTGTCGCGGTACTCGCACGCATCGCGCAGCAGGTTCCGACGTCGGGGGTCCTCACCGTCTCCGACCCGTGGACCGGCAACGACTGGATTCTGACACCCGACCGGCTCCCGGATCACCCCCTCCACCGGGCCTCGGTGCTGGATTCACTGACCGGGCAGTAGATCCCTCGCCGCGAGCTCGCGTCACTCGTCGGGCAGTTCGACCCCGAGTTCGAGGGCCTTCGCGGCGACGGCGTCCGGGAAGACGTTGCGGAACAGGAACAGGTCCTGCCCGATCACCCAGCCGGGGGCGAGTTCCGTGGCGTACCGCTCGAAGTAGCCGAGTTGCTTCCCGAACAGAACGAGTTCCTCGGGGCTGGCGACGCCCCATTTCTTGCCGATGCCGATCAGCGCCATGATGAGTTCGCTGAGCCGCAGCTCCCCGAGGTCCCGGCCCAGCAGGGGTGCGAGGGCGGCGGCCACCTGGAGTCCGATCTCGTCGTCGGTGGCGTCGTTGTCGGTCGCGTAGCCGAGGCCCCGGATTCCGCGGGCCATCCGGGAGAAGTCGCCGTCGATCAAGGTCGCGTAGAACATGTCGCGCAGGATCTGCCGCCACGACTCGGGGAGCTCACCGACGATGCCGAAGTCGAGCATCGCGATGCGTCCGTCGTCGAGGACCCACAGGTTCCCGGCGTGCACGTCGCCGTGGAACGGGCCGTGGAGGATGACGGACTCGATCCACACCTTGACGCCGCGGCGGATCAGCATCCGGGTGTCCATGTGGACGAGGTCGGGGAACCGGTCGAGCGGCAGGCCGTACATGCGTTCCATGCAGATGACGTGCGGGCCGCAGTAGTCCCAGTACACCTCGGGGGTGGTGACGCCCTTGTTGTCGCCGAACGCCCCGATGTTGGTCCTGAACCGGGCCTGCCGGTCGGCCTCGACCGCACTGTTGAGTTCGGTCATCGTGGCCGCGTGGAGGTCGCGGATGATGGCGGTGGCGTTGGCGATGCGGAAGAACTCGAACAGCTTCTCGAGGATCCGCGCACCCCAGTACGCGGTGCGCAGGTCCACCACCATGCGGCGGAAGATGCCGGGGCGTTGCACCTTGATGACGGCTTCCCTGCCGTCGGGGAGTACGCAGCCGTGTACCTGCGCAACGGAGGCGGCCGCGAGGGGGACGTCGTCGAACGACGTGAACAACGCGTCGACGGGATGCCCCAGGTCGGCTTCGATGACCCGGCGGGCCTCCTCGGCGGGCACCGGCGGCACGTCGTCGAGACATCGCAGACAGGCGTTGGCCAGCGGGGCGGGGAACACGCCGGAGGACGACGCCATCAGCTGACCGACCTTGACGAACGTCGGGCCCAGCACCTCGAAACCGTTGACCAGGCCCTCCGACGCCGCGTCCGCAAGGGTGCGGCCGCGACGTCGGACAGGCCAGGTGACCAGCGCGAACAGGGTGTAGGCGACGACGACCACGCCGATGACGAGCGCCCGCCACAACTCCGCGGCGCGGAAATGGTCGAGGCTCGCGGAGTGCACGGTCAGGGCTGCAGGTGGCGGCCCCGAAGCGTACGGGCCGACCGGACGTGCCGTTGGCTCTTGCACAGTTCCTACCTTGCGTTCAGTCCTGCCTGCCGTTCAGAAGGGGACCATACCCCGACCGTTTCGGCGAACCCCTTTCAGTATGCGGTACCCGCCATCACATCATTTCGTTAGCAGAACTCAGAGTCCCAGCGCGCCTGCGAGTTCCCGCAGGGCAGGCACCGGATCGTCGCCTGCGGGGAGTACCTGGATGGCCACGTGATCGGCGCCCGCATCCAGATGTTCCCGGAGGCGACCGGCGACGTACTGCGTGTCGCCGTGGGCGGCGAGCGCGTCGATGAGGTCGTCGCTGCCGCCGTTCTCGATCTGCTCGTCGGTGTACCCGAGCCGTTTCAGGTTGTTGACGTAGTTGCGCAGGTGCAGGTACGGATTCTCGACGGCCGAACGTCCGATGGGGCGAGCGCGTTCCGGATCGGTGTCCAGCACGACCTTCTGCTCCGGCGCGATCACCGGGCCCGGGCCGAGCAGCTCCCGCGCTTCACGGGTGTGCTGCGGCGTGGTCAGGTACGGATGGGCGCCGGCGGCGCGGGCTGCGGACAGTTCGAGAACCTTCGGACCGAGCGCGGCCAGGACGCGTCGTCCCGCCGGGACGCCGGCAGCATCGAGGGCGTCGAGATACTCCACGAGCGCGGCGTACGGCTTGCTGTAGTTCAGGCCGGGCTGTTCGGGATGGCCGACGCCGATGCCGAGGAGGAAGCGCCCCGGATGACGGGCTTCGAGCCGGTGGAACGAGGTCGCGACCTCGTCGGCGGGGGCGGTCCAGATGTTCACGATTCCGGTCGCGACCGTGATGGTGGATGTCGCGTCGAGCAGGCGTTCGGCGACGTCGAGGTCGGCAGGCGGGGAGCCGCCGATCCAGATCGCGCCGTAGCCTGCCGATTCGATCGCTGCACCCACGTCGGGGGCCAATCCGCCGGCGTGACGCCAGACGCCGAACTGTCCGAGCTGCGGGGTTTCTGCTGTGGTCTCCGTCATGTGGCGTGCAACCTTCCCTCGTGGACATTCATTCCGGTGTTTCGGATTGCGGCTCTCAGGCCTGGTGCAGCCAGGAGCGGAACAGGAGCGCGCCCGCGGCGGCGAGCACGAGCGCGACGGGAACGGCCCACACCGGGCCACCCTCGCCGAGCAGACGCCGAGTGAGTCCGGCCAGCAGTGACGCGATGGCCTTCAGGATCCACATGGCGACCGGCACGAGCAGCACACCGAGCACGAGATGCACCAGCCACGCGCCGGCGAGCGTCGGACCACCCCAGCTGTACTCGTAGGAACCGTCGGTGATCAGCCCGTAGAACAGGCCCCGGAACGCGGCGATCACGCTGAGGAACGCGAAAAACCAGGCCACCATCCCGATCAGCAGCGACAGCAGCGAGTGCGCGAACACGCGCAGCCACGACGGCGAACGCCGGTCGATCCGCTCCGACGCGCTCGGGTCGGCGGCAGCGAGTTGCCACCGCCCGGCCCAGCCATGTCGTCCGGTCGCCGCCGCGCCGAGCGAGACGAGGCCTGCGGGAAACGCCCTCAGCGCGAACAGGGCACGGCGAGCGGACTCGGTGGTGAACGGGTTCACCGTCGTCGAGTCGGCCTGGTCGGTTGACATGGCTCGACGTTATCGACCGACTCCGCCGCCGCACATCATCCTGCAGAACGATATTCGCTACCGCAGGGGTAGCGGATCAGCTGCCGGGCGCCCGATACTCGGCGTCCCGGCGCACCGCGTCGTCCACCTGCTCCGGCGTCAGCAGCACCACCGATTCGGACCTCGCCGCACCGGAAGCGGTGGTGCGGATCCCGAGCGCGGCGGCCGCGATGTCGTCCGGCACGTCGCCGATCACGAACAGATCCCGGCCACCCAGTGCGAAGTAGCAGGATTCGACTGTGCCCCCGACGCTTTCGACCATCTGTGTGATCGCGTCGCGTCGTGCGGTGCCGCCTTCGGCGAGTAATCCCTTCGCGCCTTCCGGTGAGTACGTGACCTGCCAGAGATATCTCGGCATCAGTGCCTCCTCGATTGTGGGTCCTCTCATGGTTCTCCCGGGACGGGCCACATGCAATAGGTTCCGGCGCTAGGGTCGTGAGATGGCTGAGGCCCGCGTAGGTATCTCCGGCTGGACGTATCCCGGTTGGCGCGGTGACTTCTACCCGGACGGTCTGGCCCATCGCAAGGAGTTGGCCTACGCCGCGGGGCGATTGACGTCGATCGAGATCAACGGGTCCTTCTATTCGTTGCAGCGACCGACGAGTTACGCGAAGTGGCGTGACGAGACACCGGAGGGTTTCGTGTTCGCCGTCAAGGGCGGTCGCTACATCACCCACATGAAGAGGCTGGTCGGCGCCGAGGCGGCGCTGGCGAACTTCTTCGCATCCGGGGTGCTCGCGTTGGGTCCCAAGCTCGGACCGCTGCTGTGGCAACTGCCCCCGACGCTCGCGTTCGATTCGACGAGTCTCGCAGCGTTCTTCGACCAGCTGCCGAGGACGACCACCGATGCCGCGGCGCTCGCGTCTCGACACGACGACAAGCTCACCGACGACAGGGCGTGGACGGAGACGGACGCCGATCGCCCCGTCCGCCACGCGCTCGAGGTCCGGCACCCCAGTTTCGACACGGAGGAGGCGAGGGAGTTGCTCTGCGCGCACGACGTCGCGTTCGTAGTCGCCGACACGGCAGGCCGGTACCCGTACGTGGAGGCAGTGACGAGCGATTTCGTCTACGCCCGGTTGCACGGCGACAAGGAGTTGTATGCCAGCGGATACACGGACGAGGCGCTGGACGAGTGGGCCCGCAAGTTCGAGCGGTGGCTCGGGCAGGGACTCGACTGCTTCGCCTACTTCGACAACGACATGAAGGGGTACGCGCCGTTCGACGCGCTGCGGCTGATCGAACGGCTGCGCTGAGTGTCGGTGCCCCATGGCGCCGTGCGCCGACTGTCGGTGTCCCACGGCACCGTGCGCCGACTGTCGGTGCCCCATGGCACAGTGAGCGCTGATCGACGGAGACGAGAAGAGGATCTACCGGATGTGGCCCACTCATTGGCCTGCTGTCGCGCGTGACATCACCGAGGCCTTGGACGCCGCCATCGTCGCGGGGCGCGCGTCGGACGCGTCGGCGCTGACCGAGGCGACGGAGGAACTGGCGGCCCTGCCTGCGGAGCAGGTCGGTGCGGTGCTGGCGGGGGTGGTCCGGGAACTCCTCGAGACGTTGCACCCGGACGGTCTGACGGGGGAGGACGTGCAGGACGTCCTGACCCGCTGCGCGCGGGCGGCGGCACTCTGGTTTCCGGCCGTCGACGTCGACTCGCTGGTCACCGTGCTGACCGGTGCACTCGGCGTGGCCGATGTCGAGGAGAACCCGCGCAGACCGGAGCGTGCGGTGGAGGCCGCGATCCTGGTGATCGCCGATCTGCTGAGTGCGGCGGAGGTGCCCGCCGACGGTTACGTCCGCCGGGCGCTCGATGAGATCGCGCGCGCCGAAACCGTCGAGATGCCCTGATTCGTTCAGAGGTCGGTGCGGATGTGATCGGCCAACCGGGCTATTCGGTCCTCGTTGCGGCGGTAGTGGGTCCACTGGCCGATCCGATGGCTGGTGACCAGTCCGGCGCTCTGTAGGGCGGCCATGTACTGCGAGGCCGTCGATTGGGAGACCTCGGCCCGCGCCTGAATGTGCTTCAGGCACACGCCCACCTCTTCCGCGGGTTCGAGTTGCGGGGGAAAGCTGTCGGGGTCCTTCAGCCACTGCAGGATGCGTACGCGGGTCGGGTTCGACAGCGCCTTGAAGGCGAGGGCCAGGTCGGTCGCGTCCGGAAGTTCACTCACAGACCCATCGTACCGCCATATCGCGATTTTCCGATATGTGTGCTTCACTCGGTATATCGTAATTTCGCGATATGACGATAGGAGTCGAATGATGGCGAAGCGCAGAGTGGCAGTGGTCGTCGGTGCGCGCGGGGTGATCGGCGGAAATCTGATCGACCACCTCGAGGCAACCGGGGAGTGGGAGATCATCGGACTGTCGCGACGCGGCGGATCCGACACCGGCCGGGTGCGGCACATCGCGGTCGATCTGCTCGACGAGCACGACGCCGCCGAGAAGCTGGGTGAACTGCGCGACGTGACCCACATCTTCTACGCCGCCTACCAGGACCGTCCGTCGTGGGGGGAGCTCGTCGCGCCCAACGTCGCGATGCTGGTCAACGCGGTGAACGCGCTCGAACCCGTGGCTGCCGGGCTCGAGCACATCAGCTTGATGCAGGGCTACAAGGTCTACGGCGCGCACCTCGGACCGTTCAAGACGCCGGCGCGCGAGAGCGACCCGCCGCACATGCCGCCCGAGTTCAACGTGGATCAGCAGCAGTTCCTCGAAGGCCGTCAGCGCGGCAAGAGTTGGACGTGGTCCGCGATCCGCCCGTCGGTGGTGTGCGGATTCGCTCTCGGCAATCCGATGAATCTCGCGCTGGTGATTGCCGTCTACGCCACGATGTCGAAGGAACTCGGCGTGCCGCTGCGGTTTCCGGGTAAGCCCGGCGCGTACACGAGTCTGATCGAGATGACCGACGCCGGACTGCTGGCGGAGGCGACCGTCTGGGCCGCGACCACCCCCGAGTGCGCGAATCAGGCGTTCAACATCAACAACGGCGATCTGTTCCGCTGGGACGAGATGCTGCCGAAGATCGCGGATTTCTTCGACCTGGACGTCGCACCGCCGCTGCCGATGTCGATGGACGTCGTCATGGCCGACAAGGAGCCGGTGTGGAACGACCTCGTCGCGAAGCACGGGCTGGCGCCGACGCCGTACTCGGACGTCTCGTCGTGGGCGTTCGGCGATTTCGTCTTCGGCTGGGACTACGACGTCATCGCCGACGGTTCCAAGGCGCGCCGGCTGGGTTTCCACCGTCACGTCGAGACCGAGCAGATGTTCCTCGACATCTTCCGCGACCTTCGGGCCCGGAAGGTCATTCCCTGAAAGACAAGGGGACTACCGGCGAAGCCCGGATTCGACGTTGGCGGCGATCCGCCGGAGCAGCCCGGCCAGGACGGCGCATTCGTCCTCGTCGAGCCCGGCGAGAAATTGCCGATCGCGTTCGACGCGCTGCGGGAACTCGGTGTCGACGAGTTGCCGCCCGGACTCGGTCAGGTGGAGCAACACGACGCGCCCGTCGCGTTCGAAGGGTAGCCGTTCCACGAGTCCCAGCCGGGCAAGGCGGTCGACGTGTTTGGTGGTGGATGCGCCGCTGAGCATCGTCACGGCGGTGACCTCGCTGGCCCGCAGTGGTCGATCGCTGCGGGCGAGTACACACAGGACGTCGAACTCGGCGCGCGAGACCCCGCTCGCGTCCAGGGCACGGTCGAGTTGCTGCAGGGCCTGGGATCCGATCCGGGTGATGCGGCCCATCACTTCGATCGGTGACGTGTCCACTTCGGGATGGGTCTCGGCCCATTCGCGTCGAACGCGATCGGTGAAGTCCTCATCCGGACGTGGGGCAGTGCTCATGAAAACCATCGTAGCGACCAACTTCACACTAATTCAGAACTATTTTACTAGTGAAGTATACGGTACGCTGAGGCCATGCAGGCTTCCCCTCGATACGCACCCGACCTCAGCCGGCTCCATCACTCCCGTGGGGCTTTGGCCTATTCGATGGCGCCGTCGACGTGGCGCCGTGCGTTCGAGGTCCGGAACGCCGATGCCACCATCGCTCCCGCGCTGCGGGTGGGTGCGGCGACGGCTCTGGTGCTGGTAGTCGGTGGTTTTCTCGGGCACGGCAACCTCGCGGGCTTCGCGGCACTCGGTGCGCTGACCGCCGCGTTCGGTCGATACGAGCCGTACCCGCGGCTCGCCCGCAAGGCGGGACTCGTCGGTGTCGCGCTCATCGCCTTCGTCGCCGGGGGAGCGCTCCTCGGTGCGGCGGGACTGTCACTCTGGCTGCAGATAGCGGTCATGTCCGTCGCGTCGGGCGTCGCCGCGTGCCTGCTGGCGGCGTTCCGCATCGCCGGTCCCGGGCCGGTCATCCTGGTCTTCGCGGCCACCGCGGCGGTCGGGCACGCGACCCGGCTCTCCGATCTCGGACCGGCCGTCGTGGCCGTGGCGATCGGTGTCGTCGTGGGCTGGCTGGCCGCCATGACGCCCTGCCTGTTCGTTCCCCTCGGTCCCGCCCGGCTGGCGGTGGCGCGGGCACTCGCCGCGGCCGCGGAACTGCAGCATGCACACGACGCCTCCGCGATCGCGTCCGCACGCAAGGCCATCGACAACGCGCGTGACGTGATCGCCCACAGCGGGCGGGGCCGGGACGGGCACTCGCACCAGTTGTTCGCGCTTCTCGCCGAAGCGGACACGGTCGTCGATCGGTGGGCGCACGAGCGTGACCACGACACTCTGCGTGCGCTCGTCGATCACGAGTCCGAACTGCGTAAGGTGAAGCGACGCAGTGATCTTTCGGCCTTCGGTGCGGAGACCCCGGTGCTGCCGCAGCCGGGTGGCTTCTTCGCGGACGGCCTCCGTGCGCTGCGGTCGCGAGAGGGGATCGTCAACGCGGCCCGTATCGCCGCTGCCGCCGCGCTGGCCGGATGGATCTGTGTGGCAATGGGATTGGAGCATCCGCTGTGGGCGTCGATGGGCGCGATGGCCGCGATGCAGGGTTTCAACTTCAGCCAGACCGTGCAGCGGGGAATTCAACGCCTCGTCGGTAACGTGGCGGGCGCCGTCCTCGCCGCCGGGCTGATCGCCGCCGCGATGGGGTACTGGCAGACCGTCGTGGTCATCGTGGTGCTGCAAACCGTGACCGAACTGGTGGTCATCAAGAACTACGCGTTCGCGTCCGTCGCCATCACCCCCATGGCTCTGCTGCTCACCGGTCTCGGGTCGGCGGTCGCACCGGACATCGCGGTGAGCCGCATCGTCGACACGCTCGTCGGTGTGGTGGTCGGGGTGATCGTCTCCGCTGTCGCGATCAGCCGGACCGACCACCATCACGTGGGCTGAGGCCGCTCAGATCCCCGTCGCGGAGACGTAACCGGCGAATCCGATCGCGCACGCGCCTGCGCAGAGGATCAGGGTTCCGCATGCCACCGGCCACGCGATCGTGCGCCGCGCGATGCGTGCGATCGTGACCATTCCGCCGATCACGGTCACGAGTGCGGCGACCGCGAGCGCCACGCACACCGCGATCCACGCGTTCTCGGCGCTGCACGTCTCGGGCGGGCAGTAGTCCAGGAACAGCAGCCAGAACAGTCCCGCGACCGCGGAGATGCTGGCGACGGCGACCGCGACGACGAGTGCGGCCGCCGACACCGCCACGTCCCAGCCGTTCAGCCGCGGCTGATCGTCACCCGTATACGGGTGATTCCATGGCTGTGGCAGAGGCCCCCCAGGCTGCATTCCCGTCACAGTACATCGGACTCCGGGAGGATCGGTGGCGGCAGCGCAGCCCCGTCCGGGCGCAACCCGGCGAGGAACACCGTGATCAGCCGCGGAACGAGATTGGCCGTCGCGTCCTCGAACATCAGCACGTGGGGCCGGGTGAGCATGGCGATCCCCATGATGATCTCGAGCGGCACGACGTCCTCGCGCACCAGCCCGACGTCCTGGAGCCGGTGAATGAAGTCGGTGACCGTCGCCTTCGTGAGCTCCCTCGACTCGCGGACGTCGGGTGGTAGCTCGTCGAGACTGTTGACCAGCGCGGGAACCAGCGCTCCCATCCGCAGTTCGACCACTGCGTCGACGAACCGCCGCCACGCTCCCTCGGGGTCGTCGCCGCAGTCGTCCAGTCCCCGGACGGCGAGTTCCCGGACTTCGGCGAGCGTCGTCCGGGCGACGGCGTGGGCGAGCTCGTCCCGGCTCGGAAAGTTCCGGTAGAGGGTGGCGATCCCGACGCCGGCTCGCGCGGCGATGGCGTCGAGCGGCGCGTCGTGCCCACGGTCGGCGAACACCACGCGGGCGGCCTTGATCAGGGTGTTGCGTCGTTCCAGCGCGTCTGCCCGCACGATTGCACCTCTTCCGTTGACAACCCAGCATAACCGGAGGAATATTCTCCACAAGGAACGGAGGAATTTCCTCCACTTAGGGAAGGGGAGTCCGATGACCGCCTCGGATATCGGGACAGTCGCGCCGCGCACGGCGCCCACCGAGCGGTCGGCGCACGGCCCGTCCGATCCCGTGAAACTGACCGCTGTCGTGCTGGGACTCACCGCGGTGATCGCGCTCATGCTGCTGGCGTTCGCGTTGCCGGCCGTCAACAGCGGCCCGCACGACCTCCGGCTGGGCGTCGCCGGACCCGACGCGGCCGTCACCCGGGTCGACAACGCGCTCGCCGCGGGACACCCGGGCGCGTTCGTCACCGAGCGCTTTCCCGACGCCGACGCGGTCCGGACGGCGATCGAACACCGGGAGGTGGTCGGCGGCATCGTCGCGACACCGGACGGCATGAAGGTCCTGTCCGCCGGCGCAGGCGGGGCGCCCGTCGCGCAGACGATGAATGGCCTCGCGGCGGGCATGAGCAAGACTGCGGGACAACCCGTTCCGGTCGAGGACGTCGTTCCGCTGACGGCCGACGACCCCGCCGGCGTCGGTCTCGGCGCCTTGGCGCTTCCCCTGGTCTTCGGTGGCATGATCCCCGCGCTCGCGCTCGTGCGGCTGTTTCCTCGCAGTGTCGGGCGACGGGTCGCCGGGGCGGTGCTGTTCGCCGTGAGCGCCGGGGCGGTGCTGACGGCAATTCTGCAGTTCGGCCTCGGAAGCGTCGACGGCAACTACTGGACGACCACCGGTGCTGTCGTGCTCGGCATCGCCGCCATCTCGCTGACCGTTCTCGGGCTCGAATCGGTGCTGGGCACAGCGGGATTCGCGCTCGGAGCGGTGACCATGATCTTCCTTGCCAACCCGCTGTCCGGACTGGCGACGTCCGCGGCGTGGCTGCCGTCGGGGTGGGGCGCACTCGGTCAGTTGCTGCCACCAGGAGCGGCGGGAACCGTGGTGCGATCGACGGCGTTCTTCGACGGACACGGAGCCGGTGCGGCGGTACTCGTGCTGACCTGCTGGGTTCTGTTCGGGCTCGGCCTGTGCCTGGCATCCGGACTGTGTGAGCGGCGCGCCGGGGAAGAACCGGCCGTCGCCTGACGCTGTGGTTTGATGGCGGCATGGGGGAACGACGGATCGTCCGCCGACTGGTCGGCATCGGAGCGGGCCTCGGCGCGCTCGCCGTCCTCGTCGTCGCGGCCTCGACGGTGTGGATATCGCGGGAGGCCTCCGGCCACGTCTACGACGTCGACGACGCACCCGAGGCACCGGTGGTCATCGTCCTCGGCGCGCAGGTGCGCGACGGCAAACCCCGGGAGTACCTGGCCGGACGCCTCGACGTCGCCGTCCGTCTCGTGCAGGACGGCCGCGCGCGGGCGGTCCTCGTCTCGGGCGACGGAGCAGGCAGATCCGGCGACGAGATCGCGGCGATGACGGACTACCTGGTCGAGAAGGGCATCGACCCCAGCAAGATCGTCGGCGATCGATACGGGCTCGACACCTACGACACGTGCGCTCGCGCCGTCCAGACGTACGGTGTGACCAAGGCGCTGATCGTCACGCAGGGTTTCCACGTTCCCCGGGCGGTCGCGCTGTGCCGCGGTGCCGGGATCGACGTCGCCGGTGTCAACGCCGGATGCGAATGCCGCCCGATCACGATGGCCAGGAACACCGTGCGCGAATCGCTGGCCCGGCCGAAGGCCGTCCTCGACCTGCTGTCCGGGCGCGATCCTGTGGTGGTCTCCGAACCGGAGGACTCACTCGGGAAGGCGCTCGCCGCCGAGGACTGACCTCGAAGCGCCGCGGTGGGGAGGGCGCGTCGGTAGGCTTCTCCCGTCGACGATCGGGAGGCGGACGATGGTTGGTGCACGACCGGATCCCGGTCCGCGTGAAATCCGGAAA
>NZ_JASHKX010000044.1:0-53761 GCF_030058635.1 Rhodococcus sp. IEGM 1305
TAGCGCGCCGCCCTGTCACGGCGGAGGTCGCGGGTTCGAGTCCCGTCAGGGTCGCAAGTGTGTTGCCGATACCGAGTATCGGCAACACAATGCGATAGGCATTCGGTTCGGGTGCCGTCCGGCCAGGTAGCTCAGTTGGTACGAGCGTCCGCCTGAAAAGCGGAAGGTCGCCGGTTCGATCCCGGCCCTGGCCACCACGATTCACCGAAGCTCCGTTGTCGAGAACGTCGACAGCGGAGTTTTTTCGTTGTCCCTTATGGCTAGGGCGCGATCCGCAGTGTGTCGACGAGGCCGTCGCTGAGAACGAACTCGTACTTCAGTTCCACCGGGCTTCCGGGGAAATTACCGTCCACTGTGGTGGTGACCACGTAGCTGTCGTCGGCGACCGTCTCCGTTCCGGTCACCTCGACCGTGTAGGTGAACTTCGATTCGAGGTCCCTGCGCCATTGCCGGATGCCGTCGCGCCCTCGGACGGTCCGGCCTTCGTCGGTCACGGCCCCGTTTTCGGTGAAGCAGGCTGTGAGCGCATCGAGATCTCCTGCGTCGGCTGCCCGAAAGTAGCGCGAGACGATCTCGGGTGTCGTGGTGGTACTCATGGGGTTCTCCCTGTCCCTGCCGGGTGAGGCAGTACGGCGTGTATAGCAACGCTATAGAAGTAGCATAGCGGTGTGACAACAAGGAGTGTGGCCGGTAACGCCCGGGACCGTCTGCTGAAGGCGGCGGCCCAACTGCTCGACGAGGCCAAAGGCAAGCCCGTGTCCACCCGGGCCGTCTGCGACCTCGCCGGCGTCCAGGCCCCGACGCTGTACCACCACTTCGGCAGCAAACAGGGCCTGTTCGACGCGGTCGTGGAGTACGGGTTCGGCCAGTACATCCGGGGCACGAATCGGCGAGAGGACGACCCGGTCGACGATCTGCGGCACGGCTGGGACGATCACGTCCGCTACGGGCTCGACAATCCCTCGTTCTACGTTCTGTTGTACGGCCGGATCGCCCCGGGGGAGTCGTGTGCGGTGACCTCCGTCGCCGCGGCGAAGCTCCTCGAGTTGCTGACCGAGATCGCGCAGCAGGGCCGCCTGCGGGTGACGCCGGCAGTCGCCGCCGGACAATTCGTGGCGGCGAACGTCGGCATGACCCTGCACCTCATCGCTCAGCCGGAGGGCCGGGCCGACCTCTCCCTGTCACGGGAACTGCGGGACAACGTGATCGCCGGGCTGATCCGGCCGGCACCCGACGCTGTGAGGTCGGAGGCCTCCCGAGAGGTGGTCGAGAAGGCGGACGCGCTCGCACGCGCCCTCGACGCCGATGCGGGGCGGTCCGGGTTGAGCGCCGGCGAACTGCTCCTGATGCGGGAATGGCTCGACAAGCTGGCGGCAGCGACCTAGCCCTCCGAGCGCTGCCGAAGTGTGCCGAGGATCTCGCGGTAGTGCAGGTGAGCCATGAAATGGCCACCGGTGCGGATGTTCAGCGTGGCACCGGGAATTCGGCGGGCGAGCGCGGGCGGCCAGTGCGTGGGCACGAGTTCGTCGTCGCTTCCACCCCAGACGTCGACCGGCACGGTCAGATCCTCGGGCGCGAACCCCCACGGCCGCATCCACGCGCGGTAGTCCTCCACCATCCCGGGGGCCGTCCGGAGTGCCTCACCGGACATGAGCGAGAAATTCCGGACCGGCTCGGAGCGGAGAACGGCCGCGTCCGCAGCACCGAGGTCGCGGGCACCGAGCCGCCGGAACAGCCGCGGAGCACGCAGCGCAACGGCGCCCATGACGCGAAAGCAGCTCCGCGCCACCAGCGGGGCGTGCTGGGACAGCCGGGTGAACGCGCGGTCCCCGGCGGGAAGCTGGGCGAACACCCCGGATTCGGTGAGGGGCAGGGCACCGGCGATCACCGCGACACTGGTCACGCGCGACGCGACCCTAGAGCCCACCGCGAGCGCGTACTGTCCGCCCATCGACCACCCCATGACACCGAAACGGCCGACACCGAGGTGATTCGCGAGGTCTTCGACGTCCCGGGCCCAGTCGAGGACCGTCCGGCCCGGCTGCGGATCCGACAGTCCGATCCCGGGACGGTCGGGGGACAGGAGACGGATGCCCGCGTCGCGAGCACTCCGGTCGGCGGGCGCGACGTCGAGGCGGCCGGCGAGTCCGCCGTGCGCGTTCACGACGGTGAATCCACCGGGGTCGCCGTACTCCGCGAAACCCATCAGGCGTCCGTCACGCAGCCGGATCACACGATCCTCGGGTCCGACATGAACTCTGGGCACGGGAAACCTCCGGCGGTCGAGGCGAGTCTATCCGGGGGAGGCCTCACGCAATCCGGACATCGTGACGACCGGAACCGGTGCCGTCGCCGGACGACACCGAGGTGACTGTCGCTAGGCTGACGTCCATGAGCAGTGCTGAAGAGCCGCTGACAGCGGGCCGCGACGGACTACTGTCGTTGCTTCGCAACGGGCAGCTGCCCTCGCGGGGGGCCAAGGCCCCGCAGCGGGAGCGTTACCAGCGGATCGTCGCCGCGGCGATGGAACTCGCCTCCGAGGGCGGGTACGACGCCGTGCAGATGCGGGCCATCGCCGATCGGGCCGGAGTCGCGCTGGGCACCGTGTACCGCTACTTCCCGTCGAAGAACCACATGCTGGTGATGGGCCTGTTGATGGTGTTCGAGGGGATGCGGTCCCGGTTCGAGGACGTCGCGATCCCGGGGGACACGCCGTCCGAGCGGATCCTGTTCGTCCTCCGGAAGAACACGGAAGTCCTCGAGAAGGACCGGCCCCGATACGAGGCGCTGGTGCGGGCGTTCATGTTCGCGGACGCGTCGGCTTCGGCCGAACTGGATGCGTTCGGCGCCCTGATGACCGAGATGTTCGCCAAGACCATCGGCGTCGAGCAGATCTCCGACGACCAGCTGAACGCCATCCGCGTGATCGGCGACGTCTGGATGTCGAGCCTGGTGTCCTGGGTCGCCGGCCGCATCTCGGTGGACGAGGTGATGGCTCACCTCGGGCTCGCGGTCCGTCTCGTGTTCCGGCGCCTCGGCGGCTAGTTCGCGAGCTCAGCGGAACGACTGCCGGATCACCGGTTCTCGCCGCTCGAGGATGGTGGCGGTGTGCTGGCGCACCATGGCGTCGAGGTGCTCACCCTGCGGTGCGAGCCAGAAGTCGCCCCGATCGATGCCTGCGAAGACCAACTCGGCGAACGTGTCGGTGTCGAGTCCGTCGGTGCCCAGCAGTTCGCGCATCTGGGCGACCATCCGGTCGACGGCCGGATGGGAGATTGCCCCGAACGGGTTGTCGAACACGGACGTGACGACGGGCCCCGGCGCGAGCACGCTCGCGGACACGGGGGCGCCCACCATGCTCAACTCCATCTGCAGGCACTCGGTGATCGCGACGACCGCGAATTTCGATGCGCTGTACGGCGACATCATCGGACCGGGCGCGAATCCACCGACCGACGCCGTGTTGACGACGCGGCCGCCGCCCTGGTCGATCATGCGCGGAACGAACGCCCGGATCCCATTGACGACACCCGTGACGTTGACACCGAGGGCGGCGTCCCAGTCGGATTCGCCGAGTTGCCACAGGAACCCGGCGCGCATGATTCCGGCGTTGTTGAACAGCAGGTCCACCCGGCCGAACGAGTCGAACGCGAGATCGGCCAGGGCGTGGACGGACCCGGAGTCCGCGACGTCCGTTGCGCAGGTGAGGGCGGCTCCGCCCAGGTCCGCGGCCAGACGGTCCAGTGCGGCCGTGTCGATGTCGGCGAGCACCACGGTCATACCGCGGGCGTGCGCGTGCCGGGCGATTCCCGCCCCGATTCCCGAGGCCGCGCCGGTGACGACGACAACCTGCTTCTCACGTGTTTCCGGTTCCGTCACGGCTCGACCGTAGGGCCGTAGCCGGCCGAGTCGGCCCGGGTTTCTCTCTCAGCGGGAGGTATTCACGTGCCGCGACGCCACAGCGGTTCGAGGTCCGGGCCCTCCTCGCCCTGCTGTTGCGCGCCCCGGAAACGTGCCGCGAAGACGATCCAGCCGATGGCGGCCATGAGCAGGAAGCTGACCAGCCGGTAGACGACGATCGCGGATACTGCTTCGGCGCCGGTCATTCCGCTGGCGGTCAGTGCGGGGACGAGCACCGCGTCCATGACACCGAGTCCTGCGGGCAGGAGCGGGATGGCCGACCCCGCGGCGTTGCCCGCCGCGTACGCGACGGCGAGTCCGGCGAACCCGGGATGTGCGCCGACCGCGTAGCACGCGAAGGCGAGGCACGAGGCGTCGGCGATCCAGTTGAACAGCGACCACCCGAACGCGCGGGCCGTGTCGCGGCGATCCATCCGGACGGCGCTCATCTGGTTCACGATGTGCTTCCATCGGCGAACACCGTTCAGCGGAGGCTTCTTTCGAAGCGCATTGAATCCGCGTAGCGCGGTGATGCCGACACCTTCGAGGGCGTCGGGCCGCGAGGCGGCGTACTGAGCCACCACCAGGAAGGCGAACAGGCCGCCGCACGTGAAGATCAGCGAGAACGGGTTGGTCTTCGCCCCGACGAGCAGTGCGCCCGCCAGTCCGACGAGCGCCAGGCCGATGGCCTGGAGGGCGCCGGCCATCACCAGTTGCCACGTCGCGACCACCGGTGAGGCACCCCAGAGGCGTGTCTGCCGGTACGTGAACGTCGTCGCCAGAACGGGGCCGCCGGGCAGTGTCACGCTCATCGAATTGGAGGCGAACGTCACCGCGAGGGACTGCCGCTGTCTGACGTGCACATCCGCGACCCCCAGCAGGCAGCGCTGGACGCGGGCGAAACTGGACATCGACGCCAGCGACGCCACGACGGCGGCGGCCACCCATCCCCAGTGGAGGTCGCCGAGGTTCTGGACGCTCTCCGAGAGGTCCGGCCAGATGAGGACGATCTCCACCGTGAGCACGACGACGAGGAGGCCGCCGATCACCCATTCGACACGACGCCTGCGGGGCGTCGGGCGGGCGTCTTCGGCGTCAGTCATACGCGTCCATTACACATGGCCGGTGATCACACCGTGTATCCGCCGTCGACGTCGAGCTTCTGTCCGGTGACGAACCCGGCCCGGTCGCTCGCGAGGAAACAGACCGCCTCGGCGACATCGACGGCGGTGCCGAATCGGCGTAACGGTATCCGGCTCGTGGCGGCGTCGAGTGCGCGCTGATCGAGTTCTTCGGAGCTGATCAGCCGCTCGGCCATGCCGTCGGTGAGCATTCCCGGGCCGACCGAGTTGAAGCGGACGCCGTAGCGGCCCTCCTCGGCGGCGAATCCTTTGACCAGCTGTTCGATCGCGCCCTTCGTGCCCGGCGACAGTCCGTCGCGCACCGGGAATCGGCTGGTGGCCGCGGTCGTGACCGCGACGACGGATCCGGACGCCTCCCGCAGCGCGGGCAGGGCGGCCTTGACGACGGTGAAGAAGGCGACGGCCTCCTGTTCGAGGTGTTCGGCGTAGTCCCGGGGAGCGACCTCGGACAGGTGGATCATCGGAATGTGCGGTCCCGCGGCGTGAACGAGGATGCCGATGCCGCCGAAGTGCTCGACGGTTTGCTTGACGACACTCGCGACGCGGGGCTGGTCGGTGAGGTCGGCGGAGAACGCCTGCGCTCCGACGCCGCGGCCTTCCAGTTCGCCGACGAGGTCCGCGGCGACGTCGGCATTGGATCGGTAGGTGATGGCCACGTCGTGGCCGAGGGCTGCGAGTTGCCGTGCGATGGCGGAGCCGATGCCGCCGGTGCCGCCCGTGACGAGTGCGGCGCAACGACGTCGGGGGGTGCTGGTGGCGGGTGTCGCCATGAGGAACTCCAAGCGTGTGAGGGACGAGCGTCCCTAACCTAGCAACTGCTTGGTTTCGGTGTGCGGGGAAACGGTTCACCCCCGGCCGAGCGCAGCCTAGCCTGGCTATCCGACCAGGCCTTTTCGCCTTAGCCTGAACGCATGTCAGCAGAGAACGCCGAGCGGGCCGAGCCCTCGGGGCATCCCGACGAGCCGCACGCACCCAGTCTGGCGAGCCGCCTCAACTGGTTGCGGGCCGGTGTCCTCGGCGCCGACGACGGCATCGTGTCGACCGCCGGGCTGGTGGTCGGCGTGGCCGCGGCCACCACCGAGCGAGCGGCAATATTCACCGCCGGATTCGCGGGTCTCGCGGCCGGCGCGGTGTCGATGGCGCTGGGCGAATACGTCTCGGTGAGCACCCAGCGCGACACCGAACGCGCGCTGCTGTCGAAAGAACGGCGCGAACTCACCGAGACCCCCGACGCCGAATTCGAGGAACTCGTCGCGATGTACGAGGCCAAGGGGCTGAGTGACGACACCGCCCGGACGGTCGCGCGCGAACTCACCGATCACGATGCGTTCGCCGCCCACGTGGACGTCGAACTGGGCATCGACCCGGACGATCTGACCAACCCCTGGCAGGCCGCCGGGTCCTCGGCGCTGTCCTTCACGCTCGGCGCCCTCATCCCGTTGCTGGCGATTCTCCTACCGCCTGTGCACCTGCGCATTCCGGTGGCGTTCGTCGCGGTGCTGGTCGCGCTGGCGCTCACGGGCACCGTGAGCGCGGCTCTCGGCGGCGCACAGCGCACCCGGGCAGTGCTCCGCGTCGTGCTGGGCGGGGCACTCGCGATGATCGTCACGTACGGAATCGGCCAGCTGGTGGGGACGAGCATCGCCTAGCTTCGGGCGACAGTCACTCGCTCCGGCAGATCATGACCGGACATTTCGCGTGGTGGAGCAGATTCTGGCTCGTCGAGCCCATCAATGCGCCGAGCCACGGTCCCCGGCCGTGGCTGCCGACGACGATCAGCTGAGCGTCCCCCGCATGCCGCAGGAGGACGTCGGCTGCGGCGCCCTGCTCGGCCACCCTGGTCACAGACACGTCCGGGTATCGTTCCGATTCGCCCGCGAGGGCCTCGGAGAGCAGCGCCTCCTCTTCCTGCTTCACGGCGTCCCAGTCGACGAGCATGCCGGTGCCGCCCGCGCCGAGCGTGGGGGAGCCCTGCCACGTGTGGACGGCGGTCAGCGGCGCCTCGAAGAACGACGCGTACTCGAATGCATGGGCCACGGCGTCGCGGCTGAGGTCGCTTCCGTCGACCCCGACGACCACCGGACGCTGGTCGGGTGTGGTGACTTCACCCCGGAGAACGGTCACCGGGCAGGGTGCGCGGTTGACGACGTGCAGCGCCGTCGAGCCGAGCAGCACCGATCGGATCGCTCCCGTTCCCGTGGATCCGAGCACGATCAACCGCGCCCAGTCGGCGGCCTCGAGCAGTGCGGTGCCCGCGGGACCGGGACTGATGGTCGTCTCGATCTCGAGACCGGGGAACTTCGGTCCCAGCAGCCGCTTCGCCGTCCCGATGATGGCCTCACCGTCCTCGCGCAGCTGACTGAGGAACTGCGACTCCAGCATGATCGCGGCGGGGCTGTACAGCGGACCGTCCTGTGGCAGTGCGTGCACGAGCGACAGCGTGGCACCCCACTTCGACGCGACTGCGGCGCCCCACAGGGCGGCGGCGGTGGAGGCGTCGGATCCGTCCAGGCCGACGACGACGGAATGACTGGCGGGTGTGCTCACGTCTGGCTCCCTTCGCTCACGCTGTTGGGTACTCCCCGACTGTGCCCTACTTCCAGACTTTTCGGGCCGCCTTCCTCGCGGTCTTCCACTCGGGTTTCACCAGCGGCGTCAGGGTGTCGCCGCGATCGAGCTCACGTTGCAAGAGCATTCCGAGGCCCAGGCTCGACTCGGCGGAGTGCTGATCCTCCGCGACCATCGCGAGGATGTGGTCCCGTGCGACGACCGCGTCCTGGTACTCGCCGAGCACGTCCTGAAAGCCCTTGAACTTCGTCTGAGCGCGGTCGGAGGCTTTCGGTGCCAGCGACCTCGTCGCCTCGATCGCATAGCGCATTCGCTTGGCGCGCTTGCGCGCTCGGTGCGTCAGTTCATCGCGCTCGGCCCGGGTGGTCGCGGCCGCCGTCTTCCGCACGCGCTTACGGACGGACTTCGACAAGGTGCGCAGGGATTTCGTCACGGCCTTCTTCGACGGGCCGCCGTCCCCGGACGCCTCGACGGCGACGAGGAATGTGTCGAGCCCGGCGAGCAGGTCGAGGTAGCGCTGGGAGTTGAGGGCGGCCAGGGCCGCGGGCCGGGCCGTCGCGGCGAGTCCCGAGAAGTATTCGTCGAGGCGCGCCCGCACGACCTCGCGATCGGGTATTTCCTCGGCGCCGCCCAGCCGATCCACGAGCCGGCTCCACTGCACCTCGGTGTCCCGCGCCGAGCCGAGGGCCTGACCGACCCAGCGGAGTTCGACGATCAACTCGTCGACCGTTTCCTGGTCACGCAGGCTGGACCCGTACACCTGGAGGACACTCCGGATGCGCCGGGCCGAGACCCGGAGGTCGTGGACGGACTCCTCGAGGTTGCGCCGCACGCCGAGGTCGGCCGTCACGAGAGAATCCTTCTGCGCCGCCAGATACTCCAGTAGCAGTGTCCGGGGAGTGGACCCCTTCTTCCTGCGCGCGGGGCGCGGGGTGCCGGTCACCGCGTCGCCGAGCGCCCGCCGCAACTTCGACGGCGCGTCCGACCGGGCTATCCCGGCGTCCGTCAGCCGGGAGTCGATGGCGTCGAACAGGTTTCGGTCTCCGGCCCCGAGCTCCACTTCGATCTCGCGCCACACCCGCTCGTCGGATCCGGTCCCCGTCTCGGGGACGGCGGCGATCACGACGTCCGAGACGACCTCGGCGAGCGTCGTCCCCGCCGCGTCCACGAGCCGCTGCCGTTCGCGGTCGGTGCTGATGAGCGCAACCGGGTTCAGGGCGGCGCCGCGGGTGACGGCCGTGAGCAGTTCCGCGAATTCCCGGGGCACTTCCGTCTCGGGGAGCTCGGCGTCGGGCGCCAGCTGCAGCTCGGTCCGCTCGTCCGCACCTGCCGGGATCTTCAGGTGCCAGCCGGCGTCGTCGCCGCCCTCCCGGCGGCGGAGGGTGATTCCGGCGCGGAGCAGCAGGAGTTCGCCCGTGTCGTAGTACAGGGCGGACAGCTGGATCGAGTCGAGCAGAGGTTCGCCGTCCACACCGGGCAGTCCCGAGAGGCTGGGTATCTGCTGCTCCGAACCGGCCTCGTACTTGCGTTCCACTTCGGAGACGGACGTCGCGGTACTCATGTCACCATCCTTCCGGCTGAGCGGGCCGGGGGAAAGAATCCGAGGTCAGCTCGGCCAGTCGAGGCTCCGGACGCTCGCGAAGCGTCGCGTGACGCCGGAGTAGGGGTCGACGAACTCGACGGACCGGGCCAGCAGCCGCAGCGGCGTCGAATAGTCGTCGGCGGCAACGTCGTAGAAGTCGGGATAGAAGTTGTCGCCGTGGATCGGGATACCCAGCGAACTCATGTGCAGCCGTAACTGGTGCGTCTTGCCGGTGTGCGGCAGCAGCCGGTACCGGGCCGCGTCGCCGTGGACCTCGAGGAGTTCGATGCGGCTCTCGCTGTTGGCGGGACCGTCCACCTCGTACGCCTTCAGGACGCCCCGCTCCTTGACGATTCGACTGCGGACGGTGGCGGGTAGCGGGAGATCGGGGTCGTAACGCGCGACCGCCTCGTATTCCTTGACCACCCGGCGCTGGTCGAACAGCGACTGGTAGTCGCGCCGGACCTCCCGCCGCACCGTGAAGATCAGCACCCCGGCGGTCAACCGGTCGAGCCGGTGCGCGGGTGTCAGTTCCGGGAGGTCGAGGTCTCGGCGCAACCGGACCAGCGCCGACTCGGCGATGTACGCGCCGCGCGGGGTGCTGGCCAGGAAGTGAGGCTTGTCCACGACGAGGAGATCCTCGTCGCGGTGCAGGATCTCGATCTCGAACGGGACCCGCTTCTCGACCGGCGGATCCCGGTACAGGTACACGAATCTGCGGGGGGCGAACGGGGTGTCCTCGGTGATCGGCTGCCCGCGCTCGTCGACGACTTCCGCTGTGGCGACCTTCTCGCGGAGGCGGGTCTCGTCGTGCGGAAAACGTGCGACCAGGTACTCGAGCACGGTGGGCCACGCGCCGTCGTCCGGCATCCTCAGCCGCGTCGGGTTGAGGCCGTCGCGGACGGGAAGCGGGGCGTCGGGCACCTCGTCACGGTAGTCGACAGGCTGCGGAAATCCGCCGTTGACCGCCGGGGGACTCGAGGTTACTATCCGGTAAGTTTGTGACGCGGGCCACCCGGACTGGCCGCTGAGGCGCGTCATCGGGATTTCACGGGGGTTCGAAGTGATCGTGCGTCGATGGGCGTTTCGACCGGGTGCGGTGGCAGTCGCTCTGGCGATGGGGGTGGGGCTCGCGGTGGTGCCCACGGTGACGGCGTCGGCGGATCCGACGGGTGGGGCGGCCGGGGCCGCGTGGAACGCGGCGGTCGACGCGCCGCCCGAGTACCCGGTGATCGCGATCGACTGGGATGTCCCCATCACCATGAGCGACGGAACGGTGCTGAAGGCCAACGTCTATCGCCCCGCGGACGCCTCCGGCACGCCGATCGACACCAGGATGCCGTCGGTTCTCAATGTCACGCCGTACACGAAGCTGGTCGGCAACGTCGTCGATTCCGTGTTCGCGGTGCCGGGACTCGAGGACACCGTCGTCGACCTGGTGAACTCGTTCGATCTCGCCGGAACCCCGTTCGACGGTGTCGGCGAAGCGGCGAAGGTGCTCACCGGTGGCGGCATGCGCGTCTTCGGCATCAACCGCGACCTCGTCCGGAACGGGTACACCCAGGTGGTGGTCGATGCGCGGGGCACCGGCTTCTCCCAGGGGGAATGGCAGGCGCTCGGTCCGCTCGAGCAACAGGACTCCGTCGAGATCATCGACTGGATGAGCAAGCAGGGATGGTCCGACGGCACGGTCGGCATGGCGGGGGTGTCCTATTCGGGAATCAACTCGCTGCAGGCCGCGGGGCATCAGCCGCCGGCGTTGAAGGCCATCTTCCCGACCGAACCGGGCAACGATCTGCTCCGCGACATCGTCGGAACGGGCGGTGGTCTCGGCGTGGGATTCATGCCGCTGTGGCTGTCGCTGGTCAACGGTCTCAAGTTCGTTCCCGACGTCCAGGCCATCGCGCAGGGACGCTTCGACCAGCAGTGGCTGCAGGATCGGTTGCGGGATCCGCTGACACTGTTTCCCGCACTGATCGAGGCCATGACCGCGCCGGACATCACCGGTCTCGACCCCGGCACGCTGCGGGTGGCGCAGGACGGCCAGTTCTACGAGGAGCGGAAGGCGCAGGCCGCGAACATCGAGGTGCCGACGATGCTCTACGGCGCGTGGCACGACATCTTCACGAACAGCGAGCCGCGGGTCTACAACGACATCCCACTGCCTGCCGGTGAGAAGCAGCTGATCATGAGCGACGCCTACCACATCTCGTTCGGTGGCGGCTTCGGTGAACAGGGTGCGCCGCCACGACTCGACGTCCTCGAACGCGCCTGGTTCGACAAGTGGCTGAAGGGCATCGACAACGGCATCGACGAGTACGGCCCGGTCACGCTGTACCAGCAGGGCAACGGCTGGACCACCACCGATCAGTTTCCGCGGGCCGGTGTCGACTACCAGCGGATGTACCTGTCGGGTGCCCCCAGTGGCACCGCCGGGCACGCCGCCCACGACGGCAGCCTGGTGTCGGCGAAACCCGGCGACGCAGCACGACTCACCGTCGCACCCGGCCTTCGTGGGCTCTGTTCCCGCGACGGAGCACAGGGCACCGCAGGCGCGGCCGTCGTCTTCGGATCGGTGTGCAGCAAGGACTCCCGGTTCGCCGAGGCCGAGGGACTGACGTTCACCAGCGCCCCCGTCGCGCAGCCGACCGAGCTGTCGGGTCCGGTCAATCTGCACCTCGAAACGGTGCTCGACGCCCCGGACGGATTCTGGGCGGTGACACTGAACGACGTCGCACCGGACGGCACGTCGACCCCGCTCACCAATGGTGCGCTCACCGCTTCCATGCGGGCCGTGGACGATTCGAAGAGCACCAAGTCGGCGAACGGAGACTACACCGAACCGCACCACTATCTGACGGTGGACGCGCGTCAGCCGCTGGTGCCGGGTGAAGTGACGCCAGTGGACATCAACTTCGTGCCCACCGACGCCGTCCTCGCGCCGGGGCACCGGCTGCGCGTCGACGTGTACGCGGGCAGCGTCCCCCGGTACCTGCCGCTCGGACCGATTCTGGCCGACAGCCAACTGAAGCCGCAGCACGTCGCGTTGTCCCCGGATCGGCCGAGTTTCCTCAATCTGCCGCTGGTCGGAGCGCAGGCGTGGTGAAACGTTCACGCCAACTCCCGAGATCCGTAGGGTTGACGCCATGACCAAGTGGACAGCTTCGGACATCGTCGATCAGAGCGGCCGCACGTTCGTCGTCACGGGCGCCAACAGTGGTCTCGGGGAGGTGGCCGCGCGAGCGCTGGGCAAGGCGGGGGCGCACGTCGTGCTGGCCTGCCGTAACACCCACAAGGGGGAGGTCGTCGCACGGTCGATCGGTGACAACGCCGAGGTGCGCCGCCTCGATCTGTCCGACCTCGCCTCGGTGCGCGAGTTCGCCGCCGGTGTCGAGTCCGTCGACGTGCTCGTGAACAACGCCGGCGTGATGGCGGTTCCGCAGCGTACGACCGCCGACGGATTCGAAATGCAGATCGGCACAAACCATCTCGGGCACTTCGCGTTGACCGGCCTGCTGCTCGACAAGATCACCGATCGGGTCGCCACGATGTCGAGTGCGGCACATCAGGCGGGAACGATTCACCTCGACGACCTCAACTGGGAACGCCGCAAGTACAACCGCTGGAGCGCCTACGGGCAGTCGAAACTCGCGAATCTGCTGTTCACGTACGAGTTGCAGCGCAGGCTGTCCGCGGCGGGGTCACCCGTGAAAGCGGTGGCCGCGCACCCCGGTTACGCATCGACCAATCTGCAGGCCCACACCGAGTCGGTGCAGGACAAGCTGATGGCCGTCGGCAACCGGATCTTCGCGCAGTCGGCGGAGATGGGGGCGCTGCCGATGCTGTACGCGGCAACCGCATCCGACGTGATCGGTGGCAGCTACATCGGGCCGGACGGCCTGTTCGAGCAGCGTGGCCATCCGAAGGTGGTGGGCTCCAACAAGAAGTCGCGGGACGAGCACACCGCGCGGGCGCTGTGGGCGCTGTCGGAGGACCTGACGGGCGTCGAGTTCACGTTCGGGTGACGCGACGCCCGTCAGGGTTGCTCAGTCTTCGGTGACCTCGAGGGTGACGTCGATGTTGCCGCGGGTGGCGTTGGAGTAGGGGCACACCTGGTGTGCCTTCTCGGTCAACTCGAGCGCCTCGGCGCGGGGCAGGTGGGGCAGGGAAACCTCGAGAGTGACGGCGAGACCGAATCCGCCGCTGTCCGTCGGGCCGATGCCGACGCGGGCGCCGACGGCCGAGTCGGCGACGTTCGCCTTCGCCTGACGGCCGACCAACTGGAGCGCGGAGTGGAAGCACGCCGCGTATCCGGCGGCGAACAGCTGCTCGGGGTTGGTGCCGTCGCCGGACCCGCCCATCTCGGTGGGGATCGCGAGGTTCAGGTCGAGCTTGCCGTCGGACGTGCGGGCGTGGCCGTTGCGGCCTTCTCCGGTCGCGAGGGCTTCGGCGGTGTAGACGATCTTCATGGTTACTTCTCTCCTGTAGGGGTGGTGAAGCTGTGAAGTGACTCGGTGAGCCGCGACAGGGTGTCCCGGAGGGCGACGAGTTCGTCGATCTCCATTCCCGTCGAGTCGGCGAGTTCGGCGGGGATGCCCTCCGCGGCGGCGCGGAGGGCCGCACCCTTCTCGGTGAGGTGGATCCCGACCCGGCGCTCGTCGGCCGAGGAGCGCCGGCGTTCGACCAGGCCCAGGGTTTCGAGCCGCTTGAGCAGTGGAGACAGCGTGCCGGTGTCGAGGTCGAGGGCGTCGCAGATCTCACGTACTCCGCGGCCGTCCCGTTCCCAGAGCACCAACAGCACGAGGTACTGCGGGTAGGTCACTCCCAGCGAGTCGAGCATCGACCGGTATCTCGCCGTCATGGCCCGGGAAGCCGAGTACAGGGCGAAGCACACCTGGCGGTCGAGGGTGAGGTTGTCGGTCACCACTGAATAGTTGCACACAACTAGGTTGTGCACAACCAAGAACTGGAATCGGTGATTGCGCTTACACTGTTGGCCAGTGACACGGGGTGCTGCCCGGCGACGAGCCGGACGGCTGAGAACAGACCCGTCGAACCTGAACTGGGTAATGCCGGCGAAGGGATGTCGCGGAGACGCCCGTATGCGCTCATCCGATGTCTCGTCGCCGACCGAACGGAAGGTGACAGCATGCAGCTCGACAAGCAGATCGTCCTGGTGACCGGCGGTGGGCGGGGCCTCGGCGCCGCCATCGTGCGGTCGTTCGCGGCGCAGAACGCGCGGGTGATCGTGAACTACCGGAACAGCCGGGACGCGGCCGAAGAACTCGCGGCGTCCCTGGGCGCGGACCGTGCGGTCGCGCTCCGGGCCGACGTCACCGATGCCGGACAGGTGGCGGCCCTGTTCTCCGCGGCGGAGGAGCACTTCGGCTCCCCGGTGACCACGGTGATCAACAACGCGCTCGCCGACTTCTCCTTCAACGGCGACGCACGCGACAAGGCGGACGTCATCACGTGGGAGTCCTTCGACTCGCAGCTGCGTGGCAGCGTGAAGGCGACGCTGCACACGACGCAGGCTGCGCTGCCGGGCATGCGTTCGCTCGGGTTCGGCCGGATCGTGAACATCGGCACCAACCTGTTCCAGAACCCCGTCGTCCCGTACCACGATTACACGGCCGCCAAGGCCGCCGCGCTGTCGCTGACCCGCACCCTCGCCGCCGACCTCGGTCCCGACGGCATCACCGTCAACATGGTCTCGGGCGGGCTGCTCCGCACCACCGACGCGAGCGCCGCCACTCCCGACGAGGTATTCGACCTCATCGCGGCGAGCACCCCGCTGCAGCGCGTCACCACCCCGGACGAATTCGCCGACGCGGTGCTGTTCTTCGCGTCCCCGTGGTCGCGGTCGGTGACCGGCCAGAACCTCGTCGTCGACGGCGGACTGGTCAAGGACTGACATGACCGACGTCCGGCAACTGCACTTCAACGCATTCCTCTACAGCTGCGGGCACCACGGCGCCGCGTGGCGGCACCCCTCGTCCCAGGTGGAGCGACTCTGCGACATCGCCTACTACGAGGAGTTGGCGCAGACCGCGGAGCGGGGCTGCCTCGACGCGGTGTTCTTCGCGGACGGGCATTCGGTGCGCGACCCCGCGTCCGGAGGCATGTGGTTCCTGGAACCGCTCACCGCGCTGTCCGCGATGGCGCGGGCGACGGAGCGGGTCGGACTGGTGACGACGGTGTCCACCACGTTCTACACACCGTTCCACGCCGCCCGGATGCTGGCGTCGCTCGACCACATCAGCGGCGGCCGCGCCGGCTGGAACGTGGTGACGTCGATGTTCGACGCCGAAGCGCGCAACCACGGGCTCGAGGAGATGCCGCCGCACGACGAACGCTATTCGCGTGCCGCGGAATTCGTCGACGTGGCACTCGCTCTGTGGGATTCGTGGGCGCCCGACGCGCTCGTGCTCGACCGGGACGGCATCTTCGCGGACCCGGCCAAGGTGAAGCCGGTCGAGCATCGGGGAAAGCATTTCCTCGTGGACGGTCCGCTGAACGTGCCGCACTCGCCGCAGGGTCGTCCCGTGCTGTTCCAGGCGGGCGCGTCCGATCAGGGCCGCGACCTGGCCGCCCGGTGCGCCGAGGGCATCTACGCCGTCGCCTACGACCTCACGGCCGCGCAGAGCTACTACGACGACGTGAAGCGGCGCATCCGCGCGGCGGGCCGCGACGCCGACGCGGTGACCGTGATGCCGGGTCTCGTGACCTATGTCGGTTCGACCATCGAGGAGGCCCGGCGGAAGAAGGCGGAACTCGACGCGCTCCTGCCCGTCGAACAGTCGCTGGCGCAGTTGTCGATGTTCGTCCAGCAGGACTGCAGTGCCTGGGAACTGGACGCTCCCGTTCCCGCGCTGCCGCCGCTGTCGGAGTTCACCGGGCCGCAGGGCCGGTACGACACGATCCGGCGGATCATCGAGAAGGACCGTCCCACCGTGCGGTCGCTGCTGGGCACGTTGGCGGCCGGCGGTGGCCACTGCACCATGATCGGAACCCCGGAATCGATCGCCGACGAGATCGAGATGTGGTTCCGCCGCGGCGGGGCCGACGGCTTCAACCTGATGCCGCCGCTCTACCCGAACGGCCTCGCAGACTTCGTCGACGAGGTGATCCCCGTCCTGCAGAAGCGTGGGCTGTTCCGCGCGGAGTATGAGACAGAGACTCTGCGCGACCATCTCCGGGGGCGCCCGTAGTTGCCACCACAAAGAACACAACCTTCTCTAAGTACGCAACAGTGACTGTGAGCGTCCCTCCCCCCGACACTGGCTGTTATCGCGATCACACCACGACGCGAGTTCGGACGAGGAGTGGCAATGCTGGTAGCACTCGGCTTTCTGATGGTGGCCGTGTTCATGTTCTTGATCATGTCCAAACGGGCCACTCCCGTGGTCGGGTTGATCGCCGTCCCGGTCGCATTCGGGATCGCGGCCGGGGCGGGCCTCGGCATCGGCGACATGATCACCGACGGAATCAAGGCGCTGGCACCGACGGCCGCGTTGCTGTTCTTCGCGATCATCTTCTTCGGGATCATGATCGACGTCGGCCTGTTCGACCCGCTGGTGAAACTCATCCTCCGGCTTGTCCGCAACGACCCCATGCGGCTCGTCGTCGGCACCGCGGTGCTCGCGATGGTGGTGTCGCTGGACGGTGACGGATCCACGACGTTCATCATCGTGACGTCCGCACTGTTGCCGCTGTACATGAAGCTGAAGGTCAGCCCCGTGGTCCTCACGGTGGTCGCCGGCCTGGCGAACGGCGCGATGAACATCGTCCCCTGGGGCGGACCGACGGTCCGGGCCGCCGCTGCGCTGGGTATCTCGCCGTCGGACGTGTTCGTCCCGATGATCCCGTCACTGGTGGTCGGACTGCTCGTCGTGCTGCTGTTCGCCGTGCAGCTGGGCTACAGCGAACGCCGTCGCATCGGCACGCTCGAACTCACTGACGAGCGCCTCCTCGTCTCCGCGGGCTCCGGCCTCCGGCGGTCCGCGACCGGCTCCGGCTCCGGTGGCAACGGTGACGCACCCCGAACCGGTGGCGGCTCCGGCGACGCCGGATCGGACGACGGCCAGGGCTTCGTCGACGGTCTCGACCCCGAGCGGCCCACGCTGCGCCCGAAGCTGCTGTGGTTCAACGCGCTCGTGACCGTGGCGCTCCTCGTCGTGCTCGTGATGGACGTACTGCCGATTCCGGTCCTGTTCATGGTGGCCGCATCGATCGCGCTGACGGTGAACTTCCCGCGGGTCAAGGAACAGCAGGAAGCGATCACCCGCCACTCGTCGAGCATCGTCTCCGTGGTCGCGATGGTGTTCGCCGCCGCTGTCCTCACCGGCGTATTCCAGGGCACCGGAATGGTCGAGGCCATGGCGCAGTGGCTGCTCGAAATCATCCCGGCCTCGCTCGGACCGCACCTGGCCGTCATCACGGGCATCCTGAGCCTGCCGTTCACGTTCTTCATGAGCAACGACGCCTTCTACTTCGGCATCATGCCCGTGCTCGCCGAGACGGCGGCCACGTACGGCATCGAGCCGGTCGAGATGGCCCGCGCATCCATCACCGGCCAGACGTTCCACATGCAGAGCCCCCTCGTCCCGGCCATCCTCCTGCTCGTGACCCTGGCGGGTGTCCCGCTGGCGGATCATCACAAGAAGGTGCTGTGGCGCGCGGCGCTGGTGTCGCTGTCGATGCTGGTGATCGGTGTGGTCCTCGGACAGATCCCCTGGTGACCTAGTCCTCGGTGTCGGTGTCGGTGGCGGGCCCCTCAGGGGTCGCGCCGCCTTCGCCGCTCCAGTCGGCGCCCGAGCTCTTGTCGTCCTCGGCCGGATCGGACACCACGTCCTTGTCCGCGCCCGGGGCGCCGCTGTCGGTGGTCGTGGTCTTCGGTCCGGATGCATCCTTCGGTGTCATGTCCGACGGATACCCCGACAGCGGGGTGCTCCAATCAGGCGGACCCGGGTCAGCAGTTCGAAAACTCCGTCGGGGATTGGCAGGTGAACAATACTTCGACGTAGTGTTCCCCGGGTTATCGACGATGAAGGAGTGGAACTGTGGCGCGCAAAGTTGTTGTCGAACGCATCGACGACATCGACGGAACTCCGATCAAGAACGGTAAGGGGGAGACCATTCCGTTCTCTGTCGACGGCGTCGACTACGAGATCGATCTGAAGGTCAAGAACGCCAGGGAATTCCACAAGACTCTCGACTACTACATCGAGCATGCAACGCGGGTCGGTGGAAGGAAGCGTCGGTCGACTCCTGCAGTGGCACCGTCGCAGGGGCGTAGCCAGGCGAAGGAAATTCGAGAATGGGCGACGTCGCAGGGCTACGAGTTGTCCACGCGTGGACGTATTCCTGCCGAGATCGAGGAAGCGTATAACGCCGCTCACTGAGTCCACGATGCCGCGGGTGGTCGCCTGGTCCGTCGTCAGTACCGGCGCGCTGCGTGAAATGACATGGAGCTCATCGCTACTCGCGTGACCGGGCGTCCCGGAGCGGGTGCGTGGACGACCATGCGGTTTCCCGCGTAGATCGCCGCGTGCCCGCCCCCGTAGAAGAGGACGACGTCGCCGGGCTGCAGGTCGCACTCGTCCACGGCGGTCCCGTGTCGGAGTTGCTCGTAGGTGGTGCGCGGAACCGATATGCCGGCCTGTTTGTATGCCCATTGAACGAGGCCGGAGCTGTCGAAGGCCCGGTGGTCACCGGCGCCGCGGGTGCACGGGATTCCGATTCTGGACGCGGCGGCGTGCAGTGCATGGCGTCCCGGCCGTACCGGAGGCGGGCGGAACGTGTGAACCAGGTGATATCCGTGGTTCCCGGTGTGTGGGTTCATGCCGTCGTTGCTCCAGTGCACTCGGTGGTGTCGCGTCGTGGGGGACGCCCGTCTACAGAGTGGTCCCGGTGCGGTCCGGACACATCGGCCGAACTACCCGGGTACGTGCCTGTCTTCTCTGCCTCTGCCGCCCGGACTCGACGGCTGCCGGGTAAACCATTCGATCTGGTCGGTTTGGTACTCGCGAGTAGTGCACACCGCTCGTAACGTCGAGGAGTAATTGTCAGGTCAAAGGGAGTGGTCCGCTACGTCCCGTGGACTGGGATGAAGGAGCGGACGATGACGATCCGAGAATCGGCGAACTGTGCTTTCGGTGTCGCACGCTTGGCGTTCGATGCGGGAGCTGCCCTCCTGTCCGTTGCCGTGGCGGTACCCGTTGCCTTCGCCGCGGGCGAGGCGCGATCGATGGCACACGCGGCACGGGGCGACATCACGCCGGCCACCGGGCCGTCGGACAGCGAGCATGTGCACGACCTGGGAACCGTCGTCGAACTGATCTAGCCGGCGACCCGCTCGTCACCCGGTGCCGGAGTGAGCTCCGGTCATCAGGGCGGCGAGGTCGTCCGGTTCGAGGAACGACGGGGGCGGCGGCGGCCCCCAGGCGTACAGACCTTGCAGGCCGTGCAGCACTTCCGGGCTCCAGAGTTCGTCCTCGGGGACGGTGTCCATGTCGGAGTAGTACTCGGAGAAGTTCCCCGCCGGGTCCTTGAGGTACCAGAAGAAGTTCGCACCGGCGTAGTGCCGTCCGAGACCCCAGATGTGGCGTTCGGGGTTGTTCTCCAGCATCGTGTGGGCGCCGCGGCCGACCTCGTCGATGTCGTCGACCTGCCAGCTGGTGTGATGCATGAAGCTCACCGGTGCGGCCATGACGAGGACGTTGTGGTGCTCGACGGAGCAGCGCAGGAACGCGGCCTTGTCGCCCATGTAGTCGCTGACCTTGAATCCGAGACCGTCGGTGAAGAACCTCATCGTGGTCTCGAGGTCGGTGGACCCGAGCACCGCGTGCCCGAGTTTGCGGGGGCGCACCGGCTCGGTGCGGGTGAGGAACGGGGCCCGTCCCCAGCGGTCGATGCGCCCGGGCCCGTTGTAGGGGGTGGCCGCGACGGCGGGTTCGATGACGATCCGGGACCGGACCTGCGCCCGCACTCGCGTGCCGGTGACCGGTTCCACGGCACTGACGGACGTGCCGTTCTGACGGGTCGCCACACCGAGCCCGGCCAGCCGCGCACTGATGGAGGCGATGTCGTCGGGGTCGTCGGCGGCGACCGTCAACTCGACCAGTCGACGCGCGGGCGCGTGGACGATCTCGAGTTGTTCGCCGCCGTTGCGGGTGGCGAACACCCCGCCCTCGCGGTGTTCGAGGCCGAATTCGACGTAGTAGGCGATGGTCTCGTCGACGTTGGGAACGCCGAGGGTGACCTTGCCCAGTCCGTGCAGTGCCATGATCGCGTCCTCTACTTCGCGCCGGGATCGGCGACGAAACGCTGATGAAGTGTGCCGATGCCGTCGATCCAGCTGTCGAGCGTCTCACCGGCCTGCAGGAACCGCTGCGGATCGCGGCCGACGCCGACGCCGGCCGGAGTGCCGGTGAAGATCACATCCCCGGGGTAGAGGGTGACGGTGTGGGAGAGGGCGGCGACCAGCTTCGAGACCGGGAAGATCAGGTCGCGGGTGCGGCCCTTCTGCACTTCCTCGCCGTCGACGGTGCAGCCGAGTTCGAGGTCGTCGGGGTCGGCGAACTCGTCCGGGGTCACCAGCCACGGACCTTGCGGGGAGAACCCGGCGAAGGACTTGCCGAGACCGAATTGCGGTGCGGGACCGCGTAGCTGGGAGATGCGTTCGGAGATGTCCTGTCCGGCGGTGAGACCGGCGATGTGGGACCAGGCGTCGGCCTCGTCGATGTTGCTTGTTTCGCGGCCGATGACAACGACGAGTTCGATCTCCCAGTCGACGTTGCCACCGGCGGGAATCACGACGTCGGTGTCGGGGCCGGTGAAGCTGGACGCGTACTTGGTGAACACCGGCGGCAGTTGCGTGGGGGAGTCGAAGCCGGATTCGGCGGCGTGGGCGTGGTAGTTCAGCCCGACGGCGAACACCTGTCGGGGGGCCGGCGACGGTGCCCGGAGAAGGGACCGGTCGATCGGGACTCTGTTCCCCGTCAGCGCGTGGGTGTCCTGTTCCGCCACCCATCCGGTGACGTCGTCCCAAGCCTGGTAGACGGCGGGAAGTTCGGGGCCGAACCGGCCGCGGGAGGCGTGGGCGATGTCGACGGCCCGTTCGGAACCCTCGTCTCCGAAGACGAGAGCGGCACGGTTGTCGATGTTGGCGATACGCATGAAAGTGGTTCTCCTGGAGCGTTGTCTGTGGTGTGTGGTCAGAGGTCTGCGTTGACGGTGGCGGGCGTGGGCCTCGTATCGGAAGGGCCGGGGGTTACCTGCCTCGGTCCCCGCGGGGACGGCAGGGCCACGAAGGCGACGGCGCACAGCACCGTCAGCGCGGCGACGAGGTAGAGGACTGCGGTGTAGCTTCCTGTTCGGTCCACCACGGCACCGACCCACAGGGGCGCGATGCCGCCGCCGAGGACGAACGCCATGTAGGGGCCTGCATAAGCTTTTCCGAAGGCGGCGAGCCCGAAGTAGCGGGACGTGAAGTAGCCCACCATATCCAGCTCGGCGCCGAGCATGCACCCCAGCGTGAAGGCCAGGACGGGGGCGAACCCGACTCCGCCGACCGCGAACAGCACGACGCCGGTGGCACACAGCACGCAGAGCGAGGCCGCGACCGCGGTCGGCCGGAGGACGTCGATGAGCAGTCCGATCACCAGTCGGCTCAGGATGACCGCGAGTCCCATGATCGATGCGATCGATGCCGCACCGCCGACACTCATCCCGTACTGCCGAAGCATCGGGACCAGGTAGGGGATGAGGCCGGTGAAGGCGACCGACATCAGGCCGAATGTGAGGACCAACCGCCAGTAGAGGGGGTTCCGGCGGATGGTGGCGAAGTCGTCACCGTCGTCGGCCGCCAGTCCGGGCGTGCCCAGCGTGCTTACGCTTCGGGGTGCGACCTTCAGGAGGAAGAGGGTGGGGAGGGTTCCGGCGAGCGCGATGCAGGCCAACGTGAGGTAGCCGAGCCGCCATCCTTCGAGTTCGATGACGCGGCCGATGGCGACCGGAATGATGGCGCCGGAGAGTCCCATCCCCATCATCGTGATGCCGAGCGCGAGGCCCCTGGCGCGGTCGAACCAGCTGCTCACCGCCCGGGTGAAGGCAATCGGTCCGGAACTTGCACCGAAGAATCCGATCAACGCCATCGCTGTCATGTAGGCCGGCACCGAGTGCACGACCGTTCCCAGTGCGGCGAATCCGGTTGCCAGGCACAGTGCTCCGGCAATCGTCGGGGCCTTCACTCCGAACTTGTCGACGGCGTAGCCGACGACGGGGGCGGCGAGCGCCATCCCGAAGGTCAGCAAGGTGATGGACAGCCCGTACATCGCAGCGCTGAGGCCGATCTCCCTACCGAGATCGCTGGTGAACAGACCCGCCGAGTAGATGGCGAGCCCGGATACCCCAGTGCCGACACCCACGGCGGCCGCTGACAGAGTCGGCCACCCGCGCCGGAATTCGTCCCCGCGTGACATGGTCAATGCCTTGCTCCTTTGTTGCGGTGGTGATGACCATCACTGTTCCTGTTCTCGGGTTATCCGGGAAGCGGCAGTTCGTGATGGAGGGAATTCGTGCGGCGAATACACCCTGTTCGGGCGGGGTACGCGCCCACGAGTGCTAGCGGCCGGCGCGTCTTCCCAGAATCCGTCGTTGCGATGCCGCCGCCGCTTTCACGAGAGCGGACGGATCACACCCGAGCACGACTCCGCCGCGCTTGACGAATCGGCCGCCGATGAGCACCGAATCGACATTGCCCTCGTGAGCGGCGAGAACCACCGATGCCACCGGATCGAGTACGGGCACCAGGTTCAGGTCCGTTGCACGCACCAGGACGATATCGGCCTGCTTGCCGGGAGTGAGCGAGCCGATCCGGTCGTCGAGTCCGATCGCTCTCGCCCCCTCGATGGTGGCGAATGCCAGCACATCTTGCAGGAACAGCTGCGCACGGTCGGCCGCGACGGAGCTGTGCCCGCCGCCCATCCACGAACGGTGATAGCCGAAGAGCATTCGCATCTGCGTGAACATGTCTCCGCTGCATTTGGTCTCGGTATCCCCGCTGAGGCTCGGTCGTACACCCGCGGCGAGCATCCGGTCGAGCGGGATGTCGCCGATGCCTTGCGAGTTGAGTTCGCAGTGCACGCCGATCGACACGGTGGCACCGGCATCGGCGATCATCGCGAGTTCGGCGTCGGAGGAGCGGCAACAGTGCACGAACGTCAGGTCGTCGGCGAGGAGGCCCGCCTCGTCGTACTGGGCCACGGCGTGGACCGGTTCGTTGTGCGGGTACGCACCGGCATGCACCGACGTGCGGATGCCCAGGTCGCGCGCGAGGGCGAGGTCGGCCTGCCACACGCCGGGCGCCGCCATCTCGGGGCCCCTGGCCGCCATGGCCAACGTCACGAGTCCGCCCGGGTCGGAGAAGTGCTGCTTCTGCAGCCGTTCGATGTCGGCCGGGTGGGTGAGCATGCTGTTCTCGGTCCACCGGCCGTTGCCCTGCAGTGGCCATCCGTGGCCGAAGACGGCACGGATACCCGCCTCGCGCAGACCGGTGACCGCAGCGTCGGAATGCTCGGGTGAATTCTGGATGTGGGACCAATCGAAGAGGGTGGTCGTCCCGGCGCTCGACGCCGACACCGCGCCGAGGAGGTTTCCGATCCTGACGTCCTCGGGCTCGTACGCCGCTCCGATTCCCCTGAGCATTTCGTCGAAGTACTGGAGGGGATCGAGTTCGGCGTATCCGTGCCGCATGACGCTCTGCCAGGTATGGCGGTGAGTGTCGACGAATCCGGGAAGCGCGATCATTCCGTCGACGTCGACGACCTCGACGTCCGGCTCGACGTCGATCCGTGTGTCGATTCCTGCGATCAGATCGTCGCTGATCAAGATGTCGGCTCGGTCGAAGTTTCCGATGGCCGGATCGACGCTGACGACCGTTGCGCCCCGGAGCAGGGTGCGGCGTGGTGTGGCATGACTCGGGTCCATGAGTGTCCTGTTCGGAGAGAGGCAGAGTGTCTGCCTCAGTCTCATTTTCCCGCGGTTATTTGGGAACGCCGGGTTGCCTATAGTTTGTATCCATGAGCTCGATACAGCGGATCTCCGGCCATCGCGCCAAGCTGGACCTCAACCTCATCGTGTCTCTGGACGCGCTTCTGCGCGAGCGAAGCGTGAGCCGCGCGGCGATCGAAGTCGGTCTGAGTCAGCCGGCAATGAGTGCGGCGCTCGCGCGGCTTCGGAGGTACTTCGGCGACCCGCTACTGGCCCGGGTCGGCAACTCGTATCAGCTCACGCCGCTCGCCCGCAGCCTGGTCGAGCGCACGACGGTGGCGATCTCGGCGGTCGATCGAGTGCTCGACGCCGAGCCGGGTATCGAGATCGAACGGTCCAGCCGCGAGTTCACCCTGATCATGTCCGACTACATGCTCGCCGCCGTCGGGGACACGATCACCCGCGATCTGCTGGCGCAGGCTCCGCACCTGCGCATCAACTTCGTCCAGTTGCGACCGGAGATCGTCGACCGTGCATCGGACAGCCTCCGTACCGCTGATGCCCTGGTCGTACCCCGCGGCTTCGTCAGCGACCTGCCCTCGGTCGACCTCTTCTCCGACCGGTGGGTCTGCGTGGTGGCCGAGGACAACGAGCACATCGGGGACGCCGTACGGCTGGACCAGCTCACCGAATACCCGTGGGCTGTGTTTCAGACGCACCCACACGCCGCGACGACACCGTTGCATCAGGTCCGGGCGCAGGGGGTCGAACCGTATGTGCAGGTTGTCGGCGAAAATTATCTGGCTCTGCCGTATTTCGTCGCCCACACCGATCGGATCGCGCTTCTGCCGGAGCGATTGGCGGCCCGGATGAGCGGCGGAATGGGAATTCGGTCGGTCGACTTCCCCTTGAATCTCGCCCCACTGAACCATGCTCTGTGGTGGCACCCGATGTACAACGCGGATCCTGAACACCGCTGGCTCCGAGCGCAACTCGTCAAGTCTCTGGAGTGACTGCCGAAGCCGGCGCGGGAGGGTCGTCTCGGGTACACGCGAGACGACCCTCCCGGCATTTCAGTCGACGGCCAGGCACCGCTTGATCGCCAGCTGAGCATCTTCGCGCGCGGGGGCGTCGGCGCTGGCCCACGCGATGTATCCGTCGGGCCTGACCAGGAGGCTCGTGACCTCACCCAGCCCGGTGGGTGCGAGAACGATGTGGCCGGTGTGTGCGCGTACCGGCGCGCCCTGCAGTGCGAGGTCCGCGTAGGTGTCCGCGCCGGTGGCGTCGATGAGGACGAGTGCAGAATCGCGCAGCATTTCACCCATCCTGATCGGACCGATCGCGGTGACGAGATCCAGGTCGGGGCAGCGGTATCCGACCATCGGATGATGGTGTGACTCAGCAGGGTAGGGGAAGGACAGCCCGTTGAGTTCGAGCCCGATTCGGCGATTGACCTCCGGAATGGGCAACAGGTCGCGTTCGAACATCCGCTTGAATTCCACCCCCTCCGGTGTGAAGTCGAACTGGACCGAACACTGAGCCGCGACACTTCTCAGCAGCGCCTCGGCCACCGGGCGCCGTTCGGCCTCATAGGTTTCCAGGAGTGCCGGTCCCGCGTGTTCGTTGATCACAGCGGCGAGCTTCCACCCGAGGTTGAACGCATCCTGGATGCAGAAGTTCATCCCGACGCCGCTGGCAGGGTAGTGGATGCGAGCCGATTCGCCGACGAGGAACACCCGACCCCTCTGGAATTTCGTTGCGATTCTGAGCGAATCGGTGAAACGGGACGCCCACACCAGATCGTCGAACGGCAGGTCCTTCTCGAGGACATCGGTGAGGCATCGGCGAACCTCGTCGGCCGTGACCGGCTCCGCCGCAGGGGCGTGCCTGCGCTCGGCGTGCACGATGTTGAACCGGGTGATGGATTCGTTCTCGCCGAACGGAAACGAGGTGACCCACCCCTTGTCGTTGTCGATCATCCGCCGCGCTTCGGGCCAGGGCCGGTCCATCCTCAGGTCTGCCACGATTCCGGTGAATGTCGGCCCATGGCCTTCGAAATCGAGACCGAGTTGCGATCGCACGATACTTCGCCCACCGTCGGCGCCGACCAGGTAGTCGGCTGACAGGCTCACGGGTCCGTCCTCGGCCGTCGCGGTCACGGTCACGGCGGTGGACTGCTGGACGACGGATTCGACGGTCACGCCGTGCCTGACGACGACTCCGAGACGGAGGGCTTCCTCGAGCAGCAGTTCCTCGGTGTGGTTCTGGGGAAGAACCAGCCGAAACCCGAACCTCGATTCGAGGTGGCGCCATTCGACGGGTTGCATCCCGGCCCAGATATGAACGGGAATAAGCGGATTGGAACGAATCGTCGCGGCCCTGTCGATGAACTTCTGCGCAAGGCCCCGAGAATCGAGGAGCTCGAGAACTCTCGGCAGAACGGTCCCGGCTCGCGACTGTACCGGCTGCGTTCGACGTTCGAGGACGACGACGTCGACTCCGGCCCGGGCCAGTTCGGTCGCGACCGTCAGACCCGACGGTCCGCCGCCGACGACTATTACTCGAGCGGTCATTTCGAATCAATCTCCTTGTTGTACGGCATCGTGGGAGGTGAGGTCGTGTGGCAGGACCGGTCCAGGTATTCGTGCAGGAACCCGGCGACTTCGGCGATCGTGGCGTCCGTGTCGAACGCGGGGTCCTCGTGATTGGCACCTTCGAGAAGGCGCAGGCGCACCGTCTCCCCGCGGCGTCGAAGTTCCTGTGCCATCCGCCGGCTCTGCTGCACCGACGTGACCGAGTCGCGTGTTCCGTGGAGCAGGAAGACCGGCACGTGGATGTCATGCGCGTTCGCAAATGGGCTGATGGCGGCGAGGTCGCGATCGCTCACAGTCGACTCCTCGACTCCCAGCAATCGGGCCCTCAGGTAGCGAGACGACGGCGGTGCGGGGACCCCTGGCGGCCAGTCCTGCTCGAGGATCTCACGCGGTATCGGCGAGCCGGCGTCCGGACGGTCGAGGTCGCCCCGTGAGGTGAGGTCGTAACAGCCGAAGTAGCCGACAGCGGCCTGCACGGCTGGACCGGGCAGATCGTGCGGTGTCCGTGAAACCGCCGGAGTGGCGGTGGCCAGAAGCGCGAGATGGGCACCTGCCGATGCTCCCCAGAGCGCGACCCGAGTCGCGTCGACACCGAAGCCTTGCCCGGGACCTTTCAGCCACTCGAGCGCGGTCGCGATGTCGATGATCTGGGCGGGGAGGGGAGCGGCGGTGGAGGGGCGGTAGTCGATGCTCGCGACGGCAAATCCGTGCCGCGCGAGCCGTTCCGCCCGCGCAGCATGACTCTTGCGAGAGTCGATCATCCAACCACCGCCGTGCAGGTAGAGGACGACGGCGGGGGCGGCAACGTCGATCGGCAGAGTCAGATCCAGGCGGAGGATGTGCCCCCCGGGACGCCCGAATTCGATGTCGGGACAGGATTGGATCTCGTAACGGGCGGGCTGCCCGACCGGGGTTCTCACGTTGACGTCACCTCTTCGCCTGGTCGCGGGTCCACTCGGCGAGGTGGCCCGTGGCTCAAGGGTGGCGGATCAGGGAGTATTCGGGAATCGGCAGTTCGATATGGCGGGAATCCACCGGGCGAATAGCTTCAGGTCGGGGTGTGATTCGATGCCGGCGGAGGGCCACAGCGCCGGGCGCGGCATACTCTGACTCGTCACCGCGCCTCCCCGCGCCGAAATCGTTGAAAGATGGTACTTACATGGCAGATTCACGGATCGCGTCCCTGACACCCGCCGAGCTGGACGTCGAGGAGAAGGCGTTGTACGACAGCATCGTGACGGGGCCGCGGGCTCAGGGACCTCAGCTGTTCGCGCTTCAGGATGACCACGGCAGGCTCAACGGGCCGTTCGGGTTGATGCTGCATGTGCCCGGGCTCGGCTCTGCGTTGCAAGAACTCGGAAGTGCGGTGCGCTATCGGACGGCGATGACCGCCCGGATCAGAGAAATCGCGATACTCGCTGTCGCGGCCGCAACGGAAAGCCAATTCGAACGTTACGCCCACGAACGGGTCGGACACGCCATCGGACTGAGCGACGAAGAGATGACGGCACTTCGGGGTGGCGACTTCGGTTCCGAAGACGCCACCGAACAGGCCGCGTACGACGTGTGCCGTCATCTGCTCGGGGGCGCCAACACCCTCGGAGACGAGGAATTCCGCCGATTCGAAGCCCGCCTCGGTCACTCGGCGCTGCTCGAACTCGTGGTGCTCGTGGGCTATTACCGGACCCTGTCTCAGATGATGAACGTCTTCGACGTCGGGGCACCTGCGGGTCTCGAAGCCGAGTAGAACACCGCAGCATCTGTTTCAGCGTCGGCGGGAACGGCGCAGCCGGAGCCGGCTGTAGGTGACGGCCGCGAGCACGCAACTGATGAGCACCAGCATGGCGATGCTGAGCAGCCACCACGATGCGGCATGCTGCCAGAGCGTATCGGGCTCGGTGCCCGTGGCGTTCGTGCGCAGGTCCACCGTCGAGGCGGCGGCCGCGAACCCCCAGCGGGACGGGAAGAGCCACGACACCTGTTCGAGCACGGCGCGTCCGGTGATCGTGATCAGTCCTCCGCACATCACCAACTGCACCATGATCGTGACCACCAGCATCGGCATCACCTGCTCGTTCGAGCGGGCCACCGACGACAACGCCAATCCGACCAGGACGCAGGAGCAGGTGGTGACGGCGATGTCCACGATCAATTCGACGGAGCCGGAGGGGATCGCACTGCCCCGGCCCGGAAAACCCTTGCCCACGAAAACGATCACCACCATGATCACCGACTGCACGATCGCGGCGGCGCAGAATACGACGATCTTCGCCGTCAGGTAGGCGGACGGGAGCAGGCCGGCGGCACGTTCGCGGTGATAGATCATGCGCTCTCCGACCAGATCGCGGATGGTCAGTGAGCAACCCATGAAGGCGGCGCCGAGGATCAGCACGACCAGGATCTGGGTGAGTTCGCCGGATTCGTCGAGGCCCGACGGGCCGAATCCGGTGTCGCCGGGCACGAGCACGGCCAGGCCGCCGAGCACGAACGGGAGAAGGGACAAGAAGATCAGGTACCCACGGTCGGCGCGGATCAGCCGCGCCTGGCGGCGGACGACGGTGCTCAGCTGCTTACGCCGCGACGTGTGCGCGGGACTGCCGAGAGGTCCGGGTGGGCTCGGTGGTGGCACCTCGACGGCGGGGCGGGTGGCGCGGTACTCGGCGAACACCCCGTCGGGGTCGGCCGCGACACGGGAGAAGATGTCGGCCCAATCGGTGCTGCCCAGCGCGGCCCCGACCCGGTCCGGCGGGCCCACGTAGGCGGTCTTGCCGCCCGGTGCGAGGAGCAGGACCTGATCGCACATCTCGAGATACGACAGCGAATGCGTGACGATGACGATGACGCGGCCAGAATCGGCGAGGCGGCGCAACGTCGCCATGATCTGCCGGTCGAGCGCAGGGTCGAGACCCGAGGTCGGTTCGTCGAGGATCAGCAGGGACGGGCCGGTGAGCAACTCCATTGCGACGGACGCGCGTTTGCGTTGTCCGCCGGACAACCGGTCGACCCTCGTGTCGGCGTGTTCGGACAGCTGCAGTTCCTCGAGGACCGTCGCTATCACCTCCTCGCGGTCGGCCCGGGTGGTGTCCGGCGGCAGCCTCAGCTCGGCGGCGTAGCCGAGCGCCTGCCGGATGGTCAGCTGCCGGTGCACGACGTCGTCCTGGGGGACCATCCCGATGCGGGAGCGGAGCACCTGGTATTCGGCGTGCACGCTGCGTCCCTCGAACTCGACCACACCTTCCGTGGGGCGTTCCGAACCGGAGATGATGGTGGCCACCGTGGTCTTTCCCGCGCCGGAGGGGCCGATCACCGCGGTGAGACTCCCCGGCTGGGCCGTGAACGTGACGTCCTCGAGCAGCCGCCGCCCGCCCTCGATGGTGAGCCCGACGCCGTCCACCCGCAGCCCGCCTGCGGTCGGAGCCACCGCCTGCCGTGGAACCAGCCGGCCGTCCTTCACACTGAGGTCGGTGTTCCCGATCGTGACGACGTCGCCGTCGGTCAGCTGCGCGCGCGACACCCGGGCGCCGCCGACGAACGTGCCGTTGACGCTCCCCAGGTCGTCGATCTCGAGGCCGGACGGCACGTTGTGGACGATCGCGTGATGGCGTGAGGCCAGCACGTCCCGGACGACGATGTCGTTGTCGGGTGACCGTCCCACCGTGAGTGATCCCGTCGGGACCGCCTCGTGCGGTGTCGGGGGTGGGGCGCTCGAGGCCCCCACCTCGATCGTCGACTCGTCCCATCGGCCGCCCACATCCTGTCGCGTCGCGTCGGGATCCTCGACCGAGATCCGCACGACCGGCCCCTCGACCGCGTCGCCCAGCCGGACGAGGACGGCGTTCGTGACGGGAATCTTTTCTCTGCGCTCGCCGTCGACGAAGATCCCGTTCTTGCTGTCGGAGTCGACGAGCTGCCATCCCTCGTCCCACGTCAGCCGTGCATGCTCGCGCGACACCACGGGATCGACGATCGTGATCTCTAATTGCGGATCCCGGCCGATGCGGACGGCCTTGCCCGCGCGGTAGCTCGCCCGGCCGTGTTCGGTCTCGACCACGACCCGCGGGTGCGCTGTGTTCGCCCGGTCGTCCATCGCCACGGCCTCCGGTCAGCGTCATCGGGCGTAGAGCGTCGACTCCATCAATGGTCGCATGCACGCCCCGGGATTCGTCGGCATAACGCTCACTCTCGGTACCCCCGGGGCCAGGATGTGAGGAACACTGAGCGGGGTGAGTACGTCCCTGGCGAATCCCGGTGTCGGACTGGCTGTGCTGTGCACCGTGATGGTCGTGTGCGCGGCGGTGGTCTACCGCTTCACCCACCTCGGTAGCCCACTGGTCGTGCCCGGTGCGGCGATTCGAGGTGCCGCCCAGCTCGCCGCGGTGTCCCTGATCCTGGCCGCGGCTCTCGCGCATCTGTGGTCGTCGATCCTCGTGCTCGTCGTGATGTTCGCGGCGGCGGTGGGAACGTCCGCTCGCCGTGCGAAAGCCGGGCGGTCCGCCGGGTGGCTGGCGCTGCCTCTCGCCGCGGGTGTCGGCATCGTGTTGCCGTTGATGCTGGTCAGCCAGGTGGTGCCGCTCGAAGGTGTCGCTCTCGTTCCCGTCGGCGGAATCGTGCTCGGTGGGGCGATGACGGCCACCTCACTCGCCGCGCGACGCGCGCTCGATGCGGTCGAACAACGGTGGGGTGAGGTGGAGGCGGGGCTCAGTCTCGGGCTCGACGTCCGTGATGCCCGCATGGAAGTGGTCCGGTCTGCCGCCTCGGACGCGTTGCTCCCAGGACTCGATCAGACCCGGACCGTCGGGCTGGTCACCCTGCCGGGGGCGTTCGTCGGGGTGCTGCTGGCAAGCGGTTCCGCCGTTCAGGCCGGGGCGGTCCAGATCCTCGTCCTGGTCGGGCTGCTGCTCGCGCAGACGTGTGCGGTGGCCGTCACGATCGAACTGGTGGCCCGGGAAGCGGTTCACCGGCCGAGACTCCACACCGCGCGGACATGAAGGATCCGGGTCTGGCCCGAACGCCGGTCAAGTGCATCGTCGGTCACGCATACTGGTCGGTGGTCGGTCCCTGCTGACGAGGCGGTGTCTTGTGGTGCATCCCGAGGTATTGGTGGTCGGAGCTGGTCCGGTCGGGCTGACGGCGGCGATCGAACTGCGCAGGCGAGGCGTCGCCTGCCGCATCATCGATCCACTGCTCGAGCCACCGCAGTACGCGAAGGCGGTGGGGATCCAACCGCGCAGCCTCGAGGTGTTCGAGAGCATGGGTGTGCTGCGGCACATCCTGGACGCGGCGATCCAGATGCGCGGGCAGATCGTGTACGTCAACGGCGACGAGGTGGCCCGCCTGGAATTGTCGCTACCGGCCGACGTCCCGTTCGAATTCATCGGGCTGCCGCAGTACGAGACCGAACGCATCCTCACCGAATACCTGGCCACGTTCGGCACCACGATCGAACGAGGAACGAGACTGACGGCGTTCGAACAGGACGACGACGGCGTCGTCGCCACGGTCACCGGCGCGGACGGCGACGAAACCGTCCGAACCCAGTACCTTTTCGGCTGCGACGGCGCCCACAGCGTGGTCCGCAAGGGACTCGGCCTCACCTTCGAGGGCGGTGCGTTCCTCGAGCAGTACATGCTCGGCGACGTCGAAGTCGACTGGTCGATGCCCCGCGGCTACGGGATCCGGTCGATGCATCAGACGGACGGCGAGACCGACGACCTGCTCGTGTGCATCCCGCTGCCCGGGCGCCGCCGCTACCGGATGTCGATGCTGGTGCCCAGCGACCTCGCCGGCACCGGCACCCCCGCGGCCGACAAGATCGCGCACGGTTTCGAGGCGGGACCGAAACCGGAGCTGAGCCACATCCAGGCCGTGCTCGACCGCCTGTCACCCGAGCCGACGCGGGCGTCGAACCTCCGCTGGTCGTCCATCTTCCGGATCAGCCACCGCATCGTCGACTCGTACGGGCGCGGGCGGGTGTTCGTCGCGGGCGACGCCGCCCACATTCATCCGCCGACCGGCGCGCAGGGTATGAACACCGGCATCCAGGACGCGCACAACCTGGCGTGGAAGGTCGCGCTGGCCGTGTCCGGCGCCGCGGCCCCCGACCTGCTGGACAGTTACGACGCCGAACGGCGACCCATCGGGGAGGAGGTGGTGGGACGCACCGTGCGCAGCGCCCGGGAGGGGATCGGGGCGGGGTCGTCGGATCCCGACTACGTGATCCGACGCGAGGCCCAACTCCTCATCAGCTACGCGGACAGTCCGATCGTCGCCCAACCGGAGTCGAATGCGGCGCTCGCGCCCGGCAGCCGGGCGCCGGACGCCCGCGGGCTGACCCGTGCCGCGGTCGCGTTTCCCCTCCGGCTGTTCACTCTCCTCGCGGGACGGAACCACACGTTGCTGCTGTACGCCGACGAATCGGTCGACGCGCGCGGGCTGGAACTGCTCGAGGCCGCGGCGACGTCGGTGGGCGCGGCGACCCGGGGACTCGTCGACACGTACCTCGTCGCGTCGCCTTCCGCCGAGGTCGGGGAAACGGTGCTTCCCCTCGTCCGAGACCGTGACGGCGAGTTCGCGCACGCGTACGGCGCGGAGGGTTCCGCCGCGTTCGTCGTCCGCCCGGACGGCTATCTGGGGTTCCGGCAGAGTCCGGTCGCGGTCGACGGTCTTACGGAGTACCTGAAGTCGACTTTCCGCTGAGCTCGGGAGTGGTGGGCAGGCCGCGCCGGATGTCACCCGGCGCGGGCTTGCCGAGCGGCGCCCCGACGCGGGTGGCCGAATCGAGCAGCCACGGCACACTCGTGACCATCACGCCGGACGTGAACAGCAACCTGCCCTTGAGGCGCAGCGCATTCTGGTTGTGCAGCAGGTGTTCCCACCAGCGACCGACCACGTACTCGGGGATGAAGATGGTGACGACGCCGTCCGGAATCCGTTTCCGGACGGATTTCACGTACCCCACGATGGGCCGGGTGACTTCACGGTAGGGCGATTCGAGGACTTTCAGCGGCACCGGAATTTCATACTTCTCCCACTCCCGCTGCAGTTTTCCGGTGTTGTCGCCCAGCACGGTGACGGCTTCCAGGGTCGTCGGATGGGTGGCGCGGGCGTAGGCCAGGGCCCGGGCGGTGGGTTTGTTGAGCACGGACACCAGCACGATGGTGTGCACCTGGGAGGGGAGGGTGAAGCTGTCCTCGTCGACGACGAGGAGGGCCGCGATCCGGTCGTAGTGCCGCCGCACCCCGCGCATCAGGAAGAACAGGATCGGCATGGCGATCACCACGAGGTAGGCGCCCTGGGTGAACTTCGTGATCGTGACGATGATCAGGACAGTGCCGGTGAGGACGGCGCCGGTGCCGTTGAGGGCCCGCCGGCCGTGGATTCGACGACGTTCTCGGGCGTCGGATTCGGTTGTCAGCACACGGTTCCAGTGCCGGACCATGCCCGCCTGGCTGAGGGTGAACGACGTGAACACGCCGAGGATGTACAGCTGGATGAGGTGGGTGACGGACGCGTCGAACAGGACGATCAATCCGCCCGCCGTCACGGCGAGGAGCACGATGCCGTTGCTGAACGCCAACCGGTCGCCGCGGGTGTTCAGCTGGACCGGGAGGTAGCGGTCACGGCCGAGCACCGAGGCGAGCAGCGGGAAACCGTTGTAGGCGGTGTTCGCGGCGAGCACGAGGATCAGCACGGTCGCGGCCTGGACATAGAAGAAGCCGATGTTGGTGGTGCCGCCGAACACGGCCGCCGAGATCTGGGCGATGACGGTGCGCTGCGGATCGGTCTCGCAGTTTCCGGCGAACCCGATCAGATCGCACGGGTTCACCGCGACGTGCACCTTGGCGACGATGGCCAGCGCGGTGATTCCCGCGAACATCACGATGGCCGTCGCGGCCATCGCCATGAGTGTCTTCGCGGCGTTGGCGCTCTTGGGTTTACGGAACGCAGGCACCCCGTTGGAGATCGCCTCGACACCCGTCAGCGCGGTACATCCGGAGGAGAACGCGCGCAGCGCGAAGAACACGAGGGCCAGACCGGTCAGCCCGGACAGTTCCGGTTCGATGGTGTACCCGGCGCTTTCGGCGACGGGTGTCGAACCGGCCGCGACGCGGACGAACCCCGTCACGATCAGGATCATCACCCCGGCGATGAACCCGTACGTCGGGAAGGCGAACATGGTCCCCGATTCGCGGATCCCGCGCAGGTTCATCACCGTCAGCAACACGACGAACGCCACGGCCAGCGCCACCCGGTGCGTGTTCAGCGCGGGCACGGCGGAGATGAGATTGTCGACGCCCGCCGACACCGACACCGCCACCGTCATGACGTAGTCGATGAGCAGTGCCGACGCCACCGTCAGACCCGCGGACGGACCGAGGTTCTTCGTCGCCACCTCGTACGAGCCGCCTCCGCTGGGGTAGGCGTACACCACCTGGCGGTACGACAGGGCGACCACGGCGAGAAGCACCACGACCCCGGCCGCCAGATACGGCGTCAGGTAGAAATAGGCGAGACCGCCCAGGGACAGGATCAGCAGGATCTCCTGCGTCGCGTATGCCACGGACGACAGAGGGTCGGAGGCGAAGATCGGCAGCGCCAGACGCTTGGTCAGCAACTGCTCCCCGAGGTCGTCACTGCGCAGCGGGCGTCCCAGAGCCAGCCGCCGGACCGCTCGAACGAGAGCCACCACCAGTTCAGCGTAGAACCAGGCGCTTCGCGCCCGTGCGCCTTTCCGGTTGTTCCCGCTACCGAAAAGGCGCACGGGTGCGGAGCGCCTGGTGCACCGTGGGATTGCTCCGGCTCGGCGCGTGGCGAACAGGCGGCGCCGCACGCGTTTCGGGAGGTCGGCCTGTCCGCGATGGTCGGCCGAGATGTCGGCGACGCCGCGACCGTGATCGACCGCACCGACCGGGACGAAGCGACGGGCGTGATTGCACTGTCCGAGACGGTGCGGGCCGCTCATGCGCTGGCGGACGATCTGGCGGTCGCGATGGCGGACCTGCCGGGCCGGCGACCGCTGGTGGTCGGCGGCGACTGCAGCATTCTGCTCGGGATCTTCCCGCGCTGCGCAGGCACCTGGGTTCGGCGGGACTGTGGTTCGTCGACGGGCATCCGGATTATCTCGACGGACGGTCCTCGGACACGGGCGAGACGGCGGACATGGAGCTCGCGGTGCGGTGACGTACCCCCAGCCGGGAGGCCTCGACTGGGATCAACTCGCCGACGTCGTCGCGCCACTGGCGCGGTCACCTCGACTCGTGGGGGTCAGCGTCGCCGACTTCCGCCCCGATCTCGATCCCACCGGCGACCAGGCGACCCGAGTGCTCGACTTTCTCGGACGCACCCTGCCGTGAGCGGGAAGATCCGGGTTCCTGTCGTCGTTGGACTGGGTCGGCACCTGCCGCGGGCCTTTGTGATCGAGCTCACATCCACTCCCTCCGGGAATTGATCGCAGGCTTGGCACGTTAGTTGAGTGAGTAACGCTCAACTTATAGGAGGCTGAGGAATGCCAGCATTCTTCGGGCCGGAGGGCCCAGGTCGCATCGACATCAGTCGGCTCATGAGTCGCTCCACCCAGGAGCTCATGGCTGCTGCTGCCCGCTTCGCCGCAGGTCGTGGCGACGCGGAACTCGATGCGCTCCACGTTCTGCGCGTCATGACAGAACACGAACCCGTCACCTCTCTGATGCGCCGCGCAGGCGCCGACACGTCGGCCGTCGCCGATGCCGTCGAACTGCGTCTGCCCCAGAGCCGTGACACGTCAGGCTTTGCAACACCCGCACTGAGCGGCGCGCTGAAGACGGCGCTGCTCGAGGCGCACCAACTCGCGCGCGCCCTCGGGTCCACCTACATCGATCCCGAGCACCTCTTCCTGGCGCTCGCCGCGGATCAGGACCACGCCGCCGGACGCCTGCTCGCGTCCGAGGGAATCACCCCGGAGCGCCTGCAGACCGCCGTGCAGGGTGGATCGGTGGAGGAGGAGTCCTCGAACTCGGGGACCCCCACGCTCGACAAGTACGGCTTCGACCTCACCGAACGCGCACGCGGCGGCGGAGTCGACCCGGTGATCGGGCGCGCCGACGAGATCGAGCAGACCATCGAAATTCTCTCGCGCCGCACCAAGAACAACCCCGTGCTGGTGGGTGAGGCCGGCGTCGGCAAGACGGCGGTCGTAGAGGGCCTCGCCCAGCGCATCGTCGACGGCGACGTTCCCGACCGCCTGACGGGTAAGCGCATCGTCCAGCTCGACCTGTCGAGCATGGTGTCGGGCACCCGGTACCGCGGCGACTTCGAGGAACGTCTCAACAAGGTGATCGACGAGATCTCGGCCCACTCGGACGAGCTGATCGTCTTCATCGACGAGGTCCACTCCATCGCCGGTGCCGGCGGCGGCGCCGACGGTGCGATGGATGCGGGCAACATCCTCAAGCCGAAGCTCGCCCGCGGTGAGCTGCACATCGTCGGTGCGACGACGCTCGACGAGTACCGCAAGCACATCGAGAAGGATCCGGCGCTCGAACGCAGGTTCCAGCCGGTGACGGTGGCGGAGCCGAGTGTGGAGGATGCGGTGGCGATCCTGTCCGGTCTGCGTGACCGGTACGAGGAGCATCACGGCGTCCGTTACACGGACGAGGCGATCACGGCGGCGGTCGAGCTGTCGGCCCGTTACATCGGTGACCGCTTCCTGCCGGACAAGGCGATCGACCTGATCGATCAGGCCGGGGCCCGGTTGCGGCTGCGGATGCCGAGCGTCGACGTCGAGGCTCTGCGGGCGAAGCTCGCGGAACTCGAGCAGGCCAAGGAACAGGCCGTCGCCGACGAGCAGTACGAGAAGGCGTCGCGACTGCGGGACGAGGCCATGGAGGTTCAGGCCCGGATCGAGGGGAAGGCGGTCGGCACGAACGACGTGACGCCCGAGGTGACTGCCGAGCAGATCGCGGAGGTCGTGTCGCGGGCCACTGGAATCCCGGCCAGCCAGATGACCGAGGAGGAGAAGGAACGCCTCCGCCGGCTCGAGGACGAACTGCATCGTCGTGTCATCGGCCAGGACGACGCCGTGCGGGCCATCGCCCGGGCGGTGCGCCGCAGCCGCACCGGCATGAACGATCCGGATCGTCCCGTGGGCAGCTTCCTGTTCCTCGGACCGACCGGTGTCGGCAAGACCGAACTGGCGAAGGCGCTGGCCGCCACGCTGTTCGGTGACGAGAACAAGATGCTGCGACTCGACATGAGCGAGTTCGGTGAACGTCACACGGTCAGCCGGCTCGTCGGTGCCCCTCCCGGCTACGTCGGGTACGGGGAGGCGGGACAGCTCACCGAGCAGGTCCGCCGGAACCCGTACTCGGTGATCCTGCTCGACGAGATCGAGAAGGCGCACCCCGACGTGTTCAATACGCTGCTGCAGGTGCTCGATGACGGTCGGCTCACGGACGGTCAGGGCCGGACGGTGGATTTCAAGAACACCGTTCTGATCATGACCAGCAATCTGGGGTCCGACATCATCTCCAGCAAGTCGGGTGCGCTGGGCTTCAGCACCGGTGACGCGGAGGCTTCGGAGAAGCCGCTGCGGGATCGGGTGATGGGCCGGCTGCGTGAGTCGATGCGTCCGGAGTTCCTGAACCGGATCGACGAGATCGTGATCTTCCGCAAGCTCGACACCGAGCAGCTGCACCGGATCACCGACCTGCTGCTGGACGACAGCCGGAAGCGTCTGCAGTCCAAGGGCATCGAGATCTCGTTCAGCGAGGACGCGGTCGATTGGATTGCCGAGCACGGACACCAGCCCGAGTTCGGGGCGCGTCCGTTGCGCCGGTCGATCCAGCGGGCCGTCGACGATCGGATCGCCGATCTGCTGCTCGACGACGTCCTCGTCGAGGGTGGCAGCATCGCGGTCGGAGTGTCCGACGACGAGTTGGATCTCGTAGTCGGCTGATCCCCGACGTGAGTGGCAGAGTGTGCTTCGGCACGCTCTGCCACTCACGTGTGTGGGTAGCCCCTTGCCCGCCCTCGCCGTCTCGGATCAGCACCCGGTGATGAGGTGTGCGTCGTGCACCGTCACCTGTGCGGTGTGCAGGGCTGCAGTGTGATCCGGGTGTGTGCCCGGAGCGTTGCCCTCCACGCCGGAGAAGAGCCGAATTACCGTCGACTCGCGGTGTGTGCTCGCCTCCGAAACGGTTACCTACTACCCAGCCTGTTCAGTCGAGCAACTCGACTTCCCAATTCTCCTTCTGCACTTGCAGATCGATTTCCCGGATCTTCCGGGCGAGATCGTCTGCCGTCCGCCGCAGATCCCGGACGGGCAACGCCGCGACGAAGACGAGTTCGGAGCGGAGTTGCCTGCCGTATCGGTCCTGCTCACGCCCGGAGGCGGCATCCGCGGCGGCGGACACTACCCGGTGCCGGATGCGCAGCATGTCCCGGCGGGCCAGTGCGTCCGTGATGCTCGCGTCGCCCAGTGGTGCAGCGGTATTCGTCCGATTGATTCTTCGGACGAGGACCTCCAGGCGGTCCAGGACCTCCTCGAGTTCGACGAGGAGCGCCGCGGCGTCCTCCGCCGGCGACTCGCCCTCCTGGTGTCGTGCGTTCGTGAGGATGCGCGACTTCAGGTGCTCCACCCGACGCGTCAGATCGCCCCGTTCGGCCAGTGCCTCAGCCAACTTCACGGTTACCTCCTTTCTCGAAGTCGTTGTAGCACAGCGTTAATGGTGAATGGAAAAGTGTCCGGCAGGGAGCGGACGGGTCGCGGCACCGTGAAGGGGGCGATCGAAGCGCGTCGAACGCGCGGGTGAATTCCCCGAACCATCGTGTCGGAGAGATATCTCGGTGGGCGCTCATGCGCCTTTCGTCGAGTCGAATTCGAGCATCTTCAATAGGTACCACATTCGCGCCCGTGTGGCGACAGTCGATTCGCCCCAGGTGAGTGCCGAAGTGTGTTCCGCCGTTCGTTGGCACTCACGTGCTGGTGGGGGCGACTATCCTCGAGGGCATGCGAGCGGAAGACGGCGAATTGACCTCCAAGCACCAACCGTTGCTGGTGCTGAGCAAGATCACGGAGATCCTCGATGCCTTCAGCCTGACGCGTCCGTCGATGACGCTGGGCGAGATCCACCAGGCGACGGGACTGCCGACGTCGACGGTCCAACGGCTGGTCAGCAACCTCGTGGCGCAGGAATTCCTCGACCGGTCCGGCGACCAGATCCGGATCGGCGTGAAGATGGCGTTCTGGGCCGCGACGGCCACCAAGGGACTCGACATCCTGGCTGTCGTCACGCCGGTGTTGAAGGAGATCCGCGACGCCACCGGCGAGACCGCCAGCTTCTTCCGGGTCGAGCAGGGCTACCGCGTGTGCGTGGCCATCGCGGAGACCGAGCACGCGCTGCGTCGCAACATGTACGTCGGAAAGATCGTCCCCCTGCCCGCGGGATCGGCGGGCCGGGTGTTGCTCGCCTGGAACCAGGACCTCACCGAACAGGTCCTCGCCGGCCCCATCGAGCCGATGACCGAGGGCACCGTCACCGACACCGCGGTGCTGCGTGAACTGATCCACCAGGCCAAGGCCGACGGATACGCCATCACCGCGGGCGAGCGGGAGGACAGCGCCTCGGGACTGGCTGCGCCCGTGTTCGATTCGTCCGCCGACGTGATCGGTGCTCTGGCGATCAGCGGGCCGACACTGCGCATGCCACGCGAACAGTGCGAGAAGTGGGTGGATCTGCTCGTCGGCAGCGCCGAGCAGGTCACCCGGACGCTGGGTGGCCGCTACCCGTCATGAGTTGCGCCGCGATCGTGCGGCCGGCGTCGTGCATGGCCACGGCGTCCGTGGCGACGAGGACGCCGGCGAACCGGGACCGGTAGTCGCCGAGATCGTCGCCGACGGAGCCGACGACGGCGTACACCGGGGCGGTGCCCGCGCGGGCGAGGATCGCGGAGATGATCTTGCCCGCCTTCGTCTGTCCGTCGAGCCTGCCCTCGCCGACGACGATCGCCGACGGGTCCGCGGCCAGGGTGTCGAAGCCGATCACGTCGAGGATGTAATCGGCGCCCGAGCGCAGTTCGGCGCCGTACCGCGCCCACATCCCGCCGGAGAACCCGCCTGCCGCACCGGTCGCGTCGACACTCGACGGGTCGCGGGGCAGAGCCCGCGCCTTCGCCTCGAGCTGCCGCGTGAGGAGTTGCACGGCGCCCGCGTCGGCGCCCTTCTGCGGTCCGAACACCCTGGCCGCGTCGACGTACCGGGTGGTGACGTCGGTCAGGACGGTGACGGCGGCGCCCCGGAGTCCGCCGCCCGCCTCGATGGCGGCGACGGCCCCGGTGCCGCCGTCCGTGGTGGCGGACCCGCCGGCCGCGACGACGATGTGCCGGGCACCGCGCCGGGCGGCGTCGGCGACGAGCATCCCGGTGCCGTACGTGGTGGCGGTGACCGGGTCACGGGGGCCGTCGTGCGGCGTGGTGATCCCGGAGGCGGCGGCGATCTCGATGACCGCGGTCCCGTCGTCGGACAGTCCGTACGTCGGCCGGCACGGGCTGCCCCACGGGTTGCGGGACCGGGTGGTGACCGGGCGCAATCCGAGGGGGACGGTGAGAACGTCGAGGGTGCCCTCGCCGCCGTCGGCGACCGGCAACCTGATCGCGGTACCGCCGGACGACTCGACCCCCGTCGCGACCGCGTCGGCGACCTCGCGGGCGGTGTAGGTGCCCTTGAAACTGTCGGGGGCGATCAGAACCGTCATGAGTTCCACGCTTCCGGGTTGACCGGATGCGGGGGAATCCGGTTCTGCGCCATGGCCACAGCGTTCTCGGCGCACAGCCTCGCCATCTCGGCGCGCACCGACACCGTGGCACTGCCGAGGTGGGGGAGCAGGACCGTGTTCGACAGTTCCGCGAGTCCCGGGGCGAGCGCGGGTTCGTCCTCGTAGACGTCCAGCCCGGCCCCGGTGATCTCCCCGGACTTCAGGGCGGCGACGAGGGCGGTTTCGTCGACGACGGGACCGCGGGCGGTGTTGATCAGGATCGCGGAGGGCTTCATCGCCGTCAGCACGCCCGCATCGACCAGGTGGCGGGTCTGCGCGTTGAGGGGCACGTGCAGCGACAGGTAGTCGCTGGTGGTGACGAGGGTGTCCCAGTCGGTGTGGGTGACGAGTCCGGCGAATTCGCCGAGTTCCTCGTCCGAGACCGGCCGGTCGCCGGGCGGCCGCGGGCAGAACAGCACCTGCATCCCGAACGCCAGTGCCCGTTTCGCGGTCGCCCGCGCGATCCGGCCGAATCCGGCGAGACCGAGCGTGCGCCCCGAAACATCCTGGCCGAGGAGCAGATTCGGTTCCCATCCGGTGAACTGTCCGGCGCGGACGAACGTGTCGGCCTCCACGGCGCGGCGGGCGGTGGCCATGATCAGCAGCATCGCGACGTCGGCGGTGGCGTCGGTGAGCACACCGGGTGTGTTGCCGACGAGTATCGAGTTCGCGGTCGCCGCCCCGATGTCGACGTTGTTGAACCCGACCGCGTAGTTGGAGATACCGCGGATCTTCGCGGCGGCCAGGAGGTCGGCGTCGAACGTGTCGCGAAGCTGGGACACCACCACGTCGTAGTCGCCGGACACGCAGACCTCCCGCAGCCGGGCGGCGTCCGGAAGCTCGTCGGGAACGTCGACGCTGCCCGCGGCGCGCAGCAGCGTGAGGGCGGGTTCGGGGATCGGGGTGGTGACGTAGAACCGCGCGGCGCTCATCGGCCGCCTCCGATGACCCACTCGAACGCGGTGGCATTGGAGCGTGCGCCCTGCGCGGCCTTGGACCGATTGGCTTCGCCGAGTTCGGCGAGGGTCTTCTCGGACAGTTCCACGAGGGAGCCGAACGTGGTGGGGTTCAGCCAGTCCGGGCGGGTGGCGAACAGCAGGTCCTCGCTGGCGGTGTTGCCGCTGGCGCCGGGTGCGAACGGGCAGCCACCGAGTCCGCCGAGGGCGCCGTCGACGGTCATCGCGCCGGCCGCGACCGCGGCGAGACTGTTCGCGACCCCGAGACCCCAGGTGTCGTGGCCGTGGAAGACGATGCCGCGCTGCGGGGTTTCGAGCCGTACCCGGGAGACGAGCGAGTACACCTCGGCGGGGACGGCCTGGCCGAGGGTGTCGCAGACGACGACGTCGACGGCGCCGTGGGCGCGCGGGTCGTTGGCGATGTCGATGACCCGCTGCTCGGGCACCCGGCCCTCGAACGGGCAGGTGAACGACGTCGCGATGCACAGCTGGATGCTGCCGCCGACCTGCTGGGCGAGTTCGATCGCGGCGGGCATCGCGGCGAGGCTGTCCTCGGTGGAGCGACCGATGTTCGCCTGGTTGTGGGAATCGGAGGCGGAGAAGCAGTACTGGAAATGTCGTGCGCCGGCCGCGGCGGCCTTCTCCATGTGCCGGGGCGTCGCCACCCACACCCAGCAGTGATCGAGTTCCTCCGGGGTCAGCTCCGAGATCACCTCGACGGTGTTCGCCATCGGCGGGACCAGGTCGGGGCGGGCCATCGACCCGATCTCGAGCGCGGGCACGCCGAGTTCGAGGAGCCGGCGGGCGATCTCGAGCTTCCGGGCGGTGGGCAGCATCTTGCCCGTCAACTGCAACCCGTCACGCAGGGTGACGTCGCGGAGCAGGGTGCGTGATTCGAAGGACTGCGTCATGAGAGGCCACCTACCGTGTCGTTGACGATGGAGTCGATCTGTTCCGGGGTCTTGCCGAGCACCGTTTCCAGGACCTCCCGGGTGTGCTCGCCGAGGTCCGGTCCGACGTTGCGGATGGGCAGCGACTTGCCGCCGATCACCGGGACGATGCCGGGGAACCCGACCTGCTTCGGCTCGGCCTCACCGGTGTCGACGGTGAACTGCTGAATCATGTTGCGGGCCGCGTACTGCTCGTCGCTGCAGATGTCGGCGGCGGTGTTGATCGGACCCGACGGCACCCCGGCCGCATCGAGGATCTTCAGCGCCTCGTCGCGCGAGTACTGGATCGTCCACTGGCCGATCGCGGTGTCGAGTTCGTCGCGGCGCGCCCACCGTCCGGCGTTGGTGGACAGGTCCGGGTCGGCGCCGAGGTCGGGACGGCCGATGGTGTCCATGTAGCGCTGGAAGATGGCGTCACCGTTGCCGGCGATGATGATGCTGTCACCGTCGCTGCAGATGTACGCGTTCGACGGGGCGATGCCCTCCATTCGACCGCCGACGCGTTCGCGTTTGATGCCGTACGCGAGGTAGTCGGGGATCAGCGACTCCATCATCGACAGGATCGATTCGTTGAGGGCGACGTCGATGATCCGATGCGGCAGGGACGGACCCGGGGTTCCGGCGACCTTCGCGGCTTCGCGCTGGAACAGGGCCATCACCGCACCGAACGCTGCGTAGAGGCCGGCGATCGAGTCGCCGATCGACACCCCCACCCGCACCGGTGGCCGGTCCGGGTCGCCGACGAGTTCACGGAATCCGCCCGCGGCCTCCGCGACCGCGGCGAACCCCGGCCTCTGCGACATCGGCCCGGTCTGCCCGAACGCCGAGATGCGGGTGATCACCAGGTCCGGATTGGCCGCGTTCAACGCGTCCGGTCCGATGCCCCACTTCTCCAGGGTGCCGGGCCGGAAGTTCTCCAGCAGGATGTCGCACTTGGCGGCGAGATCCAGGACGAGCTGCCTGCCTTCCTCGGTGCGCAGGTCCAGCACGATCGACTTCTTGTTGCGGTTGATCGTGCGGTACAGCATCGAGGTGTCGCCGGAGTACAGCCGCCAGTTGCGCAGTTCGTCGCCGGTCTTCGGGCGCTCCACCTTGATGACCTCGGCCCCGAAGTCGGCGAGCATCCGGCCCGCGGTCGGTGCGGCGATGTAGTTACCGAGCTCGAGTACCCGAACCCCGTCGAGGGGCCGAATGGTGTTGTCGGAGAACATGGTGATCCTTAACTGATAGTGACGCTCAGAGAACGAGGCTCATGGGCAGGACGAGCAGTATTGCGACGACCGATGCCACCGATACTCCCACCGAACACGTCTTCAGCGTGCCTCGTGTGGTCTGACCCATCAAGGACTGCAGCAGCCAGAACGTGTTGCTGGTGACGTGGACCGCGAACAGGGAGCCGGCGCCGGCCGCGAGGGCGATGAGGACGGGGTCGAGGCCGAGGGTCGGTGCGATGGGGGCGAGGACGCCCGCGGCGGTGATCGCGGAGATGGTCACCGAGCCGACGGCGACGTGCAGGACGGCGGCGATCACCCACACCATCAGCAGCGGAGCGGCGTGATTGGCAGTGAAGTACTTGCCGAGGATGTCACCGAGACCGGCCGCTGCGATCGTCGCGGCGAGGGACCCGCCGACGCCGGTGAGGATGAGGATCTGGCCGCTCTCGCTGAAACCGCTGGCGATCGCCTTCTGGACGCGGTGCTGGCCGACGGTGAGGCGTCCGACGAAGCTGGTGCCGATCAGTCCGATCAACAACGCGATGAGCGGTTCGGACACGAACGCGACGACCGGATTGCTGATCTCGGCGATGTCCAGGATCGCGCCGGTCGCGATGAGCAGGAGGGAAACGAGCAGCGGAGCGAGGAGCAGGATGAGGGGGCGGTCGTGCGCCGCGCGCCCGGCCGTGACCTCGGTGACGGTCGCGGCGCGCTGCGCCTGGGCGACGCCGCCGCCGGCATCGGGCCGCGGGGTGGTCCCGCCGCTGCCGCCGTCGGTCCACTGGTCTTCTTCGTCGTCGACGACCGTCTGATGGAAGTGCTCTTCGTCCTTCTCCGGGTTCCACCAACCGCGGGTGAACAGGAAGGACATGATCGCGACCGAGATCGCCACGGTCGGGATCACCAGGATGAGTCCGAAGATCAGCATCTTGCCGAGCGGCACACCGAGTAGTCCGGCGAGGGCGAGGGCGCCGACACCGGGAACCATGAGCACGATGCCGCACTCGAGGCCGATGGCGAGGGCGGTGGCCATGCGTGCGGTCCCGACCCGGCCGACCTTCGGTGCGAGGTTGCGGGCGAGCGGGGCGGAGATGACGAGCAGGACGTCGAGGAAGATGGACTGCAGCAACGTCGCGATTGTCAGCGATAGCGCATAGGGCATTCGTTTCGGCCCGAACACGCGTAGAAGTGTCCCGACCAGGCGCTGGATCGCGCCCATTTCTTTCAGCATGGCGCCCATCAGGACGCCGAAGGCGATCAGAAGTCCCACTTCGGCCATGATGTCGCCGAAACCGGTGCTGATGACTTCCACCGTTTCGGCCGTGCCGAGTCCCGTCGTGAGTCCGAGGTAGGCGGATCCGACGACCAGTGACACCACTGGGTTGAACTTGAAACGCACGATCATCAGAACGACCGCCGCTACGGCGACCGTGGTGTTGATCAGGATTGCTACGTCTGACATGTGCGCGTCCTTATCGAGGAGGCGGGGTAGTGACTGGTGTCACAGGTACACCCATATTATGAGCATACACTCACGATATAAGCAATGGGCCTCCGGGCCCGTGCGCCTTTCCGGTTGTTCCGGCAACCAGAAAGGCGCACGGGGCCGAAGGCCCTGGAATACTCGACGCATGGTCGTGCTGGATCCGTTTGCGGTGGGACGGCCGACGGCCGCCGAGCGCAGAGCGTCGGAGGACTGGAGCGAGATCCAACTCTGGTCCGACCGCGTGTACATGCCCTATGTCGTGCGTCCGCTCGGTGCCGGGCTGTCACCCCGGTCGAGCATGTACTCCACGAAGATCGGCGACATCACCGTCACCCGGTTCTCCTACGGAATTCCCGTCTCGGTCGGCGACTTCTCGTCCGACGCCGGAAACGCGCTCGTTCTCACGACCATCCGGGGCAACGCCCGGCACCACCTCGACCACGACGCCACCGCGGACACACCGGTTGGTGACACGTTCGTCGCCGACTGCAGTCGCGTCGACTACCTCGTCGAGTTCTCGCCTGACCACGTCCAGCTCAATCTCACCGTTCCCCACACCCTGCTCGCTGACACGGCCGTGCGGTGGTGGGGATTCGACCCCGGAGATCTTCTCTGGCAACGCAAATGCGTCATCGGGGGCGGTGGATCCGGCTGGCAGGCGCTGCTCGGATACGCCATGCGGACGACGGGAGAGCTACCCGGACACGCCACCGAGGGGCGCATCGGGCTCAACCTGCAGGAGTTGCTCGTCGGTCACCTGCTCACCGAATGGGCGGCTCGCACCGGAGTGGACCCGGACAGGTCCACCGGCCCCGCGGCGCCCGGCTATGTGCGGCACGCCGTCCAGTACATCCGGGAGTACGCCCGCGAACTGCCGACCGCCTCCGACATCGCCGACGCGGTGGGGGTCAGCGTCCGGACCCTGTCCGGGTCGTTCCGGAAATACCTGGACACCACCCCGGCCGAATACGTGCGTGAGCAGCGGCTCCAGGGCATTCGGGAGGAACTGCTCACCGCGTCGCCGGGGGAGACCGTCGCCTCGATCGCCGGCGCGTGGGGATACGTCAACCTCGGCCTCTTCGCGGCCGCCTATCGTCGCCGGTTCGGCGAGAATCCGTCGCAGACCAGGGCCTTCGGCCCCGTGAGTGGTTGACGAGTCCAGAGACTCCTCAACCACTCACGGGCGGCGGAGCCGCCTACAGCTCCGCGCGGACCAGCTTCGCCGCGTCGACGAGGTTGCGCAGCGACGCCTCGACCTCGGCGGGACCGCGGGTCTTCAGGCCGCAGTCGGGGTTGACCCACAGCCGTTCCACCGGCACCGCCTTCAGCGCCTCCCGCAGCGACGCCGCGATCTCCTCGACACCGGGCACCCGCGGCGAGTGGATGTCGTACACGCCCGGGCCGACGCCGAGGTCGAAGCCGACGGCGTTGAGGTCGTCGAGGACCTCCATGTGCGAGCGCGCGGCCTCGATGGAGGTGACGTCGGCGTCGAGCCTCGCGATGGCCTCGATGACCTCACCGAACTCCGAATAGCAGAGGTGGGTGTGGATCTGCGTCGAGTCCGAGACGCCCGACGTCGCGAGACGGAACGCCCCGACCGACCAGTCGAGGTACGCCGGCTGAGCCGCGGCCCGCAGGGGCAGCAGTTCGCGCAGCGCGGGCTCGTCCACCTGGACGATCCGGATGCCCGCGCCCTGCAGATCCACCGTTTCGTCGCGGATGGCCAGCGCCACCTGGTTGGCGGAGTCGGCCAGCGGCTGGTCGTCGCGCACGAACGACCACGCCAGGATCGTCACCGGACCGGTGAGCATGCCCTTCACCGGACGCTGCGTCAGCGACTGCGCGTACGTGATCCATTCGACGGTCATCGGGTTGCTGCGGCGCACATCGCCGTACAGGATCGGCGGTCGAACGCAGCGGCTGCCGTACGACTGCACCCAGCCGTTGTCCGTCGCGAAGAACCCGTCCAGCTGTTCGGCGAAGTACTGCACCATGTCGTTGCGTTCCGGTTCGCCGTGCACCAGCACGTCGAGGTCCAGAGTCTCCTGCAGCGCAACCACATCCGCGACCTCGGCGCGCATCCGGTTCAGGTACTCGGCCTCGTCGATCTCACCCTTGCGCCGGGCCGCGCGCGCGACGCGGATCTGCGTCGTCTGCGGGTAGGAGCCGATCGTCGTGGTCGGCAGCACCGGAAGCGACAGCGCCGACTGGGCTTCCCGACGTTCCGCCGCGGGACTGCGCCCCGGATCGGACGCGGTGAGCGCGTCCAGCCGGGCACGGACAGTGGCGTCGTGCAGACGTGGGTCGGTGCTGCGGGTGGACGCCGCCGCGCGGGCGAGCGCGAACTCGTCGTCGACGGATTCGCGACCGCTGGTCAGTGCGGTCCCGAGTGTGACGACCTCGCGGACCTTCTCGGTGCCGAACGCCAGCCACGACCGCAGCGCCTTGTCGATGCCGGTCTCCGCGTCGAGCGTGTACGGGACGTGCAGCAGCGAGCACGACGTCGAGACGGCGAGCGAACCGGTGCTGCCCAGCAGGGTGCCGAGCGACGCCAGGGCCGCGTCCAGGTCGGTGCGCCAGATGTTGCGTCCGTCGACGACACCGGCGACGACGTGCTTGCGGGTCAGATCGGGAACCGTGGCGAGGGGGTCGGATCCGGCAACCAGGTCGATCGCGATCCCCTCGACACCGGTCGACGCGATCGCGGGAAGTGCATCACCGAGGCTGCCGAAGTACGACGCGACGAGGATCGCCGGTCGCGACTCCAGCGCGGACAACCGGTCGTAGGCCCGCTTGGCCGCCGCGATCTCCCCCGGTGTGCGGTCGGCGACCAGCGCGGGTTCGTCGATCTGCACCCAGTCGGCGCCCGCGTCGGCGAGCCGACCGAGCAGGTCCGCATACAGCGGGACGAGTTCGTCGAGGCGGTCGAGGAGGGGTGCATCCGAGCCGACAGCCTTCGACAGCAGCAGGAACGTGACCGGACCCACCACCACCGGGCGGGCCGGAATGTCCAGGGCACGTGCCTCTTCGAGTTCGCGGAGCACCTTCGACGGGTCGAGGGCGAACGTCGTCGTCGGGGAGATCTCCGGCACCAGGTAGTGGTAGTTGGTGTCGAACCACTTGGTCATCTCCAGCGGGGCGACCGTGTCGTTGCCGCGGGCGGCGGCGAAGTAGCGGTCGAGGTCGCTCTCGATGCCGGCGACACGGTCGGGCAGTGCGCCGAGCATCGCCGCGGTGTCCAGCACATGGTCGTAGTACGAGAACGTGTTGACGGGCACGGAGTCGAGGCCGGCGTCGCGCAGGCTCGTCCAGGTCTGACCGCGCTGATCCCGGGCGAGCGCGTCGAGCGCTTCGGCGTCGAGGCGGCCGGCCCAGTACGACTCGACGGCCTTCTTCAGTTCGCGATTCGGACCGATGCGAGGTGAGCCCAGCACGGTCGCGGTGAAAGTGAATGTCACGGTATCTCCAGTTGCGTACGCGGTACGGCCACCGCCGGCACACGGGTACACCTCTCGAGCCCAGGGACGTGCTGCAGCGCGAGAAGGTCTACACGCCCAATCCACGAGGCGGTAACCGTCGGGCACGGCGTGCCCGACACAGTCGGCAGGTCTTCGGACTCGCAGGCAGCCGGTGCGACATCGCACCGGACCTAGTGGCCGTCGCTTCCCAGGCGGTTGCCCAGTGCATGGTGACGGCGGTCGTTCCTGCTCACCGCTGCGGGACAGTCCCGGATTCTCACCGGGTTCCCTCTCACACGCGGACTCCGGGGAGTCCGACGTGCTTCGACGCCAGGTGCGGTCTTCGGGGCTCCTCACGACCGTGCCGGGCGAACCAGCTGCACCGGCCAGCATAGGCCTTCGGCCCGTGCGCCTTTTTGGTAGCCCCAACTACCAAAAAGGCGCACGGGCCCGGAGGGCCTACAGCCAGCCGTTCGACTCCGCGGCGCGGACGGCCTCGGCGCGGGTGCTGGCGCCGGTCTTGCCGATCGCCGAGGAGAGGTGATTGCGCACGGTACCTGCGGACAGGAACAGTGCGGCCGCGATGGAGGCGACCGGCGCACCGTCCCGCGCCGCCCGCAGCACGTCCGTCTCCCGGTCGGTGAGCGGTGATTCCCCGCTGACGAGACTGTCGGCGGCGAGAGCCGGGTCGACGACGCGCAGTCCGGCATGGACGCGCCGGACGGCGTCGGCGAGCTGCCGGGCCGGGGTGTCCTTCACGACGAACCCCGACGCACCGGCCTGCAGTGCCTTGCGCAGGTACCCGGGACGACCGAACGTCGTCACGATCAGGACGCGGGTCTGCGGCATCTCGGCCCGCAGTGCCGCGGCCGCGGCGATCCCGTCCAGACCGGGCATTTCGACGTCGAGGAGCGCGACGTCGGGGGAGTGCTCGCGCGCCGCCGCGACGACCTCGTCGCCGCGCCCGACCTCCGCGACGACCGTGAGGTCCGCCTCCAGGTCGAGCAGGGCGGCGAGGGCACCGCGGACGAGTGCCTGATCGTCGGCGAGCAGCAGCCGGATCGTCACGAGGCCTCTTCCTTCAGCACGTGCAACGAGAACCCGCCGGGTTGCGGATGGGTGATGACGACCCGGGCTCCGGCGGCGGCGGCGCGCTCCCGAAGGCCCACCAGCCCGTTCCCGTGCACGGATTCACTACACCCGGCGCCGTCGTCGACGACGGTGACCTCGCGTTCGCCCACCGTGACCGAGCAGTACGTTGCGCCGCTGTGCCGGACCACGTTCGTGACACCCTCCCGGACGGTCCACGCGAACAACTCGCGCAGTCCGGTGGGTACCGACTCGGTGCTGTTGGGCAGCTCCGCCTCGATTCCGGCCGACCGCAACGCTTCCCCGGCCCGGGCGATCTCCACCGGAAGCGACAGCCCCCGGATTCCCTGCACGGCCTGCCGGACGTCCGCGAGCGCGTCGCGGGAAAGACGTTCCAGGTCCGCCACTTCGGTGCGGGCCCGGTCGATGTCGATGTCGAGGAGCCGGCCGACGAGTTCGGCCTTGACGGTGATGACGGTGAGGGAATGCCCCAGGATGTCGTGGAGGTCGCGGGCCATCCGGGTGCGTTCCTCCTGCACTGCGAGCCGTTCGCTCGCTTCCCGTTCCCGGACCAGTTCGATGTTGCGGTTGATCAGCTTGGTCACGCCGAACATCGCGAACGCTGCCGCGCACACGCCCAGCGAGAGCCCGGTGCCCGACCCCCAGTCCATCACCGTGGAGATCACTTCCACGAGAACTGCGACGGTCAGGGCGGTGATCCCGCCGAGCCACGCGGGGAACAGCATGACCGCGGAGACCGCGAGGAAGACGGCGGCGGACAGCCCCGACGACCCGACGGCGACCACCATGACGACTGCGAGCCCGAACAGCGCCACGACGAGCGGCGCCGCCTGGTTCAGCGGCGGCCGAAACTCGTTGTGCGCGCGCCGGGTATGCGACCAACGGAACATCGCGAGGTACGTCACCGCGAAGGCGAGCGTGGCGATCATCCCGATCCAGCCGCGGACGTGATCGCGGGCGGCCCAGCCGTCGAGGAACGGCTGGAACAGGAAGACCGTCCAGGCGGCGGCGAAAATGAATCCGAAACGGCCCCATCGTCTGGTCACGACGGGGCCGTCGGGGGTGGTCACGGCAGTCACGATACCGCCGTCACACTCGCTCGGTGTCGCGCTGGAACCGCCACGCCGCACCGCCGACGAAGATCGCCAGCCACACCGCGACGTTGAGGAGCCACGTCCACTGCATCGCGTCACCGGTGAGCGGCGCGTGCACCAGCTGACTCAGCCCGTACGTGGGCATGAACTGCGCGATCGACGCCCACACCGAACCGTCCTGCAGCGGCATGAACAGCCCGCCCGCGAAGCCGAGCACGGCGAGCCCGGGGCCGAGGATCTGCATGACGTTCTCGCTCGGCAGCAGGTACCCCATGAACAGGCCGAACGCGGCGAACACTGCGGATCCGAGCCAGGTGATCAGGGCCGTCGTGAACCACAGGGACGTGTCCATGTGGACCGACGTGAACGCGCCCACGAGGTAGACGACGCCGACGGCCCCGAGGCCGAGCATCATCGCGACGAGCACCTTGACGAAGATGTAGACCCCGGGGGACAGGGGGGTGAGCCGCAACTGCCGGCTCCATCCTGACGCCCGTTCCACCGACACCATCGCGCCGCCGCTCGTCGTCGCGATCATCGCGCCGTACAGTGCCATGCTGATCATCACGTACGCCGAGATGTTCCCGTTGCCTGCGCTCTCCCCCGAGTAGCTGGGGTTCAGACCGAAGATGAGGAAGAAGACGACCGGCATGACGAGAGTGATGATCATCGTGCGCCGATTGCGCAGCAGCCGGCGCAGTTCGAGCCCGAGGAGGGTGGTGTTGAGTCCGCCGAGCGGGGGAACGCGGCGGGGTGCGGCGAGGGTGGTCATCAGTTCGATCCTTCCGTGGCGGAGTCGTCGGAGGTGAGTGCGATGAATGCGTCTTCGAGTCCTCGGGAGACGATTTCGAGGTCGCAGGCAGGCGTCTGCGTGAGGAGGTGGCGGGCCACGGCGTCGGTGTCCGTCGAGTGGACGAGGACGCTGTCGCCGCGAACCTCGATGCTGTCGGCGCCGGGGATCGCGAACAGCTGTTCCCTGTCGGCGCCCGGGAAGTGGGCGCGAACCGTGCGTCCCGCGGCCAGTGCCTTCACCTCGGCGGCGGTGCCGTCGGCGACCACTTTTCCCTTGCGCACCAGCACGATCCGGTCGGCGTAGGCGTCGGCCTCCTCGAGGTAGTGCGTCGCGAAGACCACCGTCCGGCCGCTGTCCGCGTCGGCGCGGATCGCCGACCAGAAGTCCCGCCTGCCCTCGACGTCCATGCCGGTGGTCGGCTCGTCGAGGATCAGCAACTCGGGATCGGAGAGCAATGCCATCGCGAACCGTAGTCGCTGCTGCTGACCACCGGAACACTTGCCCACCAACCGGTTTCCGAGATCGGCGATACCGGCCCGGGTGAGGACCTCGTCGACCGGCCGGGTGTCGGCGAACAGGCTAGCGGTGAGCCGGACGGTCTCCTCGACCGTCAGCTCCTTCAGGAGCCCGCCCGTCTGCATGACCGCCGAGACCAGACCCTTCGCGATCGCGGTGCGCGGATCGGTGCCGAACACGGACACCTCGCCGGCTGTGGGGCGGGACAGTCCGAGGAGGATGTCGACGGTGGTGGTCTTGCCGGCGCCGTTGGGTCCGAGGAACGCGACGATCTCGCCGGGCCGGATCTCGAGGTCCAGCCCCCGGACGGCGTGAACGTCACCGAAGTGCTTGTGGACGCCGCGCAGGCTGACTGCCGGAGCCGGCGACGCGGAGGCCTTCGAGTAGGTGCGGTGCTCTGTCGATGTCATGCATTCAGCGTGCGATCCGGACGGCCGCCGACCCCCACACGTCCGTCACGACCTCACCGTGACAAATGTCAGGGGCCCGGGGTAGGTGTGGCGCCGATCGGGGGCAGCCGTTACTGTGGGCGCCATGCAGCGCGCATATTTCTGGTTTAGCAGGCCGGCCCCGGGTGGGCCGGTCGGCGTAACCACGCGCTGACTTCTTCCACCC